>SCQX01000029.1 GCA_004298545.1 Candidimonas sp. | reverse complement strand
CGCGCCGCGACTGCCGCCTGAAGCCGGCGAGCCACAGCCAATCTCACCGGCGCTCATCGCCAGCGAGGCCGAAATGCTCAGCCTGACCCCCCGCCAGTATGAAGTTCTGGCGCTGCTCGCCAGAGGCTACCCCATCAAGAGCGTCAGCCGCGAGCTGAACATTTCGGTTGCCACCACCAAGGCGCACACCGAAACCCTCTACCAGCGGTTATCGGTCCACAACCGCAACGCCGCCGTCTACGCGGCATTCTCGCGCGGCGCCACGCTGGGGTGGCGCAAGACCGATGGCGCGGCCATCAAGCCGCTGAAACAAGTCAGCTTGTAAGCGCGCATGCCGCGGCTACATCAGCCCCATTTCAAGGCGCGCCGCCTCACTGATCATGTCACGGCTCCAGGGGGGATCCCACACCAGATCCACCTTCACTTCGTCCACGCCGGGGATTGTCAGCAGCTTCCCGCGCGCCTCGTCGGCAATCATGGACCCCATGCCGCAACCGGGGGCGGTCAGCGTCATTTCCATATCGATGCGGTATAAGTTCTCGCCCGCTTCCAGCACTTTACAGCTATAGACCAGACCCAGATTGACGATATCGATTGGAATCTCGGGGTCGTAACAAGTAGCCAGCAATGCCCACGCCGCGTCTTCAACCGATTCGGCCGTGATCGGGCCATCGGGTACCGCCGGCTGATCGGGGTCGGCGGCCTCGAGCCCCAGCGCATCGGCGTCGACGCCTTCGACGCGATACAGATTCCCTTCCACGAGTACGGTATAACTGCCGCCGAGCTGCTGCGTAATCTGCGCGTAACAGCCCTTCTCGATCGTGACTGGCGACCCGTACGGCACGGTGACTGCCGGGCAGTCGCGGCTGACCACCACTTCCTGACGATCATAACGCATGATGAGCCTCTTTCATTCGGTTTGGGCGACATCGCCCGCGGTGGCTATGGCATTGTGCAGCGTGTGCCAGGCCAGGGTGGCACACTTGACGCGCGCCGGAAACTCGCGAACGCCCGACAACACTTCGAGTTTGCCGAAATCCCGCCCCTCGGGATGAGCATCGGTCAGCATGGCATGCATGTCGCGGAACAGGGCTTCCACTTCCTCGACCGGCTGCCCCTTGACCGCCTCCGTCATGAGGGAGGCCGATGCCGTTGAAATGGCGCACCCGTGACCCACGAAGCTGGCGTCCTCGACGCGACCGTTCTCAACCCTGAGATAAACGGTGAGCCGGTCGCCGCACAGCGGGTTGTAGCCTTCCGCCTGGCGGTTCGCATCGGGCAACTCATGATAATTTCGGGGATGGCGGTTATGGTCGAAAATGAGTTCCTGGTAAAGCTCGCGCAAATCGCCGAATTGCTCAGTCATGCCCGCCGCCCCGTTCCGAACAACTTTTGGGCCTCGTCGAGCGCTTCGACCAGGGCCGAAATATCACGTTCGGTGTTGTAGAGGGCCAACGAGGCCCGCGCCGTGCCGGGGATGCCGAAACGCGTCATGACCGGCATGGCGCAGTGGTGGCCCGCACGGATGGCGACCCCGTGCGTGTCGAGTATCGTTCCCAGGTCGTGCGGATGGATACCCTCGACGACGAAAGACAGGATGGCGGCTTTTTGCGCCGCGGTACCCACGACGCGCAATCCGGGGATGGCGGCGACGGCCTTGGTGGCATGAACCAGCAGTTCATGCTCGTACTGCGCGATCGCGTCGAGGCCAAGCGCGCTGACGTAATCGATTGCCGCCGACAGGCCCACTACGCCGGCGATGTTGGGCGTGCCAGCCTCGAAGCGCTGCGGCACCCCCGCATACGTGGTCTTCTCGAAGCTGACCGTGCGGATCATGTCGCCGCCCCCCTGCCACGGCGGCATCGCGTCAAGTATCTCGTAACGCGCATACAGCGCGCCGATACCTGTGGGCCCGTAAAGCTTGTGGCCGGAGAATGCATAAAAATCACAATCCAGCGCCTGAACATCGACCGCCTGATGAGCCACCGCCTGCGCGCCGTCCACCAGCACGCGCGCACCCGCCGCGTGCGCCAGGCGCGTGATCTCCGCCACGGGGTTTATGGTACCCAGGGCGTTTGAAACATGCGCGACGGCAACCAGGCGCGTGCGGGCATTCAACAGCGCCCGGTAATCGTCCATCAGCAACTCGCCGCGGTCGTTGATGGGGATAACCTTCAGGACGGCGCCCGTCTGCTGGCCGATCAGCTGCCACGGAACAATATTGGAATGATGCTCGAGCCCGCTGACGATGATTTCATCACCGGGTTTGAGCTGTGCCCGCCCCCAGCTTTGCGCGACCAGATTGATGGCCTCTGTTGCCCCGCGCGTGAAGACGATCTCTTCTGGGCGCGCCGCGTTGAGAAAAACCCGCACGTGCTCGCGCCCGGCCTCGTAGAGGTCGGTGGCATGCTGCGACAGCCAATGGACGCCACGGTGGATGTTGGCGTTGGAGCGGCGATAAAACCACTGCTCGGCCTCGATGACCGACTCGGGCTTCTGCGTGGTGGCGCCGTTGTCCAGATACGCCAGCCGCTGGCCACGAACCGTCTGCGTCAGAACCGGAAAATCGGGCACACAATCAGCGCCGGGTGCGCGACGGATTTGCAGATCGGGAGCGTTCATGCCAGTTCCCCCAATTGAGGTCCACCCGGCAACAATTGCCGGATGGTGGTCGACGCGCGCCGGCGCAGCACGTCGTCCTCGATGCGCGCCAATGCCTCGGCGGCAAAAGCGTACACCACCAGATTGCGGGCGTGCATTTCGTCCAGCCCGCGCGAGCGCAGGTAAAACAGGCTGTTTTCGTCGATTTGACCGACCGTTGCGCCATGCGCGCACTTCACGTCGTCGGCGTAAATTTCCAGCTGCGGCCGGGCGTCGGCGCGCGCCATGCGCGACAGCAGCAGGCTGTCGGTGCGCTGTATGGCATCGGTGCCGTCGGCGCCCGGCGACACCAGGATGAGCCCGGTGAACACGCCGCGCGCCGTGTCGGCCAGAATGCCGCGATAGTACTCGCGGCTCGTGCCGTTGGGCTGCGCGTGCAGGATATTGGTGTGATGATCCACGTGCCGCCGGCCGTTCACATAGTACAGGCCGTTGAGCAGCGTCTCGCAATGCTCACCCGAGAAGCCCGTGGTGATATCGTTGCGGGCAAGCCGCGCACCAAACGACAGCGAGTGCGAACGAAATACCGAACCGCTTGCCTGATCGACGTCGAGCGCGCCCAAGTGGAAAGCGGCCGGCGACTCCTGCTGCAATTTCAGGTGCGTGACCTGGGCGTCAGGCGCCAGCGTCATGCGCGTCACGGTGCTCGTCAACGACGCCTCGGCCCCCCCACCGACATAATGCTCGACCAAGGTTGCCCGCGATCCGGATTCCGCAACGACGACATTACGTACGAACTCTGCGCCATTCGCCGCCGCTGAAACAAAAACCAGATGGATGGGCGAATCGACCTGACAGCCCCGGCCGATGTGGATGAACGCACCATCGGAGGCAAATGCCAGGTTGAGCGCCGCGACCGTGGAACCGTCGGTTTCGGCACCCAGGCGGGATTCGAGCCGTTCCGGGTGATCAGTCGCCACGCGGGACAACGGCGTCAGCTCGACACCGCCCGGCAGCACGCCGGGATCCGACAGGTCGGCTGCATAGCGGCCATCGACAAAAACCAGCCAGTGCCCCGCGTCGCCGTCGCGCAGCGCTTCGATGCGCGCGCGCGTACAGGAACCCGTGCCGATCGAAAACGATGTCTGGCCAAGCGCCGCCAGTGTCGTATGGTGCCATTCCTCTTGTCGGGTGGTCGGCCATCCCTCGTCGTTGAAGCGCGCCAGCGCGCGCCGCCGCGTCGTGGCGAGCCACGGCACCGCCGCGCCGAACAATTCGCCGGCGCGCGCGCCGAAATCTTCCTGCCAGTTCTGTACCGCGCTCATGCCGACACCTCGGGTTCGGACGGCGCCTCGGGCTTGGCTGCCGCGCCCGTGCGGCCGCGCCCGCGCAGCCCGCGCGGCGCCTTCGGCTCCAGCCAGCCATAGCCGCGCTTTTCGAGTTCGAGCGCCAGTTCGCGTCCGCCGGACCGCACGATGCGCCCCGCCGCCAGGACATGGACATAATCGGGAACGATGTAATCGAGCAGGCGCTGGTAATGGGTGATGACCAGCAGCGAACGGTCGGGCGAACGAAGATGGTTCACCCCCTCTGCCACCGCCTTCAACGCATCGATATCGAGTCCGGAATCGGTTTCATCGAGAATGGCGAGCTTGGGCTGCAGCAGCGCCATCTGCAAGACTTCGTTGCGCTTCTTCTCGCCACCCGAGAAGCCTTCGTTGACCGAGCGGTAGAGAAACTCTTCCCGCATGCCCACGGCCTTCATTTCATCTTTCACCCGTTTGATGAAATCCATGGAATCGAGTTCAGGCAAGCCCTGATGCTTGCGCACCGCGTTGACGGCCGCTTTCAGAAAATAGGCATTGGAGACGCCCGGGATTTCGATGGGATACTGAAACGCCAGGAACAGCCCGGAGCGGGCGCGCTCTTCGATGGGCATCGAGAGCAGATCCTGCCCCATCCAACGAACTTCGCCACTGTCCACATGGAAATTCTCGCGACCCGCAAGTACTTGTGCGAGCGTGCTCTTGCCCGAGCCGTTGGGACCCATGATGGCATGGACTTCACCGGGTTTGATGGAAAGGTCTACGCCTTTCAGAATGGCCTTGTCGCCAATGGACGCGTGCAGATTCTTTATTTCGAGCATGATGTCGTGAGAACGATGGAGACTATGAAAACGGGAACGATGGCGGCGATACGCTAACCGACGGTGCCTTCAAGGCTGACGCCGAGCAGATTCTGAGCCTCCACGGCAAATTCCATGGGCAGCTCTTTGAAGACTTCCTTACAGAAGCCATTGACGATCATGGAAACCGCATCTTCGTTCGACAGCCCGCGCTGCATGGTATAGAAGAGCTGGTCTTCGGCAATGCGCGAGGTGGTTGCCTCGTGCTCGATTTGCGCCGTGGGGTTCTGCGCCTCGATGGTCGGGAAGGTGTGTGCCGCGCATTTCTTGCCGATGAGCAGCGAGTCGCACTGCGTATAGTTGCGCGCGCCATCAGCCTTGGGCGTTACTCGCACCAGCCCGCGAAACACGTTGCTGCTGCGGCCCGCCGATATGCCCTTGGAGATGATGGTGCTGCGCGTATTGCGCCCCATGTGGGTCATCTTCGACCCGGTGTCGGCCTGCTGGTAGTTGTTGGTGACCGCCACGGAGTAGAACTCGCCCACCGAATCGTCGCCGCGCAGCACCACGCTGGGATATTTCCAGGTGATCGCCGACCCGGTTTCCACCTGCGTCCAGGCAATGCGCGAACGCGGCCCGCGGCATTCCCCGCGCTTGGTGACGAAATTGAAAATGCCGCCGTTGCCGTCCTTGTCGCCGGGGTACCAGTTCTGAACCGTGGAGTATTTGATCTTGGCGTCGTCCAGCGCCACGAGCTCTACCACCGCGGCATGCAGCTGGTTCTCGTCGCGCATCGGCGCCGTACAGCCCTCCAGATAGCTGACCGACGCGCCCTCTTCGGCGATGATGAGCGTTCGCTCGAACTGCCCGGTATCCTGCGCATTGATGCGGAAGTAGGTCGACAACTCCATCGGGCACCGCACCCCCTTCGGGATGAACACGAACGAGCCGTCGGAAAAAACAGCGGAATTCAAAGCGGCGAAGAAATTATCGCCCGGAGGCACCACCGACCCCAGATATTTGCGCACGATGTCGGGATAATCTTTTACGGCTTCGGAAAACGAGCAGAAAATGACGCCCGCCTCGGCCAGCTGCTTGCGAAACGTGGTCGCCACCGATACCGAGTCGAACACCGCATCGACGGCTACCCCCGCCAGCTTGGCGCGCTCGTGCAGCGGTACCCCCAGTTTCTCGTAAGTACGCAACAGTTCCGGATCGACGTCCTCGATGCTTTTCGGACCTTCCTTCTTGTTGGATTTCGGTGCCGAATAGTAGATGATGTCCTGAAAATCCACCGGCGGAAATTTCACCTTGGCCCAGTTGGGCTGCGACATTGTCAACCAATGGTGATACGCGGACAGCCGCCACTCGAGCATGAATTCGGGTTCGTGCTTCTTGGCCGACAACTGGCGGATGATATTCTCATTCAGGCCCTTGGGAAGCGAGTCGGACTCGATCTCGGTGACGAAACCCGGTTTGTACTCGCCCCCCAGGTAGGAATCGATTTTTTCAGTGACTGTGGTGCTCATCGATGCGTACTCCGTGAAACCATGACTGGGTTCGTTGCCGAAACCCCATATTTGCTGCCGACGCCGCGCGCAACCGCCCTTGGCCTGGCGTCCGGGTTCGCCGGCATCATGTCGGCAAGCGTGGTGTCTTCCAGTGTTCGGCGCACGATTGCATTGATGCGCTGCCAGTTCGGCCGTATCTGGCAGCCCGCCTCGAAGTAACACGCGCCGGGAACCGCGCTGCACTCGGTCAGCCCGAAGGGCTGCTCTTCGAGCGCGTCGATGATCTCTGCGATGCTGATACGCTCGGGCGCGCGGCTCAATGCGTAGCCGCCCTTCACCCCCCGGCTGCTCTTCACCAGATCGTGGTGCCCGAGCGTTTTGAGCACCTTGCTGACCACCGGCTGGCCCAACCCCAGCGTACTGGCCAGATCGGAAGCGCTGAACAACTGCCCCGGATAGCTGGCCATGTGGGTAAGCACCAGCGTACCGTAGTCGACGATTTTGCTAACCCGCAGCACTGAAGCCA
>SCQX01000320.1 GCA_004298545.1 Candidimonas sp. | reverse complement strand
CATCTGGCGCGCGCACGTGGCGGAAATGACCGCGCTCGCACCACCCGCGCGCCACCGCCTGATGGGCGCGGTGTGGGCGGTGGAGCAGGCGCTGCGCGACACGCTCGCACCCGCCAAGGTAAATCTTGCCGAACTCGGCAACCAGGTTCCGCATCTGCACTGGCATATCATTCCGCGCTGGCGCTGTGACACGCATTTCCCTGGCGAGATCTGGGGCGCTCGCGTCGCGCGTTCCCCCGCGCTGGAAACCGAATGGCTCCAGGTTCAGGCCGACTTGCAGACCCGCATGCCAGCCTATCACGCTGCCTTGCGCAGAGCGCTTGATGCTGCGCGGTAGAGCATCCCCCGCTACCCCGTTCACGGCGCTGAGCGCGTCGTTGCGGCCGCTTGATCGTCCGCGCTGTTCTTCGTTGCCCGCACTGTTTCGTCATGTGAGCTGTTCTGCGTCGGGTGATTCTGGTTTTGCGTGGCGTGATTTCTTTTTTGCGTCCAGATGATTCTGGTTTTTCGTAGGGGTGGTTTTCTTAAGACGCCACGGGGTGGGGGAGCAGTGTGGGCCGGCCCGTCCAGCGGTCGAGGCGCTGCGCGCCCCGACTGCCCGGATCTGCCTCGTCCAGGCGGGCGGCGGGCGAACTCGCGGGGTCTCGCACGGCGTGCGAGACCCCACTCAGACACGCCCGCCGACGGCCCCCGCCTTCCCTTCGTCAGCATCCGGCGCTGGCCTAATTGCCGGCCCACACTGCTCCCCCACCCAGTGGCTGCGGCAATGGCATGCCTCGAAGTGACCAGCGAGGCATCGGCGCATCGATGACGGTTCAAAGCAAGCGTCGGGCTACGGGCGATCGAGCGACATCGAGGTCTGCGTCGGGCCACGAACGATCAGGTGACACCGAGATATGCGGGGAGCCACGAGCACTCGAACAACCTTGAGCTCACCACTGGACTACGGGTGATTGCATGAATCACGGCATGCATCGGACCACGAGCGATGGGGAAATCGCGACATATGCCGAAGCATCCGTCGACACGCGAGCGTGGGCCAGCCAGCGCCACGACATGCCGCCGCCGCGAGCCGTCTGGTGGGGCTGGGAGTGGGGCCGGCGTTAAGGCGTGCGCCGGATGCTGACGAAGGGAAGGCGGGGGCCGTCGGCGGGTGTGTTTGAGTGGAGTCTCGCACGCCGTGCGAGACGCCGCGAGTTCGCCCGCCGCCCGCCTGGACGAGGCAGATCCGGATCAAGCACGCCGTGCCGGCCCCACTCCCAGCCCCACCAGACGGCGCTTCAAGATACCCGCAGCGCTCTCAAATACTCACGGCGCCGAACTCATTCGCGTACGATTCTTCAATCGTCGGGAAATTCCCACTTCTGCGCGCTGGCGCCCGCCAGCTCCTGCACGCGCTTCTCGTCCTTGCCGAACTCCGCGGCAACGCCACTGTACGTGATGGCGCCACGATCCAGCACGTAGGCACGGTCGGCGATCTCGATCGCCGCGCGCACGTTCTGTTCGATCAACAGCACCGACGTACCCGCCCGGCGCGCGGCAACGATGATTTTGAACACGTTCTGCACGATCAGCGGCGCCAGGCCCTGGGACGGTTCGTCGAGCAACAGCAGCTTCGGGTTGAGCAACAACACGCGTGCGATGGACAGCATTTCCTGCTCGCCCCCCGACAGCTGGCCACCCTTGTGAGCCCTGCGTTCCGCGAGGCGCGGAAAAACCTCGTAAATGCGCGCGATATTCCAGTGCCCCGGGCGGTCCACCGGTACTTTGAGGTTCTCGTCGACCGTCAGGTTGGAAAAAACGCGGCGCCCCTCGGGCACCAGACCTACACCAAGCCTGGCGATGCGAAACGGCGGCAGATGCGTGGAGTCGGTGCCGAAAATGCGCACATGACCCGCGCGCGCCGGCGTCAGCCCCATGATGCTGCGCAGCGTGGTCGACTTGCCGGCGCCGTTGCGGCCCAGCAGCGTGACGAGTTCACCCTCGCCAACCTCGAGATCGACTCCCTGAAGAATATGGCTCTTGCCGTAATAGGTGTTCAGTTGCTGGACCTCAAGCGCCTTCACGTTTTTCCCCCAGATAGGCAACCTGCACTTTCTCGCTGGCGGCGATTTCGTCGGGCGTTCCCTGCTCCAGCACCACACCTTCCGTCAGGACGGTGATGCGGTCCGCCAGGTTGAAAATGACGCGCATGTCGTGCTCGACCAGGATGATCGTCAGTTTCTGGGCGCGATGCAGCCGGCGGATGAGCAGCGCCGTATCGTACGTTTCCTGGTTGCCCATGCCCGCGGCGGGCTCGTCGAGCAGCAGCAACTTGGGCCGAAGCGCAAGCGCCATCATGATTTCGGTCGAACGCTGGTCGCCGTGCGACAGCTCGCCGACATAACGCTTGGCCTTGTCGGTCAACCCCCCTGCCTCGAGCAATTCGTCGACACGCTCGCGCGTGGCACGCACCATTTGCCGCGAACGGAAAACCTTCAGCCGCAGGCCTTGCGTCACTTCGACGGCGACCCGCAGGTTTTCCCGTACGGTCAGTTCGCGGAAGACCTCGGTGATCTGAAAAGTTCTTGCCATGCCCATTGCCACGCGACGCTGTGGCGGCACGGCGGTGACATCGGTGCCATCGAAGACAATATGCCCTTTGGTCGGTCGGTAGAAGCCGCTGATCATGTTGAAAAACGTGGTCTTGCCCGCGCCGTTCGGACCGATGATGGCGTGCAGCTCACCCGCCTCGACGGCGAGCGAAACATCGTTCACCGCCCTGAGTTCGCCGAAATGCTGGGAGACGTTGCGGACCTCTAGCAGGCTCATGAGGCCCTCCGTTGAAACAGCCCGGCAATACCGCGCGGAAGCAGCAGCACGACCAGCACGAAAATCAACCCGATGAAGAACATCCAGTCCTGAGTGATGCCCGAGAGGTAATCCTGCGCCACCACGAAAATGGCGGCCCCCAGCAGCGGCCCCCAGAAGGACCGCATGCCGCCAATGACCGCCATGAGCACGAAGTCGCCGGATTGAGTCCAGTAGAGGTCGTGAGGGCTGGCGAAGTTGTTGAGCAGCGCGTAGAGCGCGCCCGCGACCGCGACGAAAAAGCACGACAGTGTGTAGGCGATCCAGATGTGCTGATTGACTGGAATGCTCAAGAACTGCGCACGGCGCTCGTTTTCGCGGATGGCCTGAAGCGTGTGTCCGAACGGCGAGCGCAGGATAGTGGCCATGGCCAAGGCGCAGACGGCGAGGACCGCAAGCACGACGTAGTAAAAAACCAGGCTGGACGTAATGTCGAACTGCATGAACCCCAGGTCGATGGGCAGGCGGTGGAAGCCGCGCAGGCCATTGTCGCCGCCGGTGACGGTATTCCAGCGAAAGGCGATGAAGTAGAACACCTGGCCGAACGCAATGGTAGCCAGGGCGAAGTAGATTCCGCGCAGCCTGACGATGAGGTATCCGATCACCATGCCGCCCAGCGTGCCAATGGCGATGCCCACGAGGAAAGCCACGGGCGTGCTTGGCACCAGGTACTTGAGCGTCAGACCGGTGGCGTACGCCCCCAATCCGAAATAGGCGGCGTGGCCGAATGACATCACGCCGGTGTGGCCGATCAGGAGATTGGTGGCCATGGCTGCCAGCCCGATGACCAGCAGGCGCGACGCAAGGTCGGTGTAGCCACCCAGCGGCGTGATCCAGAACGGCATGGTCACCAGCACGAGCCACAGCACCGGCTGAAAAATGAACTGACGGTTGTTTGTACGCTGGTTCACAGTTTCGTCCCGCCCTTTTCACCAAGCAGACCATAGGGCCGGAACAACAGCACGATGGCCATGATCACGTAGATGGATGCCTCGGAGGCGGACGGGTAAAAGACCGTCACGATGCCGGCTGCGACGCCAATCAGCAAACCGCCGACCAGTGTGCCCACCAGGCTGCCCAGACCGCCCACGATGACCGCCACGAAGCTTGGCATGACCAACCCTTCACCGATGGTGGGTGTCAGGCCCAGCATACCGGCGGCCAGCACACCGGCCAGACCGGCGAAGAAGATGCCCAGCCCGAAATTCAGGTTGCGCAGGATGCGCACGTCCACGCCCAAGGCCGATACCATTTCAAGGTCGAGCGTACCGGCGCGGATGCGCATGCCGATGCGCGTTTTCTTGAGGACGTAAAACAAAACCGCCACCGCCACCGCCACCAGGGCCACCATGAAGACCCGATAGCCCGTCAGGAAGAACAGCGTGGAGCTGAGCGACGAGTTTAGGATGTCGGGGGTCTTCAGCGGCAGGCCCTGCGCGCCCCAGATGAAGCGCACGGAATCCTGAAGCACGAACGCCAGCCCGAACGTCAGCAGCAGGCTGTACAGAGGGTCCCGGTTGTACAGGGGCCGGATCAGTACGCGCTCCACCACGATGCCCACGATGGCCGCCAGGAGCGGCGACACGATGAGCGCCCCCCAGAACCCGAGGGTGGGTTCAAGCGTATACGCAAAGTAGGCGCCCAGCGCAAGGAACCCGCCGTGGGCGAAGTTGATGACGTTCGTGAGATTGATGATCAGGGACAGGCCCAACGCCATGAGCGCATAGAACGCGCCGATGACCAGTCCGTTGAATATGTTGAAAAGGACCAGTTGGGTCACACCATTCCTCCATCAGTCCATGAAACGGGAACGCCCCCGAAGGCAACACTCCCGCCGGGCGCGCGTCGCGCGCGGAAAACCGGAAGCGGGCCAGCGGCGCGAGCGCGCGGCTGGCCCGGTTTCCCCGTGTGTGGCGGCGATCAGGTCGGCCAAACCATCTTGCACCCGGTCTCCTCGACGCTGGGCGCGATAGTCTTGCTCTCGATGGTGACGTCGATATGGAACAGATCGTCGGGCGCGCTACCCTGTGCCTGAGCGTGGCCGGCCCACAGCGTTCCAATGAGCAGATGCTGGTTGGCCCGGTACGTGGCCGGGTACGGCTGCAGGGCGACCTCGGGCGGCAGTGTGAAACCGTCGAGCGCCCGGGCCATCTTCACCGGCTCGAGCGATTTCGCCTTGTTGGCGGCCAGTGCGCAGGCGTGAATCGACGTGTGGCCGAACCAGGTTCGCGCGGTTGGCACGCGGCCGGTTTTCTTCTTGATGGCGTCGACGAATTCTTTCACATGCGGCACCTTGGGCTGGTTCCAGTACCACTCGATGACCCAGTTGCCGATGCGCGAACCCGGCGGCAACGCCTCGAGCGTTTCAAGCTCGATGTTGGCGCCGGCGATGTGGAAGCGCTTTTCCAGGCCGAACTGCACGGTTTGCTTGAGAACGTTGGTCTGGTCTTCGCCGTTCTGCAGAATGACGATGACGTCGGGCTTGGCCGATTGCGCCTTGATGAGGTAGGAGGAGTAGTCGGTGGTGCCCAGCGGGATGAGATCCGCCCCGAGATTGGTGGCGGAATACTTCTTCAGATTTTCCTGGTAGGCCTTCAGCAGCCCGTGGCCAAACGCGTAGTCGGGGACGAGAAAATAAAATTTCTTGCCAAAGCGTTTGATGAGCGACGGCGCGATGGCGTTGACCAGCAAGGTGGTGGACGGGTCGGTCTGGAAAACGTCCCAGTGGCATTCCGTGCCGGTGATGGGGTCGGCGTGGCCGCCCGGATCCATCATGAAGATGCCCTTTGCATGGGCCACCTGGGAAATGGCTTCGGTCAGGCCCGAATTCACGTTGCCGATGAGGAAATCGACCTTGTCGCGGTCGATGAGCTTGTGCGCCTTCTGCACCGCGACCCCGGCGTCGCCGCTGGTGGAGTCCTCGACGATGAGCTTTGCCGGGCGCCCCAGGATGCCGCCCTTCGCATTGATTTCCGCAACCGCCAGTTCCATGCCATGCAGCTCGTTCCTGCCGGTGATGGCATACGTCCCCGTCAACGGATTGTCGACACCGAATTTGACAGGTTGTTCACCCTGCGCCAGAACAATGCGGGGCGATGCCATGACTGCGCCCGCCGTGGCCGCCATTTTCAACACCGCGCGACGGCTGACCGCCGCCCGATTTGATTTATCTCTCTCACTCATTTGGAAAATCCTCCAGTATGACAAGTGGTCATGCGCCGTTTCGGTGCTTGCTGGACAAATCTTGACGGCTACACTACCCTTGCTTCGAACCACATCCCCCTTTGTAAGCACGTGTGAGTCTGCGCTCCGCGCCTGTTGGTTGTCAACTCCCTGTCACGCCGAGTCCGGCCGCATCATGCCCGCCAATACCCAAGATTTCGTCGCCAACCTGCCCACGCTGGACGCCGCCGGTGTGACCCACGAGAAACGGGCGCAAGCCTACCTCGCCAGCCGTATCGAAGCCGAGCCCTATGGCTACATGCCGTTCGAACAATGGATGGACCTGGCGCTGTACGCGCCAGAGCTCGGGTACTATGCCGGCGGCAGCGAAAAACTGGGGACGGGCTCGGCGCAAGGCGACTTCGTCACCGCGCCCGAACTCAGCCCGCTGTTCGGCCAGACCGTCGCACTTCAGGTCGCCCAGGTGCTGCGGGCCAGTGGCTCGACCCACGTGCTGGAATTCGGCGCGGGTTCGGGCGCGCTGGCCGCCTCGGTCATTCCCGCCCTGCGGGCCAAGGGCATCGCGCCCACGTACCACATTCTCGATGTCTCGGCCAACCTGCGCGAACGCCAGCGCCAGCGGCTGGCGCCGTTTGGCCAATGCGTGCGGTGGCTCGACACGCTGCCCGACACGTTCAGCGGGTGCGTGCTTGCCAACGAAGTGCTCGATGCCATGCCGGTCACGCTGTTTCGCTGGGCCGACGACGGCACCGTGCTGGAGTTGGGGGTGAGCCTGAGCCACGATCGGTCGGCCGGCCACGAAATCAGCTTCCGCCGGCGCCATAGCGGCGGTATCGAGGCCAGCCTGGGTCGTACGCCCATCGACGACGCGACCCCCCCTCCCGATCAGCGCACGCCGTTCGTACTGACGGAAAAGGCCGCGCCGCCCGAATTGCGCCGGCTGGTGATGCAACGCATGCCCGCCATGCCGGGATACCAGTCCGAGATCAACCGGCGGGGCGAAGCCTGGATGCGGCAACTGGGCGCGTGGCTGGAGCGCGGCGCGGCCCTCATCATCGACTACGGTTTCCCGCGGCACGAGTACTACCACCCGCAGCGCGACGGCGGCACGCTCATGTGCCACTTCCGCCATCGTGCGCACGACCGGCCGCTGATACTCGCGGGCCTGCAGGACATCACCGCCCACGTGGACTTCACCGCCATGGCCGACGCCGCGCTCGAGGGCGGCCTGGACGTGCTGGGCTATACCTCGCAGGCGCGTTTCCTGCTCAATGCCGGCCTGACGACAGTCATTGAAGATCGCCGCAGCGCCGATTCAGGCGATTCGACCCGGCGCGCCGCCGAGCTGGCGGCGGTGCAGCAACTCGTGTCGGAAGCCGAGATGGGCGAGCTGTTCAAGGTTCTGGCCGTGGGGCGCGGCCTGGACACGACACTGCTGGGTTTCACCGCGGGCGATCGCAGAAATCGACTGTGACCCGGCGCTACGGCTCAACGACCGCCAGCGCCGCCAGCCGTGCGTCCCGCAATGCGGCGCGAATGCGGTCGGGCTGCCCGTGCGCCGCGCGCGCGATCGCGCCCGCATCGACTCCGCGCGCGGCGGCCAGCCGAGCCTGCCAGGCGGTGGCATCCACGTCGCGCACGCAGGCCGCC
>SCQX01000319.1 GCA_004298545.1 Candidimonas sp. | reverse complement strand
CTCTCGGGGGGCCAGCGCAAGCGGGTATCGATCGCGCAGGTACTGGCCCTGCATCCGAAACTTCTTCTGATGGATGAACCGTTCGCGTCGCTGGACGCGATCGTGCGGCGCTACATCACGGACGATCTCCTCTGGCTGGTGAAACGCGAAGAGGCTACTGTGCTGATGGTGACGCACGATCTCGAAGAGGCCGTCCTGGTGGCCGATCGCGTGGTTCTGCTCAGCAATGGGCCGCGCGCCCACATCAAGAGCGTCTACGATGTGCCGACGGCGTTGCGCAAGGACCGCGCACATGCGCGCGAGAACGCCGAGATGCCTCGTCTGGTCAAGCGGATCTGGGACGATCTTTCCGAGGAAATCACGCTTCCGCGCAGCAGGCCGCACAAAGTGGCGAGCGTCGCATGAAACGGGCCCGCTATGGGCTTTATGTCCGCCGGACGATTGCGCTGGCGCTGCTCCTTGGGCTGTGGCAGCTTGCGGCTGGCCCCCTGGGCTGGATCAATCCGTTCTACCTGCCGAGCCCCGCAGCAATTGGCGCCACCCTGGTGAAGCTCTTCGCGAAGGGCGCCATCTACCCGCACCTGGAGGCGACATTCGGCGCCGCGTTCTCGGGGCTGGCGCTGGGCCTGGTGCTGGGCATCGTGCTTGGCCTCGTGGCGGCGCTGGTGCCGGTCCTTGCGGAATTGCTCGAGCCGCTGATGGTGCTGTTCAATGCCATTCCCAGGGTCATTCTGGCACCACTCTTCATTATTTGGCTGGGTATCGGCCTGGCTTCCAAGGTGGCGCTTGCGTTCATCCTGGTCGTCGTGATCATTTTCTTTTCGGTGTATAACGGAATTCGCGACGTCGATCCGCATCTGGTCGAACGGATCCGCACACTGGGCGGCGGACCTGCCATGCTGGCGCGCGAGGTCTATGTTCCGTCGGTACTGGCCTGGGTCATCAGCAGTCTCAAGGTGGCGTTGGGTTTTGCATTCACCGGCGCCGTCGTGGGCGAGTTCGTCGCATCGACACGGGGCTTGGGGTACCTGCTTTCTTTTGCGCAAACCACCTACAACGCCGCCCTCAGCCTCGCCCTGATCGCGATCGTCGCGGCGGTCGTGATGTTTCTGTTCTTTCTGGCGAATTGGCTCGAAAGACGTTTGCTGCACTGGAAATACCGTTGAATTGTTGCGCGTCTGGCACTGGACCTTGCCATCTTTCGGTTACCGACTGCTTCGAGCGGGGGCTGAAAACCCGGCGCCTCAAGCCGTTTTCGACGGTCGGGCCGCGGATTTCATCCAACGATGGCCTGTGGGCGTCGTTCAGTCTCGAGGCATCAGAGGGCCGCGTCACCGCGCTGGCCTTCGAATGCGTAAGCTGTACGACTCTCATCGCCTGTTGCCAGGCCCTGGTGGACCTCGGCGGCGGCGGCACGGTGCGGGCGGCGCTCCATTTCACCCAGGCAACCATCCTTGACCGGCTTGCCGGCATCCCGGTGTACAAACGCGACCGCGCCACGCTCGCCGTCGATGCGCTGCGTGCCGCGCTGATGGTCATGGATCGTGAGCGATCGGTCGAGGGGGCCGCGTGAGGCTCATCCACACCCAATCATCTGAGGAAGCTGCATGAAAGTTGCCTATATATTCACCAGTCAACGGCATACCGTGTCGTACATCCTGGGAAGGATGATTCTGCCGCAACTCGAAGAAGGGCGGCATGGGGTCGATGTGGTCGGGATGTTCTTCTTCGAGGACAATAATTATGTGCTGGTGCGCGGCAACCCGGTCGGCGAGCGTCTCAGGAAGGTGGCCGATGAGAAGGGCATGCTGCTGATGGGATGCGATCAGTGCTGCTACGAGCGGGAGATCGTCGAGCAATTGATGGACGGTGTGCGAATAGGCTGCTTCCCCGATCTCTACAAGGCGCTCTCCGCCAACATGCCCGACCAGGTGATCACGCTGTAGCGCGGTGGCACCGGTGACCGGCGTCGGGCGACGAGGCTCCGCCCGGTTCACCGCGTGGTATGTATGCGCGCATGCGTGACTTGAATGATACTGCCCAAGCAAGTATCCTGTACAACCTGTTGATGGTTGAGTTGTCGGCTCTCATGGATGCACCTATCGTCGATAATGCCGCAGGCCGCTCGGAAGTAGCCGTCGCGCCGGTGCGTCGAAACACCGTTTTTTTCATTGTCGCGGCGGCGCTGCTCATGATGTCGATCGATTCGACGATAGTCGCAACCGCTCTGGATGCGATCCAGCAGGGGCTGGATACGTCGATCAATCTTGCCGGCTGGACGCTCACTGCTTATTCGCTCGGCTTCGTCCTCATGCTGCCCGTGAGCGGCAAGCTGGCCGAACGTTTCGGGCGCCGCCAGGTCTTCCTGGCATCGGTCGTGGTCTTCACCGTAGCGTCATTCGGGTGCGCGACGATGCAGAGCATTTACCCGCTCATCGCGCTTCGGGCGATTCAGGCGGCGGGCGGCGCCGGGTTCACGCCAACCGCCACCGGCATCATCGTGGATCACTTCGGGGCGGCCCGCGACCGCTACGTCAGCCTCTTCGGCAGCGTCTTTCCCATTGGTGCGATGATCGGGCCGATCTTCGGCGGCTACTTCGTCGGCTACTGGTCGTGGCGGGACGTGTTCTATGTGAACGTGCCGATCGGCGTGTTCATCCTGCTGTTCGCGCTGCGTTTTCTGCCAAACGATCGCGAGGAGACGAAATCCCGGGTGAAGCACATGGACGTCCTGGGTGTGGCATTGCTGGGTTCGGGCCTGTTCGCGGGCATGCTGGCGGCCAGTATTCTTGGCGAGAGGCATGGGTACGCCAGTTTTCCGTGGGCAATAGGGCTGCTCGGTGTCGCCTGTGTGATGATCGCGCTTTTCTTTCGCCACATCCGGCGGGTCGATTCGCCCTTCATCGCGCCACGATTGATCTACGGCCGCGACTTCGGCATGGTGAACCTGGTGAACATGACTTACAGCGGAATCGTCATCGGTGCGCTGGCGCTCATTCCCCTGTATGCCATTGGCCGCTATGACATGAGTGTGCTGGCATCCGGCACGCTGCTCACGGCCCAGGGGCTTGCCACGGTGGTGTGTTCGCTCATCGCCGTGGCCACCCTGCGGCGCACGGGGTATCGCATGCCACTCTATCTGGGAAGCATCGTCACGGCCTTCGGGTTTTTGCTGTTGGCGTTGCCGCCGTTCTGGGGAAGCTCGCCGTATGTGTGGCTTGCCTTTGCGTCGCTCCTCGTCGGCGCGGGCAATGGCGTGATCAACCCCGCCTCGCGCAATGCGGGCCTGCAGCTTGCGCCCGAATCTTCTTCGATGCTCGCGGCGCTGCGCACACTGTCGCTGCAGATCGGTTCGATCGCGACAATCTCGATTGCCACGGCCATCCTCTCGTATCGCGGCGACACGGGTGTGACGCTGGCTACGATTTTCGTGGTGCTTGCCGTGATGCGCGTGCTGGTGATGCCGCTGACGAAGTGGGTGCCCGAGCAGCGGGGGGCGTGGTAGCGCTTGCATCGCCCGTTCGATTTTTTAATTTGTGGGAGAAAACACATGACACAACGTCTCAACTACGTTCACGCTTCGCCTGATGGCTTCAAGGCGCTGCGCGGGCTTCAGCAAGTTGTGGAAGACTCGGGGCTCGAGCACCCTCTGCTCGAACTCGTAAAGATGCGGGCCTCGCAAATAAACGGTTGCGCGTATTGCCTGGACATGCACTCGAAGGATGCGCGGGCGGCAGGCGAGACCGAGCAGCGCCTCTACGTGTTGAACGCATGGCGCGAGGCGCCGTTCTACAACGATCGCGAACGCGCGGCGCTTGCCTGGACCGAGGCGCTGACGAAGATCGCCGACGGGCCCGTTGAAGACGAGCTGTACGATGAAGTCCGCAAGCAGTTCAGCGAGAAGGAACTTGCGGACCTCACGTTCGCGATCATCGCGATCAACGGCTGGAATCGGCTGGCTATTCCCTTCAGGTCCGAACCGGGGCATTATCAGCCGGCGAAGCGCTGAATTCCCGGACGAGCCGCGCCGCCTCGTCGGCTAGCGGGCGACCGTCCCGCTGTGTCGTGTCTGACCGCAGACCGACCCGACACGACACGGGCTCAGGCCTTGCGGGATGAGACCTGCGGGAAATGCCGCGGCGCGATCATGATGGCCAGCAGGGTAACGAGTGCGATGGCCGCCATGGCGGCGTAAATCTGCCACGTTGCCGCGGCAACGATTTCCCGCAGGAATGCGGTGACGGCGCCAACCGCATGACCCTCGTTCGTGGCGGTGATCACCCCATCCACGCCGGTGGGCAGCTGTCCGCGCAGGCTTGCAGGCGCGTACTCGAGCCGATGAAAGACGACCCCGTTGAAGATCGCGCCGAACAGCGCGGCACCCAGGCTTTGCCCCAGATATCGGGCGAACATATTGGCACCGGTCGCGACGCCGCGGTCGGACCAGCCCACGCTGGCCTGCACACCGACGATGAGCGGCGTGGTGAGCAGCCCCAGCCCCAGTCCCAGCAGGACTTGCTCGAACAGGAGCAACCACACGGGCTGCGGGTTGGCAAGGGTGATGAAGAGAACGGGAGAGGCGACGGCCAGCACCGCGCCCAGAAGGGCGGCGTCGCGGTAGCCCAGGCGTGTGTAGAAACGCGCCGAAATGGCCGAGCCCGCTGGCCAGCCTATGCTCATGCTGGCCAGAATGAGGCCGGCTTCGATGGCGTTCAGGTGGTGAACCGATTGCAGGAAGGTGGGCAAATAGGTGTATGGCGCCATCATGCCCACGCCCATGCCCATCATGGCGAGATTGCTTCCCGCCAGCGCGCGATGCCGCCATAGCCAGCCCGGTATGATGGGCTCGACAGCGCGGCGTTCGACCGCCACCGTCGCGCCGATCAGCACCGCCGACGCGGCGAAGACGCCCAGGCTTTGCGGCGATGACCACGGCCAGGCGTTGCCGCCCTGCAACACGCCGAAGATGAGCAGCCCGACGCTCGCCAGCACCAGCGCCGCGCCAGCGTAGTCTATGCTTGGCTTCCGGCGTTCGAAATGTTCGTGCAGGAACAGGCCGAGCAACCCGAGCGCCACGGCGCCGACCGGCAGGTTGATGAGAAAGATCCAGCGCCATGTGGCGTACTGCGCGAAGGCGCCGCCCATGAGCGGACCCACGATGGCGGCAACGCCCCAGACGCTGGAAAGCCACCCCTGGACTCGGCCCTGCTTCTCTACAGGGTAGAGGTCGCCCGCGAGTGTGATCACCGTGGCCATGATGGAGCCCGCGCCCAGCCCTTGCAGGCCGCGGAAGACAATGAGGGACACCATGTTCCAGGAGACCGACGAGGCCACCGACCCGGCCAGGAAAACCAGTGTGCCGGTGATCAGCACCGGCTTGCGCCCGAAAAGATCGGAGAGCTTGCCGTATACCGGAATGGTGACCGTCTGCGCCAGCAGGTAGATCGAGAATACCCAGGTGAAGAGCCGCAGGCCGCCCAGATCGCCCACGATCTGGGGAATGGCGGTGGAGACGCTGGTGGTGTCCATGGCGGCAAGCATCATTGTGCACATGAGCGCCCCGAGCACCCAGCCGCGAGGCGCGGAAGGGAGTTCGCCGGTGGAGGAGCCAGTCGAGGAGGGGATTACTGTGGACATGAAGAACCAGGTTGCGCCGTGCGGGCGCCTGTTGTCGACGGTGAAGGATTTCAGCGACTTTACTATAATTGCGCTCCCGTACCCCATGCCGACGGCGGACATGCCTCATGGAACTTGCACTGATCGGGGTGGCCGCCCTGCTGGCGTCGGGGCTGACGCTCTTTTCCGGCTTTGGCCTGGGGACCATCCTCATGCCAGTGTTCGCCCTATTCGTTCCGGTGCCGCTGGCGATCGCGGCAACGGCGGTGGTGCACGGCGCCGACAATCTCTTCAAGTTCGGCTTGATGGCCAGGCACGCCAGTTGGCAGGTGGTGGCAAGGTTTGGCATTCCGGCGGCGATCGCCGCGATTCTTGGCGCCGCATCGCTCACTTTCTTCGACTGGTTGCCCGCCGCCTGGCACGGCGAATTTCTTGGGATGTCTGTCGACGCGACGCCCGTCAAGGTGGTTGTCGGCGTCCTCATCATCCTTTTTTCCCTGCTTGAATTCTCGCCCCGATTTCAGACGAAGATGATCCACCGGTCGCGTTCGCTGTCCCTCGGTGGCGTGTTGTCCGGTTTCTTCGGTGGGCTCTCGGGGCACCAGGGCGCGTTGCGCGCCGCCTTCCTGGTGAAGGCGGGGCTCTCGAAAGAGGGCTACATCGCAACCAGCGCCGCAACGGCCGTGGTCATCGACTTCACGCGAATCGTGGTGTACGGCATTGCCGCAGGAACCGGGCCGTTCGCCTCCGTGCGAGACCTCGTCGGGCCTGTCGTGGTGGGCATGCTTTGTGCGTTCGTCGGCGCGCTGACCGGCAAGCGCTTGCTGCACAAAGTTACGCTGCGAACGGTTCAGCGCATTGTCGCGGTGTTCATGCTGGCCGTGGGGGTTGGCCTCGTGCTCGGGAAGCTGTGAATCTTTTGCGCGAGCACCCGGGCGCGGCGTTCATTTGCCCTGCAGTAGGTCCATGAATGGGGGGAAGGTCAGCGCGAAGCCCACCGCCAGCAGGACGAATGCCATCGCGGCTACCTTCCTGGCATTCAAATTCTGTTTCGACCACGCGTTGTTCAGCAGGAACCAGGACGCGAGCCAGACGACGATGGCCGAATCCGTCACGCCTGATAACGGACCGGTGGGGCCGTAGAACGTGAAGAATTTGGCCATCCCGGGGATCGCGTCTCCCAACAGGGCGAATATTCCCAGGGCGGCGCATCCGATACCAGCCGCCAACAGAGCGGCGGCGGCGGAACCGTTGGGCAGTTCGACCGGATCGACCTTGGCTTCATGGGAGTCCATGATTGCTATCCTTTCATCAAATGAACCGTGTTGCCACCGCGAATGGGCGCGTATTTGTTCAGGAATGCCCCGAATGCGCCGGCGACGCCCGTTGCGAAAAACGCCAGGATCACGAATACCAGCACCGCTCGGCGCAGGTTGCCAATTGTGGCCAGGGCCTTGGCGTACTTCGCGTAGATGTAGGCCACCATCGTCATCGATATGGGCGCGATCCACGCAACATGTTCCTTCCATTCCATGCCCAGGCTGTGCCAGCC
>SCQX01000318.1 GCA_004298545.1 Candidimonas sp. | reverse complement strand
CTACCAAGCAACTACTCATAAATTTCAAGTAAGCCTATAATTATATGATCTTTATAGTAGTTTGCTCAAGGTGCCATGATCAGTCTAATTACCGACCCAGAAGACCTCGACAAGATGCGGGTGGCGTGCCAGGAAGCCGCAAGCGTCCTGGATTTCATCGCGCCGCACGTGCAAGCGGGCATCACGACGGGCGAACTCGACCGCCTCTGCCTCGACTACATCCAGAACACGCTGAAGGCCAAGTCGGCCACCATCGGTTACGCGCCACCGGGCTACCCGCCATATCCCGGTTCGGTGTGCACGTCGGTCAACCACGTCATCTGTCATGGCATTCCGGGCGACAAGGTGTTGAAGAACGGCGACACGATGAACATCGATGTCACCATCATAAAAGACGGCTGGTTCGGCGACACCAGCCGCATGTACTGCATTGGCGAGCCATCGATTCTGGCGCACCGCCTCATCGAGACCACCTATGAATGCATGTGGCTCGGCATTGAACAGGTGCGGCCTGGCGCCACACTGGGCGACGTGGGCCACGCCATCCAGAAGCACGCAGAGAAGGCGGGCTTTTCGGTCGTGCGTGAATATTGTGGCCACGGCGTCGGCAGGAAATTCCACCAGGATCCCCAAGTCCTGCATTACGGCAAACCCGGTACTGGCGTTCGCCTGGAACCCGGCATGATTTTCACGATCGAGCCCATGATCAACGCCGGGCGGCGCGAAATCAGGCAACTGGCCGATGGCTGGACCGTCGTCACACGCGATCACAGCCTCTCCGCGCAATGGGAACACAGCCTTCTGGTTACCCAGGATGGCTACGAAGTCCTGACGATTTCCGACGGCATGCCACCACCGCCCGCGCTGGTCGAAGCAACGACGGCCGTCTGAAGAGCGGCCGCCACTCGGCCGCTCGGGCAACAACGGCGCAGGCGGCGCGGTGCGTTGACACGAATCGGTTCCAGTCCACCCACGGTCGCCGCCATGACGAGCCTTGAGTCCCATCCCGCACACCTCGTGAGCGGATCATTCGTGGAAGCGCTACGCGAAACACTTGCCGGCCAGCGCCGGGAGGCCATTGCGCGTTTCCGTGAAAACCTGCGAGCTGAAACCCTACTGGCTGCACTGCGCCGCTGCACGGACCGGGCGCTGCGCGCACTGATCGGCCACTACCCGCTACCCGAGGGCGCCGCCCTGGCGGCGGTCGGCGGCTATGGTCAGGGTGAACTGTTCCCGCATTCCGACGTGGACGTGCTCATCCTGCTTGCGCGGCCGACGACGACGGGCGACCGCGTCCTGCTCGAAGGGTTGGTAGCCGCGTTGTGGGATCTCGGCCTGAACCTGGGGCACAGCGTACGCACCCTCGCCGATTGCCAAACGGAAGCGGCGGGCGACATCACCGTCGAGACGGCGCTGATGGAAGCCCGCTGGCTGTGCGGCAACAAAGCCCTGTTGCGGGAGCTCGACCGCGTCATGCGTACACAGATGGATGCGCGCGCTTTTTTCCAGGCCAAGCGCGCGGAACTACTGCAACGCCATGCGCGTTATCAGGACACGCCATACGCATTGGAGCCCAACTGTAAGGAATCGCCCGGCGGGCTGCGCGATCTGCAGGTGATCCGGTGGCTCGCCCAGGCGGCTGGCCTGGGCCGCACGTGGCGCGATATTTCCCGCACGCAATTGCTGACTTCGGCGGAATACCGCGCGCTGCGGCGCGCCGAGCTGGCGTTCAAGCGTCTGCGCATCGAATTGCACCTGTTGACGGGTCGCCGCGAGGACCGCGTGCTCTTCGACCTGCAGCCGGCTCTGGCAGCACGTTACGGGTTCGAGGCAACGGCAAGCCGCCGCGCCAGTGAAATCCTCATGCAGCGCTACTACTGGGCAGCGCGCGTAGTGATTCAGCTCAATACGATTTTGATGCAGAGCATAGAAGAGCGGTTGTTCCCCGACCCCGCAGCGCGCGGCGTACCGATAGACGACGATTTCCGCGCGTTGCGAAACCGCCTGGACGTCGTCCGCGACGACGGATTCGAACGCAAACCCACGTTGCTGCTGCGCGCTTTCCTGGTGATGCAGCAGCACCCCGATCTGCAGGGAATGTCCGCCCGCACGATGCGGGCGCTCTGGCATGCGAGGCACCGAATCGACAGTCAGTTCCGGCGCAATCCGGTGAACCGGTATCTGTTTCTGCAGATACTGCGCCAGCCCAGCGGCGTCGTGCACGCGCTGCGGCGCATGACCATGCTCAATATTCTGCCGCGCTACCTTCCGGTGTTCCGCCGCATCGTGGGCCAGATGCAGCACGACCTGTTCCACGCCTATACCGTCGACCAGCACACGCTCATGGTCATACGCAATCTGCGCCGCTTCACCATGCCGGAATATGCCCAGGAGTTCCCGCTGGCGAGCCAGCTGATGTCGGGGCTCGAGCGGCACTGGCTGCTCTATGTCGCGGCGCTGTTCCACGACATCGCCAAAGGGCGTGGCGGTGATCATTCAGAATTGGGGGCGCGCGACGCCCGCCGATTCTGCCGCGACCACGGGCTTGCACGCGAGGACACGGATTTTGTGGAATTCCTGGTTGCGCAGCATCTGACCCTGTCCCGCGTCGCCCAGAAGCGCGACCTGACCGACCCCGCGGTGGTGCATTCGTTCGCCAACAAAGTGGGAAACGCCAGACGGCTTGCGGCCTTGTATCTGCTTACGGTGGCCGACATCCGCGGCACCAGTCCGAAGGTGTGGAACTCCTGGAAGGGAACGCTGCTCGAGGACCTGTACCACCTGACGCTGGACGCGTTGGGTGGGCCACAACCGGACACGCACACGCTGCTGGCGCGGCGACGTGACGCGGCCGCCGCCGAGATTCGGCGGATGGGCCTGCGCGATGAGAGCCGCGACGCTTTCTGGCGGGAACTCGACGTCGCCTATTTTCTGCGGCACGATGCGGGCGAGATCGCCTGGCACACTCGCCACCTGTACTACCAGATCGACGCGCCGGAGCCAGTCGTGAAAGCCAGGGTGCTGAGCGCGGGGGAAGGATTGCAGATCATGGTCTACACCCGCGACCGCGACGATCTCTTCATGTCGATCTGTCAGTACTTCGATCGCCGCTCGCTCAGTATTCAAGATGCCCGCATCCACACGACGACACACCGGCGCGCACTCGACAGTTTCATCGTATTGGCGCCCGCCCACGAACACGACTATCGGTCCCAGGCGGCGCTGGTCGAGCACGAACTGCCTCGAGTACTTTCGCATAGCGGCGAGCCGCGACGCGGCGACGCATCGCCACGCGGCGCGTCGCGCCGTTCGCGCATCTTCCCCATCACACCGAACGTGGAACTGAACCCGGACGACAGCGGGCAGTTCTGGCGGCTCTCCGTCACCGCCGCAGACCGCCCCGGCCTGCTGTACGATCTTTCACGCGTATTCGCGCAGCATGGCGTGCGGTTGAAAATGGCGAAAGTCATGACGCTGGGCGACCGCGTCGAAGACATTTTCATCGTCGAAGGCGACAACCTCAACGCGCCGAAAGCGCAATTGTGGTTCGAGCGCGAGATTCTCGCCGCCACCTCGCCGCCAGTCCCCCAAATGGATCCAGTATCCCGTTCAGTCGATTCGGATATGGGGGCGCAAATTAACCAAACGGAACACGGGAAACATGGCGATCAATGACCTCATCGGCGACTTCAGCCGCAGTTTCCTGTTCGCCCTGGCCACCCTCATTCCCATCCTGAATCCGCCGGCGGCTGCGCCCATTTTCCTGATGCTCACCGAAGGCATCTCGAACAATGCCCGGCGGCAGATCGCACGGCGGGTCGCTGTCAATATCCTCATCATGCTGGCGGTGGCGATGATTGCCGGCAACCTGGTGCTGGATTTGTTCGGAATCTCGCTGCCCATCGTGCGGGTGGGTGGCGGACTGCTGGTCATCGCCAGCGCTTGGCGCCTGGTGAACGCCTCCGACCTGAATGTCGAGCACGCGCAGACCATGGCAGAATCGTTCACCCCCGATCAGATCGGCATTCGGGCCTTCTACCCCCTGACCTTTCCCATGATCTGCGGCCCGGGCACACTTGCCGCCGCCCTCACCGTCGGCGCCACCTTGCATGACAAGACGATGACGGCCACATTGACCAAGCTGGCGGGCTCCCTGCCGGCAATTGTCGTGGCGGCCGTCGCCGTATACTTCTGCATGAAATTCGCGGCGCAGTTCATGCACAAGCTCGGGCCGAGTGGGTCGGCCGTGTTCATGCGCCTGTCGGCCTTCATCCTGCTGTGCCTGGGCGTGCAGATCGTGTGGGACGGCGCGCGCGACCTGCTGCTGCAGCTGCTCATCCAGGCGGCCGCATTGCGAACGTAGCGCAGGTCCCTCCTCCTCCTTCCACTACCGATATCACCATGAACCACACCACGGGCCGACTCCTCAACATCACGGCCCTGCTCAGCATTGCCGCCGTCGCGGTCGCCCTCGTATCACAATACGTGTTCAATCTTCAGCCATGCGCGTGGTGCGTGCTCCAGCGTCTCATCTACCTGTGCGTGGCGGCTGTGTGCTGGCTCGGCTTGCTGGGAAGGACGCCATTCCCGCGGCGCGCGGCGGCGCTCCTGGCCCTGCTGTTGTGCGCAGCGGGCGTGGTTGCCGCCTGGTATCAATACGACGTGGCCGCCCACCTGTTTTCCTGCAGCCAGACATTCGCCGACCGATTCGTGGTGGGGCTTGGGCTGGATGCGCACGTACCGTGGCTGTTCGGCATTCTGTCGTCGTGCATGGATGCCCAGGTGAAGGTATTGGGTGTCGAATACGCCATCTGGAGCCTGATACTGTTCTGTGTTCTGGGGCTCGTGAGTCTGGCCGCCCTGTTGCGGCGCCCATGAGGTGCCGGGCGGCGCACAAGCGCCCGAGGAGACAGGCGGGCGGCGCGGCGCGCGACCAGACGCGGAGTGCGCCGCCTCAGTCGTCCTCTGGATTGTCGTCGCCGGCTTCCAGCCTGCTGCGCCCGAGGCACTCGAGGTACGCCGCATCGATGTCGCCCGTCACGTAGTCCCCATCGAAACAAGAGGATTCGAACCGCTCGATTTCGGGGTTCAGATCTTTGATCGACTGTTCGAGATCAGCCAGATTCTGATAAATGAGGCCGTCGGCGCCAATTTCCCGCGCCACCTGTTCCTCATCGCGATTGGCGGCAATGAGCTCGGTACGAGTCGGCATATCGATGCCATAGACATTGGGATACCGCACGGGCGGGGCCGCCGAGGCGAAAAACACTTTGTTCGCGCCCGCCGTGCGCGCCATGTCGACAATTTCGCGGCTGGTGGTGCCACGAACGATGGAATCGTCCACCAGCAGAACGTTCTTGCCGCGGAACTCCATGTCGATGGCACTGAGCTTTTGCCTGACGGATTTCTTCCGAACCGCCTGGCCCGGCATGATGAAAGTGCGCCCCACGTAGCGATTCTTGATGAACCCTTCGCGATAGGGAAGATTCAGGCGGGCGGCCAGCTGCATCGCCGACGGACGCGACGAGTCGGGAATGGGCATGACGACGTCGACGTCGCCCAACCGCAACGACCGGGCGACGTTGTCGGCCAGGTGCTCGCCCATGTTCAGGCGGGCGCGGTAGACCGAGACTCCATTCATCAATGAATCGGGGCGCGCAAAGTATACGTACTCGAACGCGCAGGGCGACAACACCGGCTCCTCGGCGCACTGGCGGCTGTAGAGGCGTCCGTCCAGACTGACGATCACCGCCTCGCCCGGAAGCACATCGCGCTCGAACGTGAATCCACAGCCGGTGAGGGCCACTGACTCCGATGCCAGCATCCATTCAGCCGTCGTCCCTTCTTTGTTCGATCCCAGGCACAACGGGCGAATGCCGTACGGGTCGCGAAAACCAACGATGCCAAAACCGGCAATCTGAGCGATCACTGCGTAGCCACCCTGCGCGCGCCGATGCACCGCCGAAACCGCCGTGAACACCGCTTTCTCATCCAGCGACGCACCCGTCGCGGCGCGCTGCAGTTCATGTGCGAACACGTTGAGCAGCACCTCGGAATCGGAATTCGTATTGATGTGGCGGCGATCGATTTTGAACAGTTCCTCGCGCAACGCCCGCCAGTTGGTCAGGTTGCCATTATGTACGAAGGTGATGCCGAATGGCGCGCTGACATAGAACGGCTGCGCCTCGGCGACACTGACGCGCGAACCCGCGGTGGGATAGCGCACCTGGCCCACCCCGCTGTTGCCCGCCAGCGCTCGCATGTTGCGCGTGCGAAACACGTCGCGCACCAGGCCGTGGGCTTTGTGCATACTGAAAAAATCATCGTGATACGTTGCGATCCCCGCAGCGTCCTGGCCACGATGCTGCAACAGGAGCAGACTGTCGTAAATCAGTTGATTCACGGGGCTGTTTCCCACGACGCCAACGATTCCACACATACCGAAAACCCCAGTTTTCGAAACCCGATCAATACGGCAGCAACGCCGCCAGCGACGGTGGCAGCAGCGACTTGACGCGTTGCACCCCCTGCACCGCCACATGGGACAGCTGCGCGTCGCGCCACCAGGCTTCGCGCGGCAATTCGGTGTAACCCGCCAGGGCCACCAGCGCCAGCACGATCAGCATGCCGCGCATGAAGCCGAACAACGCGCCCAGCCCATGGTCGGCCGGCGTAAGGCCCGTCTTGTCGATGAGCGCCCCCAGCGTCACGTTCAGCAACCCAACCAACAGCAATGCCACAATGAATACCGCCGCATAAGCGGCGGCGGTACGCAGTAACCCGTTATCGATAAGCGATGTCAGCCACGACGAAACTTTCGGCCCCCACCAGATGGAAGCCGCGAACGCCGCCACATAGGCAATCAGGGAAAGAATTTCTTTGACCAGCCCGCGCAACAGGCCAAGAAAGGCCGATATTCCCAAAATGCCCAGGACGATGTAGTCAAAGCCGGTCACTTGGCGAAACTGATCATTTGGCGGAGATGAAACCGTTATCATAGCCCAACGCGCGTAGCCGCGCCTGGGCTGCCTGAGCGGCTTCGCGCGTGGAAAACGGCCCAACGCGCAGGCGATAAGTGGTTTTGCCCGATGACACGCCCGATTCCACGTAGGCGTTGGTCACCCCCGCCGCCGCAAGCCGGCCGCGGCGCGATTCGGCATCCGCCTTGACGGTGTAGGCGGCAATCTGCAGCACGAATCTGCCACGGTCGTTCGTGCCTGGTGCCGCTTGGCCGGGCGAGCGTCCCTGCAGCAACGCCAGTGCCACGGAGCCATCGTCAGTGCGTTTGACGCGATCTACCGTCGACCCTGGGCCACGATCCACTACCCGCGGCCGTGTCTCTTTCCCGCGGTCGTTTGCCGCCCGATGCTCCGGCTCGGCCGGTGGCTCATGGTTCTTCTCGGCCGGTTTCTTCACCACTTTCTTTTCAGGTGCGGACGGCTCGGGTGACGCATTATTGGCCTGCGCCGCGGAACCCGTCTGGTTGGGGGGCAAGGAATTCACCGGGCCGGGCGCCGCCGGCTGGACGCCGGTGTCGTTTGGCTGGATCGGCGGCGGCGCCGGCAACGGCTCCTGGCTGACGGCGCTGTTCGCGTCGGGCGACGCGGGTGCCGGCGTGACCGGATTGATGGGTGGTGCCGCCGGAATGGTGACTTGCGCCACGGTTGGCGTTTTTTCGGTGCTGGGCGGCCGGCTGAACAGCATGGGCAAAATGACCACCGCCGCAACGATCAGGACGATCGCCCCGATCAGGCGGCGGCGGGCGCGGCCACGCAATTCGGAAGCACCCGCGTCGCCCGCGGCCGTGCTACGCGATCCCCGGCGTGTGCCGGAATCAGCGGACGACTCGTTGCGAGAGAATAATCCCATAGAGCAAAATCCTGACCACCTGCTGGAGCGCGAACCCAGGAACGTCAATCCACCTTGCGCGAAAGCGACTGCAGCACCGGCCCCACCGTTGCAAAAGAGCCAAACACGAGAATTCTATCATTGTCCGTGGCATGCCCACGCGCCGCCGCGAACGCCTCTTCTGGATTTTGGAAGCTCGTGACGGAAACCGGCTCTTTGTGATGCTGGCGCACGGCGCGGGCGACGACGCGCGAGCCTTCTCGATGCGCTTCGGTGGACGGAACCGCGGTATTCGCGCGGCCGGGCGCAGCCGCGGTGACGCGCCGGACGATCTCGGCCAGGGCATCGCCTGTAGTGCCGCGCGGCCCTCCAAGCGTCGCGCAATACCAATGATCGACGCGCGTCGCAAGACGTGAAATGACGCCCGCGATGTCTTTGTCTCTGAGCATGCCGACCACGGCATGCGTGACGGGGAAGTGCTGCATGGTGTCGAGACTTTGCCCAAGCGCCGCCGCCGCGTGCGGATTGTGCGCGACGTCCAGAACCGTGATGGGCAGGCCCGGAAGAACCTGGAAGCGCCCCGGCAGCGCCGCCTGCACCAGACCCAGCCGCACGGCCTGCTGCGGCACGAGCAGACGACCCTCGAGGGACTCGAGCGCGGCCAGCGCGGCCGAAGCATTCAATAATTGATTCGCGCCCCGCAGCGCCGGGTAACCCAGGCCGGTACGCCGCCGGGTGCGGCCGCCATAGGCCCACTGCAGTCGGTCGCCGGAGTAATTGAAGTCGTGGCCGAAGCGCCACAGGTCGGCGCCGATGCTGTGCGCATAGTCGACGAGCGTGCTGGGCGGCATGGGGTCGGCACAAATGGCGGGGCGCCCGGCGCGATAGATATGGGCTTTCTCCCACCCGATCTTTTCCCGCGTGTCACCCAGCCACTCGGTATGATCCAGATCGACGCTCGTCACCACGGAACAGTCGGCATCGACGATGTTGACCGCGTCCAGCCGCCCCCCCAACCCGATTTCGAGCACCAGCACGTCCAGCGCCGCCTGCTGGAACAAACGCAGCGCCGCCAGCGTGGTGTATTCGAAATAGGTCAGCGACACTTCGCCGCGCGCATCCTCCACCGCGTCGAATTGCGCGATGATTTGCGCATCGGATGCGAATTCGCCGTTGATGCGTATGCGCTCATTGAAATCGATGAGGTGCGGCGAGGTATACGTGCCCACCGTATAGCCCGCCGCGAGCAGCACCGAATCGAGCATTGCGCACGTCGACCCCTTCCCGTTCGTTCCACCAACGACGATTTTGACCGCCGGTGAGTCCACGCCGAGGCGGTTCGCGACTTCTCGCACGCGGTCCAGGCCCAATTCGATGGGAATGTGATGCAACGACCCGACGTAAGCCAACCACTGACTCAGCGTGGCGTCGCTGCCCGGCTTTGGAAGAGACATGACAATTGTGGAAGAAGAAGAGGCGGGCCCGATGATAGCACCCGCCCAAAGAAAGAACGCGCCGCCCGGCCCCGGCGCCCGACTAGCCGCCGCGCGCCGGAGGCAGGTCGGTGCAGGCCCCTTCTACAACCTCCGCCGCCATGCCTATGGACTCGCTCAGGGTTGGATGCGGATGTATGGTCCTGCCGATGTCGACGGCGTCGGCACCCATTTCGATCGCCAGCGCGACTTCGCTGATGAGGTCGCCCGCGTGGGTGCCAACGATGCCGCCACCCACCACCCGATCCGTGGACGCATCGAACAGCAGCTTGGTGAATCCCTCGTCGCGGCCATTCGCGATGGCGCGACCCGATGCCGCCCAGGGAAACATTCCGCGGCGGATCTCGATTCCATCCCGACGCGCGGACTCTTCGGTGAGCCCCACCCACGCGACTTCCGGATCGGTATAGGCCACCGACGGGATGACGCGCGCGTCGAAATAGCTTTTTCGGCCCGCAATGGCTTCCGCCGCCACGTGGCCTTCATGGACGGCTTTATGCGCCAGCATGGGTTGACTGACGATATCGCCGATCGCGTAGATATGCGGCACGTTGGTACGCATCTGCCCGTCGACCGGAACGAAGCCCCGGTCGGTGAGCTGCACGCCAGCTTTCTCCGCGCCTATTTTTCTACCGTTGGGCGCGCGCCCCACCGCCTGCAGCACGAGGTCGTACCGCTGCGCCCCGGACGGCGCCTGCGCCCCCTCGAAGCTCACCCAGATGCCATCGTCGCGCGCTTCGGCCCCGATGGTCTTGGTTTTCAGCATGATGTGGTCGAAGCGCCCGCCATTCATCTTCTGCCAGACCCTGACCAGATCGCGGTCGGCGCCCATCATCAGCCCGTCGAGCATCTCGACGACGTCGAGGCGGCTGCCCAGCGCGGAATAGACCGTACCCATTTCCAGCCCGATGATGCCGCCCCCCACGAGAAGCATTTTCTTCGGGATCGCGGCCAGGCGCAGCGCGCCCGTTGAATCCACGATGCGGTCGTCACGCGGCATGAACGGAAGTTTGACCGATTCGCTGCCTGCCGCGATGATCGCCGACGCGAACTTCACCACCGTCGTCGAATCGTCGGCCAGACGCACCGACAGGTGGAGCGGGTCGATGAATTCGCCCGTGCCGGTGACGACCCGAACCTTGCGCGCCCGCGCCATGGCGGCCAGGCCGCCGGTCAGCTTGCCGACCACGCCGTCCTTGTAGGCACGCACCTTGTCGAGGTCGATGACAGGCGCGGCAAACGTTATTCCGTGTGACGCCAGGGCCAGCGCTTCCTCGGTGGCGGCGGCAGTGTGCAGCAGTGCCTTGGACGGGATGCAACCGACATTCAGGCAGACGCCGCCAAGCGTCGCATAGCGTTCCACCAGCACCACGTCAAGGCCGAGATCGGCCGCGCGGAAGGCCGCCGAGTATCCGCCGGGCCCCGCGCCAAGCACGAGTACCTGACATTCGATGTCGGCCCTGCCGCCATAGGCGGACGCCTGCAGTTCTACCTGAGTCTGGCGCGGCGTCGTCTGGACGGCCGCTGGCGCGGCCAGCATGCCGGTGCCATTCCCCGATGCCTCTACCGCGGGGCGCGTGTCCGCGGCCACGCCGACGCTTGCGGCGGCATTCGTCCCGGCCGCCGCCCCCGATCCCGCTTCAATGCGCACGACCGGTGTGCCGCGTGAAACCTTGTCGCCTATCTTTACCAGTACCGACGTCACCACGCCGCCGCGCTCGGCCGGAATCTCCATGGAAGCCTTGTCGGACTCCACGGTGACGAGGCTCTGTTCGGGCGCGATCGTGTCGCCTTCGGCAACCAGAATCTCGATGACTTCCACAGCGCTGAAGTCGCCAATATCGGGTACTGTGAGATCAACCGTACTCATCAGTGACTCCTATAGCGCGATGCGGCGGAAGTCGGCCAGCAGCGATACCAGATACGCGTTGAATCTGGCCGCGAGCGCGCCATCGATGACGCGGTGGTCGTAGGATAAGGACAATGGCAGCATCAGGCGCGGCGCGAAGGCCTGCCCATTCCACACCGGCGCGATCGCCGCGCGCGATACGCCCAGTATGGCAACTTCGGGCGCATTGATGATGGGGGTGAAGGACGTTCCGCCTATGCCGCCCAGCGACGAAATCGAAAAGCACCCGCCCTGCATCTGCGAGGGGGACAACTTCCCTTCACGCGCCTGACGGGCCAGATCGGCCGTCTCTGCCGCGATTTCCATGACTCCCTTCGCATCCGCATCACGCAACACCGGCACGACAAGCCCATTGGGCGTATCGGCCGCGAAACCGATGTGGTAATACCGCTTGAAAACCAGATTGTCGCCATCCAGCGATGCATTGAGTTCGGGGAATTTCTTCAGTGACGCCACCACGGCTCTGATAAGGAACGCCAGCATCGTCACTTTCGGCCCGCTCTTCTGATTTTCTTTGTTGAGCTGGGCGCGCAAGGCTTCGAGGTCGGTGACATCGGCAACGTCGTTGTTGGTGACATGCGGAATCATCACCCAGTTGCGGTGCAGATTCGCACCGGAAATCTTCTTGATCCGCGACAATGGCCGGGTTTCAACGGGACCGAACTTCGCGAAATCGACCTTGGGCCACTCCAGCACGCTCAAGCCTGCGCCACCGGCCGCGAGCCGGTCCGGCGACACTGCCTGCTTGACGAACGCGCGGACATCTTCGTGCGTGATACGCTGCTTCGCGCCGGTTCCCGTCACCAGTGAGAGATCGACGCCCAACTCGCGGGCGTACTTGCGCACCGACGGCGACGCGTACGGCAGATTGCCCGGCGTGCCGCCGGCCCGCGGCTGACCCGGTGCCGGCGATTCCCGCGGCGCCACGACCGGCGGCGAGGCCGGCGTGGAAATGGGTGGCGTAGCGACAGCGGCTGGCGCGGCGGCAGTCGTTTCCGCCACCGCCGCGGCCCCGGCACTTGCCACTTCCGCTGTTTTACCGACCGCCGGCACACTTGCCGTTCCGGCGGCGGATTGCGCCGACACGCCGTCTTCTGCCGCTTCGAGCGAGAGGATGACCGACCCTTCCTTCACCTTGTCACCGACTTTTGCCTTGAGCGACCGCACCACGCCGGCCGCTGACGACGGGATTTCCATGGACGCCTTGTCAGACTCCACCGTGATCAGGCTCTGCTCCTTGGTGATGGTGTCGCCCTCGGCAACCAATACCTCGATCACCTCGACTTCGCTGAAGTCACCGATATCCGGCACCTTTATTTCAATGCTGCTCATGCGTGTCTCCCCAGGTCAGGCATGGTGCGGGTTGGCTTTGTCGGGATCGATATCGTACTTCTTTATCGCCTCGGCAACTTTCGCCCGGGGGATGGCGCCCTCGTCGGCCAGGGCGGTGAGCGCTGCCAGCACGACGAAGTGACGATCCACCTCGAAATGCTCGCGCAGCTTGCTGCGGAAATCAGAGCGCCCAAACCCGTCGGTGCCCAGAACCTTGAACGCCCGCCCTTTCGGGATGTACGGTCGGATCTGGTCGCTGAACGCCTTGACGTAATCGGTGGACGAGACGATGGGCCCCTCCGAACCCTCGAGCTGCCGAGTGACGTAAGGCACCATGGGCGCGGCTTCCGGATGCAGAAGGTTGTTGCGTTCGCAATCCAGCCCGTCGCGGCGCAGCTCGGTATAGCTGGTCACGCTCCAGACGTCGGACCCGACCTGCCAATCATCGTGCAGCAGCGCCTGGGCATCGAGAACTTCGCGCAGAATCGTGCCCGAGCCCATGAGCTGAACGCGCGGCCCACCCTCGCCGAGCGATTTGAGCTTGTACAAGCCGCGCAGAATTCCTTCCTCCTGGCCGGACTGCAACCCCGGCTGCGGATAGTTCTCGTTCATGACCGTGATGTAATAGAAGACATTCTCCTGGTTCTCGATCATGCGCTTGAGGCCGTCCTGCAGGATGACGGCCAGCTCATGCGCAAAGGCCGGGTCGTAGCACACGCAGTTCGGAATCATCGAAAACAGGATGTGGCTGTGGCCGTCCTCGTGCTGCAGGCCTTCGCCGTTCAGGGTCGTGCGCCCGGCGGTGCCGCCCAGCAGGAAACCGCGCGCCAGCATGTCGCCCGCCGCCCATGCCATGTCCCCGAACCGATGGAAGCCGAACATCGAGTAGTACGCGAAGAACGGGATCATGATGCGGTTGCTGGTCGAATACGACGTGGCCGCCGCCAGCCAGGAACTGAAGCCGCCCTCTTCGTTGATGCCTTCCTGCAGCAGCTGCCCGTCGGCCGCTTCGCGGTAGTACATGACCTGATCGCGATCGACCGGCGTGTACTTCTGCCCGCCCGGCGCATAGATGCCGATCTGCCGGAACAGGCCCTCCATGCCGAACGTGCGCGACTCGTCGACCAGAATCGGCACCACGCGCGGCGCCAGTGTCTTGTCGCGCAGCAGCTGGTTCAGCACCCGGACGAAGGCCTGCGTCGTCGAAATTTCCCGCCCTTCGATCGTCGGTTCGAGCACCGCCTTGAAAACGGAGAGTTCGGGAACTTTCAGGTGCTCGTCGGCGTGCGTGCGCCGATGCGGCAGGTAGCCGCCCAGCGCTTTGCGGCGCTCGTGCATGTACTTCATTTCAGGCGCGTCTTCCGGCGGCTTCACATAGGGCAGCGCTTCGAGCTGGTCGTCGGGAACCGGAATGTTGAAGTGGTCGCGGAATTCGCGCACCGACGCATCGTCGAGCTTCTTCTGCTGGTGGGTGGGATTCTTGGCCTGGCCCACGTGGCCCATGCCATACCCCTTGACGGTCTTTGCCAGAATGACGGTGGGTTCGCCCTTGTGTTCACTGGCGGCGGCGAACGCGGCGTACACCTTGTACGGATCATGGCCGCCGCGGTTCAGGTGCCAGATGTCCTCGTCGCTCATGTGCTTGACCATTTCGAGCAGCTTGGGATGTTTGCCGAAGAAGTGATCGCTCACGAATTTGCCGTCATTGGCCTTGTACGCCTGATACTCGCCATCGACCGACTCTTCCATGATGCGCAGCAGTATGCCTTCCTTGTCGCGCTCCAGCAGCGGATCCCAGCGGCTGCCCCAGATCAGCTTGATAACGTTCCAGCCGCGGCCACGGAAGGCCCCTTCCAATTCCTGAATGATCTTGCCGTTGCCGCGAACCGGCCCGTCGAGGCGCTGCAGATTGCAGTTGACGATGAAAATGAGATTATCGAGGTGTTCGCGCGAAGCAAGGCCAAGTGCCGCCAGCGTTTCGGGCTCGTCGACCTCGCCGTCCCCCACGAACACCCATACCTTGCGCTTGCTGGTATCGGCAATGCCGCGCGCCTGCAGATACTTCAGAAACCGCGCCTGATAGACGGCCATCATCGGCCCGAGTCCCATGGAGACGGTCGAAAACTGCCAGAACTCGGGCAATAGTTTCGGATGCGGATAAGACGGCAGCCCATGGCCACCGATTTCCTGACGGAAATGGTTGACCTGGTCCTCTGTGAGCCGCCCTTCGAGATACGCGCGCCCGTAGTTACCGGGTGAGGAATGCCCCTGGAAATAGACCAGATCGCCGCCATGGTCGGGGGTTTCGGCATGCCAGAAATGGTTCTGTCCGCACGCCACCATGGTGGCCAGCGATGCGAACGAGGCAATATGGCCGCCCAGGCTGCCACCATCGGCCGGATGGACGCGATTGGCCTTGACGACCATGGCCATGGCGTTCCACCGCACGTACGCGCGAATTCGCTGTTCCAGTTCGAGATTGCCGGGATAAGATGGCTCGCTGCCGGCCGGTATGGTATTTATATAAGCCGTGTTGAGCGAGTACGGTATATTGACCCCCGATCGCCGCGCCAGATCGATGAGCTTCTCGATGAGGAAGTGGGCGCGTTCGGGCCCTTCGTGGCCGAGTACCGACTCGAGCGCTTCGAGCCATTCCTGGGTTTCCAGGGCTTCGTCGGCGGCCACGACCGCGGTAGTGGTTTCAAGAGAAGACATCTGGGGCTCCTTGGTCTGGATGGCATTGTCTGGTGGCCGGCAGCGGGCGGGGCGGATTGCGCGCCCGTCAGCACGAAACCATCGGCTTGAGGGTTACGCCGACGCACCGTGGATTACTCTATCCATTCTAGGAAAGACCCGGCTTGCGATCAAGTCAAATTTCACTTTACGGCATTGATTTTCATAATGTGAAATTAAAGGAACGATATACCAGAACCCTGAACATTGCGTTCCGGTTACTGTCGAACGCGCGGCGGTCTAAAATGCGCTATGTCCCGCCGGATGCCGCTCATGGCCAGTTCGTCGAAGAAATCCCTCATTCCGACCACGTTTTACGATCAGGCGAACCGCAATCGCCGTGGCCTGTACTGGTTGACGCCGGTACTCGTCCTCATACTGTATTTATGCGTGATGGGGGCATTCATCTGGCTGCAGCGGCTGCACAACGACAGCGTGATGTTCGTGACCATCGACGAAGAAACGCGGCAGGAGCGGCTCATCATGGTCGTCGTCGCTCTGTCGTGCGTGATCGTCGTCAGTCTGCTTGCATTGTGGCGCTACACGCGCTTTCGCAGCCGGGCCGAATCGGCGTTGATCGCTGAAACCGGATTCCGCCGCGCCATGGAGAACTCCATGTCCACCGGCATGCGCGTGTTCGACATGCACGGCCGCATTGCCTACGTCAACCCGGCGTTCTGCCGCATGATCGGCTGGAACGAAGCCGACCTCATCGGCCGCACCACGCCATTCCCCTACTGGGTTCCGGGGCGCTTCGCTCAGCATCAGGAAACCCTGGAATTGCTGCTGTCGGGCCGCACCCCCAGCAGCGGCCTGGAGATCGAGGCGCAGCGCCGCGACGGCTCCCGCTTCACGGCGCGCATGTATGTATCGCCGCTGCGCGACCCCAGCGGCGAACAGATTGGATGGATGACATCCATGACGGACATCACGGAACCGAAACGCATCCGCGAGGCGCTCACGGCCGCACACGAGCGTTTCATGACCGTGCTCGAAGGGCTGGACGATGCGATCTCGGTCGTGGCCGACACGACCGACGGGCTGGAACTCCTGTTCGCCAATCGTACATATCGCCGCTTTTTCGGCGCCCAGTCGGGCGGGCACGCCGAACTGCTGGGGGGACGGCTTGGGCGGTTCACCGACGAAACCATTGAAACCTTTTCCGCATCGTCGCAGCGCTGGTTCGAGGTTCACCACCGCATCCTGGCATGGACGGACGGCCGCCGCGTACGCCTCCAGGTGGCGCGTGACATCACCGAGCGCAGACGGCACGAAGAAGCGTCCCGCATACAGCAGGAAAAGATTCAGCTCACCAGCCGCTTGACCACCATGGGTGAAATGGCATCGTCGCTGGCGCACGAACTCAATCAGCCGCTGACCGCCATCACCAACTACAGCATGGGCGCGGTCGCCATGCTGCGCGGCGGCGACCCGCGGCCCGAACAGCTGATCGAGGCACTCGAGAAGGCGGCCGGTCAGGCCGAACGCGCCGGCAAGATCATCAGCCGCATCCGCGAGTTCGTCAAGCGCAGCGAACCACGCCGCCAGCGCGTCGTTCTGGCGCGCATCGTCGACAACGCCATCGGTTTCGCCGATATCGACGCGCGCAAACGTCAGATCGACATCCAGCCGCACTTTCCCGAATCACTGCCCGATGTCATGGCCGACCCCATCCTGATCGAACAAGTCCTGCTGAATCTGCTGAAAAACGGGGTTGAAGCCATGGAGAAAAGCGAACACCGCACCCTGCATGTCGTCATCACCGACCAAAGCCCCTTCGTCGAGATCGCCGTCGTGGACCGCGGCTATGGCCTGCGTGATCCCGAACGCCTGTTCGAGCCCTTCTACAGCACCAAATCGGAGGGCCTGGGCATGGGCCTGAATATCTGCCGTACGATCATAGAGTCACATCACGGTCGGCTGTGGGCGGTCGCCAATCCCGATGGTGGTACCATTTTCCGCTTTACACTGCCGTGTGCGGTATCGCAAGCGCCGCACAACGCCGATACCTCTCAGGAGTTGCAGGTATGACTACGCCCGATTCCCCCAGCACCATCTTCATCGTGGACGATGATGAAGCCGTGCGCGATTCGTTGCGCTGGCTCCTTGAAGCCAACGGCTACCGGGTTCGCAGCTTCGATCGCGCCGAGGAATTCCTCAGCGCGTACGATGCCGAGCAGGTGGGCGTGCTCATCGCCGACGTGCGCATGCCCGGCATGAGCGGGCTGGAGCTCCAGGAAGAATTGATCGCCAGAAAAGCCCCTCTGCCCGTCGTGTTCATCACCGGCCATGGCGATGTGCCCATGGCGGTTTCCACCATGAAGAAAGGTGCCGTCGACTTTCTCGAGAAGCCGTTCAACGAGACCGAGTTGCGAACCATCGTCGGACGCATGCTGCGCGAGGCGTCCGATCGGGTGTCGCAGGCTCAGGTTGAAAAAAACCATCTGGAAGTGCTCGGCCGCCTGACCGCGCGCGAACAGCAGGTTCTGGAGCGCATCGTCGCAGGCCGGCTGAACAAACAGATTGCGGGCGATCTGAACATCAGCATCAAGACGGTCGAAGCGCATCGCGCCAATATCATGGAAAAGCTCGAAGTCACCACGGTGGCCGACCTGATGAAGATCGCGCTTTCAACGGAAAAGCACCCCGCCGCATCATGACCGCAAACCCCTTGCTTGGCTCGATCGACGAACTGGTCGATTACGGCGCGATTCGCGCAGAGCACGTGGAACCGGCCATCGATCACCTCATTGCGGCGGCGCGCTCGACCGCCGAAGCCGCTGCCGACCCCGCAAGGCAAGCCACCTGGGCAGACTTCGTCGAACCGGTGGAAGACGCGACCGAGCCACTATGGCGCGCCTGGTCGGTGATCAGTCATCTGAACGCCGTGGTCGACACGCCGGCGCTGCGCGAGGCCTACAACCGGTGTCTGCCGCGCATTACGGCATTCTCGACCTGGATGGGCCAGCACGCGGGGCTTTACGCGCAATACCAGCGGCTACGCGCCAGCGATGCCTTCGCGTCGCTGGCGCCCGTGCGCCAGCGCATCATCACGCTTGCGCTGCGCGACTTCCGGCTGGGCGGAGTCGAACTTCAGGGCGCGCCGCGGGACCGCTACCAACAGGTAATCGAGCGGCTGGCGCTGGCTGCCCAGAAATTCTCGGAGAACGTGCTCGATGCGCGCGACCGCTGGACGCTTTTCGTCGACGACGAGGCGCGGCTGCAAGGCGTGCCGGCCGACGTCGTTCGCACGGCGCGCCAGGCGGCGCAAGACGACGGGCGCGCCGGCTGGAAGCTGACATTGAAAATGCCCTGTTACCTTCCGATCATGCAGTACGCGCAAAATCGATCGCTGCGTGAAACCTGCTACCGAAGCCGGGCGACATTGGCATCGGAACTGGGCGACCACGCATTCGACAATACGCCGCTCATCGAAGAAATTCTCGCGCTGCGCAGTGAAGAAGCCTCGCTCCTGGGCTATTCAAGCTACGCGGCGCTGGCGCTGCAAACACGCATGGCGAGGCAACCCGAAGAGGTCACCGGGTTTTTGCGCAAGCTTGCGGACCGCGCCTCCTCCTATGCCCGCCGCGATCTTGTCGAACTCCAGGTGTTCGCGCGCGAACACCTGGCCCTGAACAGCCTCGAACCGTGGGACATCGCATTCGCGTCCGAGCGATTGCGGGAAAGCCAATACGATTATTCCGACGACGAAATCAAATACTACTTCACCGAGCCAAAAGTACTGCGGGGCCTTTTCGAAGTCGTCGAGCGGCTGTTCGGCGTGGTTGCCCGGCCCGTCACCGTCGCCGCGTGGCATCGGGATGTGCGGGCCATACGCCTGGAATCGACGGACGGCGAACTGCGCGGGCACCTGCTGCTCGACCTTTACGCGCGCGAAGGCAAGCAAGGCGGCGCGTGGGTCGATGTCGAACGCAAACGGCACCGCACGCCGCGCGGCGTGCGCACCCCGGTCGCCTACCTTACCTGCAATTTCTCCCGCCCCGACGGCACCGCCCCGGCCCTGTTGACTCATGACGAGGTCACCACTCTGTTTCACGAAACTGGCCATGCGCTCCATTGCCTGCTGTCGCGGGTGGACGAACCCGCCGCATCCCCTTTTTCCAGCGTCGAGTGGGACGCGGTCGAGCTTCCGTCGCAGTTCATGGAGAATTTTTGCTGGGAGTGGCCCGTCCTGCGACGGCTGTCGGCTCATGTGGACACCGGCGCGGCGTTGCCGCGTGCGCTCTTCGACAAGCTGCTGGCGGCGCGCAATTTCCAGAGCGGCATGCAAACCGTGCGGCAAATCGAATTCGCGCTGTTCGACATGAGCATCCACGAGCGGCGATCGGGATTGGACATCGCCCAGGTCACGCAGGCACTCGACGCCGTACGCCAAGACGTCGCGGTACTGTTCCCACCGCCATGGAGCCGCTTCGCACACAGCTTCTCCCATATATTCGCGGGCGGGTACGGCGCCGGCTATTACAGCTACAAATGGGCCGAAGTGCTGTCGGCCGACGCCTACGCGGCATTCGAAGAAACCGCGCTGCGCGATGCGGACGGGGCGCACGACACCTTGAATCCGCAAACGGGTCGGCGGTTTCGCGACGAAATACTCGCCACTGGCGGATCCAGACCCGCCGCGGACTCGTTCATCGCCTTTCGCGGGCGGCCGGCGTCGGTCGACGCCCTGCTGCGCCACAGCGGCATGGTTCCGGCCACGGCGGCACCGCGCTGAGTTTCTTTTTTTGGACAAACCTCATGCGTCGCATTCTTCACTCGATCATCATCGCCACATTGCTGGCCACGGGCGTGGCGGCTCACGCGGCGCCACCACCGGCCGACGCGGCGGCGGCCATTCACAATATCCGTGGGTTCCTGCCCGACCTGCGCTTCACGCTGGAGGGTGTCGGCGACAAAGTCGTCACGCAGAAAGCATTCAAGGGCAAAGTCGTACTGCTGTACTTCGGCTACTCCAGCTGCCCCGACGTGTGTCCGACGACAATGGCACAACTCGCCCAAGTCATGAAGAACCTCGGTGCCGACGCGAACAAGGCGCAAATCGTGTTCGTCAGCGTGGACCCGCATCGCGATACCCCCGGCAAGCTGCAAACCTACGTCGATGCGTTCTACAAGGGCGCCATCGGGCTGACCGGCACTGAAGACCAGATCGCCGACGTGGCGCGCCGCTATCGCGTCGCCTACCAGATAGAAAAACCCACTACCGCCGACAAAGACGACTACGTCGTGACGCACAGCCGTGGCGTCTACATTTTCGACCAGCGCGGCCGCGCCCGGCTGCTTGCGCCCGGCACGGAATCGGTTGCCGCGTTGACGGCGGGTGTCAGGAACATTATCGATCATGCTGCGAAAAGCTAAGGCATGGCCGCGGGGGCCGTCGGATTCGGAAATCATCGGCTGCCAATCGACCGCAGTGCCTCAGGTGAGGGGTCCAGTCCATTGCGCCACGAACTCCGACCACTCGGGCCGAATCACCGGGCGCGGTGGGTCGATGGGCGTACCCAGCGTCACGTACCCCATGAACCGGTAGTCGAGTGGGTCGAAGCCCAGCGCGGCCGCCACTTCGCTGTTCGAAGTTCCCAGGCCGGTGCTCCAATACGCGCCATACCCAAGCGTATGGGCGGCAATCAGCATATGCGTGACAGCGGCCCCTGTCGACAGCATTCTTTCATGCTCGGGAATGCGCGGGTTGCTGTAGTCCAGGCGGCACGCCACGGCGATCAGCACCGGCACCCGCGCAAGCCAGCGCCGCGTCGACGCCTCTTTCTCGGGGCGCATCGGATGGTCGGACGCATTGACCGATGCAATTGCAAAATCGACCAGACGCGCGATGGCATCACCGCGAAGCAAGGCAAATCGCCACGGCCTGAGCTTTCCGTGGTCGGGTGCGCGTACCGCCGCCTGAAAGATCAGTGACAATTCCTCGTCCGTCGGTCCAGGCGCCTCGACGAATCGAACGGAGCGGCGCGACAACAGAAAATCAATGGGAGTCTCAGCCATGTCACCTCTTGCAACTGATCATGTGTCGTCTGGTTGATTCGGCGGTGCCCGGACCAGCCGGACAGCCCAGCGGAAAAGACGCTTGAACGCTCAGCGCGCCGACACGAGCAGCGCCTTCATGTCGCGCACTGCCTTGTCGAGGCCGTCGAACAGCGCGCGCGCAATGATCGCATGGCCAATGTTCAGCTCCGACAGGCCAGGCAGCGCCGCAATCGCGCCAACATTTTCGTAGTGCAGGCCATGGCCGGCGTTCACGCGCAGCCCCAGACCCACGCCGCGCGCAATGCCGACGCGCACCCGTTCCAGCTCCCGCTGCGCCACCGTGGCATCGACGGCATTGGCGAACGCCCCGGTGTGCAGTTCGATGACAGTTGCGCCGACGCGCGACGCCGCCTCTATTTGATCCGGATCGGGGTCGATGAACAGGGACACTCGTATTCCAGCGCCTCGCAGCCGATCTACGGCGCGCTCGACCGCCGCCCGCTGCCCAGCCACGTCCAGTCCGCCCTCGGTGGTCAGCTCCCGTCGTCTCTCGGGCACCAGGCAGACATCGTCCGGTCCGACGCGACACGCGATTTCTATCATTTCGGGGGTGATCGCGCACTCCAGATTCATGCGCGTGCGCAGCGCGCCACGAATTGCCGTCACATCGGCATCCTGAATATGGCGCCGGTCTTCACGCAGGTGCAGCGTGATGAGGTCGGCGCCCGCATCCTCCGCGCACAGCGCGGCCCGCACCGGGTCAGGGTAAGTGGTAAGGCGCTGCTGTCGCAGCGTCGCGACGTGGTCGATGTTGACGCCCAGCTCGATCATAAGGAATTGCCTCGTGAAATTCATTGCGGCCTCGCCCCGTTGCCCGCCCGATCCTATCCGTTTTGCGTCGGGATGCCGCGGATGTCGAACGTGGCGATACCTGTACCGATACCCACTCGACTATACCCGTTTTGACGCTGGCCCCAGGGCGGCACCTACCGGCGCGGTGCGCCGCCCGCCGTTTCGATCGGTGCCGACGCGATCGGACTCGCGGAATCCGCCAGCCAGCCACCCCCCAGGGCGGCATACAAATCGATGCGGTTAAGCAAGGAATCCAGGCCGGTTTGCAGCAGACTGCTCTGCACCGCATAGAGATTCACTTCCGCGGTCTGCACCTGCAGGAAGCTGTCCACCCCCGTGCGGTAGCGCAAGCGCGCAAGATCGAGCGTGGCCTGCGTTGTTTTCTGCAGGGCGCGCAGGGCATCGAGCTGACGCGAATAAGTGGCTTCTCCGGCCAGCGCGTCGGCCACCTCCCGGAATGCGGTCTGGACCGACTTCTCGTACTGCGAGACGGCAATTTTCTTGTTGGCTTTGGCCAACGCCAGATTGTTGATGACGGCGCCCGACAGGAATGGAATCTGAACGGAAGGCGCCAGCGACCAATAGTGATTCTGCGCGCCGAACAGCCCCGCCAGCTGATTGCTGCCGAATCCCAGCAACCCCGTCAGCGAGATGTGCGGAAAGAACGCCGCGCGCGCCGCCCCCACGCTGGCGTTGGCGGCCCGCAACTGGTCCTCGGCCTCGACGATGTCGGGCCGCCGCTCCAGCAGCTGCGACGGTAAACCCACCGGCACCGCGCTCACCAGCCGGTCGCGCTCGAATGGCATCGAGGCGGCAAGATCGGGAAGAACGCGCGTACCCACCAGCAGCAACAATGCATTGCCGGCCTGCCCCTGATTGCGCAGGGTAGTTTGCAAATCAGCCTGCGCGGTATTGAGCTGGCTCTCCGCCTGGTTCAGGTCGAGAGAACTGGCCACGCCGTTGTCGAAACGGGTTTTCACGAGATCGTACGATTGCCGATCCGACACCAGCGTCTTGCGCACCAACTGGTACTGTTCCTGTGCCGCGCGCAAACGGAAATACGCCTCTGCCACCTGCGCCACCAGGTTGATGTGCACGCTGCGGCGCGCCTGATCCGTAGCGAGCACTTGCTGATAGGCCGCCTCGCTGAGATTCTTCAGGCGGCCGAAGAAATCGAGTTCGAACGCCGTCATTCCCACGCCGGCCAGAACCGAGCGCGACACGCTGGGCGCGCTGGCGCCGCCCGCGCGGATGTCGGCGGGATAGCGGATTATCGAACCCTGCGCGCCCACCCCTATCGTTGGCCAGCGATCGCTCTGCGTGATGCCATACTGGGCGCGGGCCGCCTCCACGCGCTCGATCGCCACGCGCAGGTCGCGATTGTTCGCCAGGGCGACCTCGATCAGGTCCTTGAGTTGGGGATCGCGGAAGAACTGGCGCCAGCCAAGATCGGCCGCCACCTGCACGCTGGAAGTCACGGCCCCCGCCGTGGCGTTGCCCGGCGGCAGCCCCGAATAGGCTGGATAGCGGTCGGCCGCAGGGTTGGCGGGGCGTTCATACCTGGGCGCGAGCGAACAGCCCGAAAACGCGAGCGCGACGATCGACGACAGGGCGAACGCGCAACAGAGGCGCCGGCTCATGATTCTTCCTCGCCGAGGGAGCCACGTACCGCGGGGGGTGGGCCGTTCGACGGCGCGGTCGCGGCGCCATGGGACTGAAACGCCTCTGCCGCATGTGCGCTCAACAGCTTGGGCTTCGTCTTGAACAGCCGCAGGACGACGACGAAGAACGTGGGTACGAACAGCACTGCCAGCGGTGTGGCGGCCAGCATACCGCCCATGACACCCAGCCCGACGGCATTCTGACTTGCCGCGCCCGCGCCGTGCGCCACGACCAGCGGCACCACGCCCAGGATGAAGGCAAAAGAAGTCATCAGGATGGGCCGGAAGCGCATACGAGCCGCCTCCACGGTGGCAGCCAGGAGATCCTCGCCGACCGCAACCTTGTCCTTGGCAAACTCGACGATCAGGATGGCGTTCTTCGCGGCAAGGCCTATCACAGTCACCATCCCCACCTGGAAGTAGACATCGCTGGACATCCCCTTGGCGGCAATGAGCGCCACCGCGCCCAGCATCCCCAGGGGAACGGCCATCATCACCGACAGCGGAATCGCCCAGCTCTCGTACAGGGCCGCCAGAACCATGAACACCACCAGCATGGCAAGCCCCAACAGGATTCCGCTCTGGCTGCCAGCCTGCTTTTCCTGGTATGACAGCCCCGTCCAGTCATAGCCGTAACTGCCCGGCAGCCTGGCGACCAGCTTCTGCATCTCGTCCATCGCCTGCCCGGTGGAATACCCCGGCGCCGCCGAACCGCCGATGCGGATCGCATCGTAGCTGTTGTAGCGCACGATCTGGACGGGCGCCTGCTCCCAGGCGGCAGTGGCAAAGCCGGACAGAGGCACCATCCTGCCCTGATTGTTCAGCGCCTGCAGGCGCATGAGATCGTCCGGATCCATGCGATGGGTGTCGTCGGCCTGCACCCAGACGTTCTGCACCCAGCCCATATTGGTGAACTTGTCCACGTAGCCGGAGCCGATGGCCGTCGAAATGAGTTGCGCAACCTCTGAAAAATCCACGCCAAGCGCCGCCGCTTTTTTGCGATCGATCGTGACCCTGAGCCGTGGCCCCGGAGCCAGCCCCGTGATGCGCGTCTGTGTCAGCACCGGATCCCGTGCGGCCATCTGCAACAACTGCTGTGCAGCACTCTGCAAGGCGTCCTGCCCCGCGCCGCCGCGATCTTCGAGACGCAGATCGAAACCCGACGCATTGCCGAGAGACGAAATGGCCGGCGGGACGATAGAGAAAACCATAGCATCCGGCAAACCGAAGAGCAGGCGAGGCATGGCAGCCGCCGCGATGGCTTGGGCCGATTGGTCTGGCTTGGTACGTTCCGCAAAGTCTTTCAGGGTGACGAAGGCAATGGCGGAATTCAGCCCATTCCCGTTGAAGCTGAAACCCTGTACGGTAATCAGGTTTTTCACGGCGGGGATGCCGCGGAAGTAGGCTTCGACCTTGCGGATGATTTCGATCGTGCGGTTGGCGGTGGAGCCCGCCGGCAACTCGATGTTGGCCACGATGTAGCCCTGATCCTCCTCGGGCAGGAACGACGACGGCAGGCGCAGATACATCCAGCCCAGCCCCGCCAGCAGGATCAGGTAGACGAGCATGAGGCGCCCGGTGCGATGCAGGGAACGTCCCACCCAGTGCTCGTAATGCCGGGTGGTGGCGCCAAACCCTTTGTTGAACCAGCCGAAAAATCCCCGCTTCGCCTCATGGTGGCCTTGTGGAACCGGTTTGAGAATGGTGGCGCACAACGCCGGCGTGAACGACAAGGCAAGGAATGCGGAGAACAGGATGGAGACCGACATCGCCACTGAAAACTGGCGGTAGATGATGCCAACCGAACCCGACATGAAGGCCAGCGGCAGGAACACCGTGGACAATACCAGCGTGATGCCGATGATGGCTCCGCTGATCTGGGGCATGGCCTTCTTGGTTGCGGCGACGGGCGGCAACCCCTCCTCGGCCATGATGCGTTCGACGTTTTCAACGACCACGATGGCGTCATCCACCAGGATCCCGATGGCGAGCACCATGGCGAACATCGTGAGCACATTGATGGAAAACCCCAGCGCATACATGACCGTCAACGCACCCAGAATGGCAACGGGCACGACGAGCGCCGGAATGATGGTGTAGCGCACATTCTGCAGGAACACGAACATCACCACGAACACGAGCGCCATGGCCTCGAACAGGGTGTGCACGACCTGTTCGATGGAAACCCGCACGTAGGGCGCGGTGTTGTACGGTATGGCGTAGCGGATGTTGCCGGGGAAGAACTGCGACAGCTGCGCCATCTCGCTCTCGACACCCTTGGCCGTCGCCAGCGCGTTGGCCCCGGGCGACAGCGAAATGGCGAACGCCGCGGTCGGCTTGCCGTTGAGGCGCGCGCCGAACTGGTAGTTGTCGGCTCCCACCTCGATACGTGCGACGTCCGAGAGGTGAACCGCCGAGCCATCGACATTGGAGCGCAAAATGATGCCGCCAAAATCTTTGACCGTGGCCAGCTGCCCATTCACGACGATGGGCGCCGTCACCCGCTGGCTGTCGGGATTGGGCGGCGAGCCAAGAACGCCGCCCGAAATCAGGACATTCTGCCGCTGGATGGCGCCGGTGACGTCGGCCATGCTCAGGTCGTACGACACCAGCTTGTCGGGATCGACCCAGATGCGCATGGCACGCGGCGCGGCAAACAACTGAAACTGCCCGACCCCCGGCACGCGCGACACGGCGTTCTGGATGTTGCGAGTCACATAATCGGCCAACGCCGCCTGATCGAGTGATCCGTCGGTCGACGACAGGGTCACCACCATCAGGAAGCCCGTATTGACCTGATTGACCTTCAATCCCTGCTGAATGACCGCCGCGGGCAACTGCGACGTGACGTTGGAGATGCGGTTCTGAACGTCGACCTGGGCGAAATCGGGATCGGTGCCCGGTTTGAACGTTGCCGTGATCTGCGCCAGGCCGTTCGAGTCGCTGACCGACTCGTAGTAAAGCAGCCCTTTGGCGCCATTGAGCTGATTCTCGATCACGCTTGCCACGGATGTTGCCACATCCCCGGCGGACGCCCCCGGATAGAACGCCTGAACCTGGATGGCGGGGGGCGCGACATCCGGATATTGCGAAACGGGCATGTTGGGGATCGCCAGCAAACCGGCCAGTGCGAGGCCCAATGCGATCACCCACGCGAAAATGGGCCTATCGATGAAGAACTGTGGCATGCCCACTCACTTTGATGGATTCCACGGCTCCGGGGCAACCGGCGCGCCCGGGCGTATTTTCTGGAACCCCGCCACGATCACCACGTCGCCGGCCTTCAAGCCCTTCGTAACGATCCACTGGCCATGGACGGCCTGCCCGAGTTCCACCGCCCGCGGCGCCACTTTGCCATCGTCGACCAGCATCAGCGTGCTCAGGCCATCGGCCGAGCGCTGCACCGCCTGGCGCGGCACCATGAGCGCCGCATCATTGACACCCTGTTCGAGTTCGACGCGAACGTACATGCCCGGCAACAGCAAACCCTCGGGATTCGGAAACTCGGCGCGCAGATTCACCTGACCCGTGGTGGGATCGACGCTGATCCCCGCGAACAGCAGCTTCCCCTCGTGCGCATAGCGCGATCCGTCTTCCAGGATGGCAACCGCCTTCGCGGCACCGCCCGCGGACGACGTCAACTGACCGTTTGCCAATGCCCGGCGCAGTTTCAACAGCTCGACCGTGGAGCGCGTGAGGTCGACGTACACCCGATCGATGCGCTGCACCGTCGCGAGCTGTGTGGCGGCGCTGGCGCTGACCAGCGCCCCGACCGTCACCAGCGCCTTGCCCGTGCGCCCATCGATGGGAGACACCACTTTGGTGTACCCCAGATTGATACGGGCGGTTTCAAGCGCCGCTTTGGCGGCGGCCACCGCCGCTACCGCCTGGCCATTCTGCGCGACCGCGTTGTCATAATCCTGGCGACTGACGGCGTTCACCTTGACGAGCCGCGCGTAACGCTCGGCCAGCGAGTGCGCACTGAGCACGTTCGCCTGCGCCTGCTTGAGCTGCGCCGCCGCCTGATCACGCGCGGCGATGTAGGGCGCGGGGTCGATCGTGAACAGAAGTTGCCCTTCCTTGACCCGACTACCCTGGTCGAAATCGATTCTGGTGACGACGCCATTGACACGTGCGCGGATTTCCGCGTCCTCGATCGCATCGACACGACCTGGCAATTCGTCGTAAATATCGACACGCTGGGGTTGCACCGTGACCACGCTCACGGGAACCTTCATCTCCCCCGGCACTTGTGGCGGAGCCTTGCTGCAGGCCGCCAGAAGCAGCAACATCGACAACACAACGGCGATACCTACCGCGCGGGCGTCGGACACTATTTTCAAGGGCATTCGGCGACTCCTCACCGCGCGTCGGCACGCGGCTCCCCGATGACCGGCAATCAGGCCTGGTCATCGTCATGATTGATTTTTTTGGAAAAATGCGAGTATAGAACGAAAATGCCGCGGTCAGCGATCGACGGCAACCGATTGCAACAGCCATTCATTCCACTCGCGGCCCGCAATGACCGCTGGCGGTGTATCAGGGCGTCACCGCACGCGCCGTCTCCAGGATTTCGTCGGGCAGCGTCATGCCTTGCCTGGCAATGGCATCGAGGTTGACGTAGACCGCCGGCGCCGATGGGCTCGACAGCGTGACATCGGCGGGCCTCGCGCCGCGGTCGATACGAGATGCCAGCGCTCCCGCCTGCCGCCCCAATGCCAGAAAGTCGATGCCAAGCGTAGCCGCCGCGCCACGCTTGACATCGGCGATCGTGCTGGCAACCAAGGGTATCTTCATCGTGTCGCAGGTGGCAACCAGCGCGTCGTATCCCGATTCAACGACGTCGTCATCGTCGGTGTAAATGACATCCACTCTGTCGATCAGGCTGCGCGCGGCTGCGCCCACATCGGCGCCGCGCGTCACCGCCACGTCGACGAGCGTCATGTCCTCGGCGCCGAGCGCAGCGCGCAACCGCTTGACCAAGGCGTCCGACGCGGGGCGCGCGGGGTCGTAGATCAGGCCGACCCGCTGCGCGTCGGGCAAGAGACTCTTGATGAGCGCCATGCGCTTCTGAGTGTCCAATGCGTCGGTTACACCAATCACGTTCGGCCCCGACGTCCCGGGTATGTCGGCCAGCGCGGCAATGGCCGAATCTCCCGTCACGACATAGACGAGCGGAATGGATGGATCGGCGGCCGCCGCGGCGCGAAACACCGCGAGCCCGACGGCAATGATGACGTCGGGCTCGCGCGCCACCACGGCCCGCACGGTGGCGGCCACCGTGGCGCCTTGGCCAACGTTCTGGAAATCCAACTGGAACCGTTTGAGCCGCGCGGGCCCCGCATCGGCCAGCGCGCCCTTGATTCCCGACTCGACCTCGCGCGCGCCCGCGACCCCGCCCTCGGCAATGACACTGATCGCGCGCGCCCGCGCGATTCCGGGAGCACAGGCGAAAACCATGAGCAGAAACACGAGACTGATGGCGCGCCCCATCATTCGACTCCCCCGGTGAGTCGGAATCTGGTTTGCCACGACCGCGCGCGACACGGTGGAAGAAAACACCAGCTTTTCACGTTGCACACATCATAAAAAAAGGGCTGTACATGAAAGTGTACAAGCCCTTCACGCCACAGGGGGCGCGATCGCCTCGCGCCGCCCCGAACCCCCCGGTTTACCGCAAGGAAAGCCAGATCGACTTCGGTTCGGTGAAATCCTCGATGGCGGTATCGCCGTGTTCGCGCCCCAGCCCCGAATCACCCGAACCGCCCCATGGCAGACGGATGTCGGTATAGCCGTAGGTGTTGATCCACACGGTACCGGCCTTCAGCGCGTTCGCCACATGATGCACCCGGGTGATGTTCGCGCTCCAGACACCGGCCGCCAGGCTGTACGCCGTACCGTTGGCGATGCGGATGGCATCCTGCTCGTCTTCGAAGGGGATGACACTTGCCACCGGCCCGAAGATTTCTTCCTGCGAAACCCGCATCTCGTGCTTGACGTCCGCGAACACGGCCGGCGACACGAAGTACCCCTTGCTGCCCAGCCGTTCCCCGCCAGTGACGAGCTTTGCACCTTCCTTCTTGCCGATGTCGACATAGTCGAGCACGGTTTTCATCTGGCGCGACGAAACCAGCGGCCCCATGTGGGTGTCGGCCGCCGCGGGGCTTCCCACCCGAATGGTCTTCGCGCGATTGGCGAGCTTGTCGACCACTTCGTCGTAGGCCTCACGCTGCACCAGAATGCGCGAACCCGCCGAGCATACTTGCCCGGTGTTGAAGAAAATGCCCGATGCCGCGGCACGCACCGCCGCGTCGATGTTGGCATCCGCGAAAATGAGGTTTGCCGATTTCCCGCCAAGTTCAAGCGTGATACGTTTGAAGTTTCCCGCCGCGCCGCGCATGATGCCGCGACCAACCGATGGCGACCCGGTGAAAGTTACTTTGTCGATACCCGCATGCTGCACGATCGCTTCGCCGACGACACTGCCTTTGCCGGTCACGATATTGAAAACGCCCGGCGGCACACCCGCCTCGAGCGCCAGTTCCGCAGCGCGCAGCATGGACAGCGGCGTGATTTCAGCCGGCTTGACGACGAGCGTGCAACCGCACGCCAGCGCCGGCGCAATTTTCCACATGCCGATCATCAACGGGAAGTTCCACGGAATGATGATGCCCACCACGCCCATGGGTTCACGGCGCGTGTAAGTCAGCGCATCCGGGCGAACCGGAACGACCTGGCCATTGATCTTGTCGGCCCAGCCCGCATAGTACCGAATGGTGTCGATCACCGCGGGCAGATCCTGGCGGCGCACGGCACCCACCGGTTTGCCGGCATCGCGACTCTCGAGCGCCACCAGTTCCTCTTGGTGCTGTTCCACCAGGTCGGCGAATTTGTACAGAATTCGGCCGCGATCGGCGGCCCGCATATTGGCCCAGCCGTCGAACGCCTTGCGCGCGGCGGCCACCGCCACGTCGACGTCCGCCTGATTGCCCAGCGCCACTTCGGCAATGGGTGTTTCATCAGCCGGGTCGAGGTCAACACCATACTGGCCCGAGGATGGCCGAATACGCCGGCCATCGATGAGCAAGTCGTGATGCTGCAGGGTTGAAGGTTGATTCATACTGTTTCACTCCTGTCTGGATGGATGGCTTCTAATCCATCGTATGAAATAAATCGGCGTTCGTATTACCCCACCCTATCGACGAACACCATGTCAAGGAAGCCGCTCTGGCGGCTTCCGGCTCTCTAAAAACCTGAATACACGGCTGCCGGCCGAACGCTGGCTGGCAGCCGTGTGATTGTCATTCACCAGTCTGTTCTTTCAGCACCGTGTGAGCGCCGGCAGGAACGGACGCGCCAACACCCACCGCCGCCATTGGCGCAAGCGTGGCGATCCAGCGTTTGCGCATCGGCAGCAAGACGAACCGCGCCACGAACGCGGCGATGATGGCCATTGCCGCAGTGAAGACGAACACACGATCCCAACGTCCACCCGCCGACAGAACGGCCGCCAGCGGCACCAGCAGAGACGACGTGCCCTTTGCAGTGTACAGGATACCGTAATTGACGGTTGC
>SCQX01000317.1 GCA_004298545.1 Candidimonas sp. | reverse complement strand
GGGTACCACGGGCGCGGATGGCCGCAATGTTATCCTAGTGCGAGGAGGATGATCTTGTGTCGCTTCACACGGAAAGACCCTGCCCCCCGCCCACAGTCCGACACAGCGTGCGCCGGGTGTCGATTTGGCTGGCGGCGTTGTCCCTCTTCCTGGGAATGGCGTCATTTGCCGGTGCGGCCACGCCAGCCTCCCAGACACCTGCGCAATCGGCGTCCGCCCCGTCCTATGCCGCGCTGGCGGACCTCCTCTCCGACAGACAGTCGCGCGAGGCGCTGATCGCCCGTTTGCGTACGCTGGCTGCGCGGCATCCGTCCTCGGCGGATGCCGCTGCCACCTACGCCGCCAGCCAGGTGGGCGCGGGGGGCGGCACGGGCGAGCGTGCCGCGATGTCGGGAGGCGGGCTGGTGTCGGCCGCGCAGCGCTTCGTCGTTTCGCTGGGGCGGAATATCGAAACGCTGATCGGCATGCTGCATGGCCGCGCGTGGATCGCGGACGCGTATGCAGAAGGGCGGAATATTTTTCCACCGCTGGCGGCGGCGATCGTGGCGGTGGTCGTGGCATTCCTGGCATTGCGCGCGGCTGCGATTCACGCGTTTCGCAAACTGGACGGCTGGGGCGCGCATTCCGCGCCGCCGGACCCCGCAACGGGTCGCGCGCGGCCGTTGCGGGAACTCTGCCGCGGGGTGCGGATTCTCGCCTCCGGTTTTTTCATCGATCTGGCGGTGGTGCTGCTGGCGGGGGCCATCGGCTATGGCGTCTCTTTGTTCGCGGCGATGCATTGGGGGGCGAGATCCGGACCGGGCTCGGCATTCATTGGCACTTTCCTGGCCGTAGAAATTGCCTGTCTGCTCACGCGGGCCGTCTTTGCGTCGGGCTACTCCAACTTGCGGTTGATTCGGATGCCCGATGATGTGGCGGCATTCTGGAGTGCATGGTTCGCGCGGCTGATCCGCATTACCGGTTATGGCCTGCTGGTGGCAGTGCCCGTCGCCAGGCGCTTGTTGCTGCCCGCCGCGGGGGGTGTGCTCAGCCTGCTCATCGTATCGGCGGTCTACGTCTATGCGGTGCGGGTCATCCTGATTCACCGCGTGGGTCTACGCGAACGCATGCTGGCTCGCGCCGCGACGGTTCCCGCCCCTCTGACGGGTACGCTTCTGCGTGTTCTGGCACGTGTCTGGCATCTATTGGGAATCGCCTATTTCACCGTGTTGCTGGTATCCAGCCAGATCGACCCCGACGATGCGCTGTCCTTCCTGGCCCGAGCCACGCTTCAGACGCTGCTCGCGGTCGGCATCGGGTGGCTGTGCGCCGCGATGCTGGCGTCGGTGTTTCCCGGTCGTGTCCAGCTCTCCAAAACGGTGCGTGCCCGCCTGCCGATGCTCGAGACACGTATCAATGCCTACGTGCCGGCCGCCCTTGGGGCGGTGCGCCTGTTCATCGCGTTCGGCGTCGTACTCGCAGTGCTGGACGCCTGGCACGCGTTCAATCTTCCGGCATGGGCGGCGTCCGCGTCCGGCCAGGCGGTGCTGGCGGCGGCGGTGCGCGTGTTCTTCGTCATATTGGCCGCGGTGTTCGTGTGGGCGATAGTCGCCAGCGTCATTGAAAGCCGCCTCAGCGGCGCGCCTGGGCGGCAAACGCCCAGCAATCGCGAAGCGACGTTGCTCGCACTCTTTCGAAACGCCGCGCTAGTCGTCATCAGCACGCTGGCCGTGCTGGTCGTGCTCTCGCAGGTGGGTGTCGCCGTCGGTCCGCTTGTGGCTGGCGCCGGCGTCGTCGGCCTGGCACTTGGCTTCGGTGCGCAGAAATTGGTTCAGGACGTCATCACGGGCGTTTTCATCCAGCTTGAGAACGGCATGAACCAGAATGACGTCGTGGAACTGTGCGGTTTGTTCGGGACAGTCGAAAAAATCACAATACGCTCTGTAGTGGTGCGCACGCTGGACGGCGGCTACCACCTGATTCCGTTTTCGACGGTCGACAAGCTGACCAACCATACGCGTGATTTCGGCTACCACTATGGCGAATACAGCGTAGGCCATCGGGAGAACACCGACGACGTCATTGCCCGCTTGGAGGAGGCGTTCGACGAACTGATGCGGGACACCGAGCTTGCGCCGTACGTGATGGAGCGGATTTCCATTCCGGGTGTCACGTCGCTGACTGAGCGCGGGTTTACGGTTCGCGTGCTCATCAAGACGGCACCGGGCGCGCAATGGATGATACAGCGTGGCTTCAACCGTCTCGTGAAAAAGCATTTCGATGCGGCTGGCATCGAGATACCATACCCGCATTCCGTCGTTCAGTTCGAGGGAGGCAGGGACGGCGAGATGATGCCGCTGAGTGTGCGCATGGAGGCGGCAGCGCACCCGCAAGGATAGCGGATGGGGCGGGGCGCCGGCACCACCGCGTTATCATCCTCACTTGGAATCCGCGTGCTCATATTCAGACTAAGGAGTGGTCATGTCGTCGATGCGGGACGCGTTGTTGACGTCCGAACAGATGCGGCGCGCCGACCAGGCGGCCATTGCGTCGGGTGTGCCGGAAGTCGACCTGATGGAGGCG
>SCQX01000316.1 GCA_004298545.1 Candidimonas sp. | reverse complement strand
GTCCGTCGAGCCAGTCGACTTGCGCGAATCGCGCCGGGAACTCCACGAAGCCCTGGCGGATGACCAGGTTGATGTTGTCATACCATGCCTGCGCAATGCGCGCGACCAGCGTGGATGCCGGATATTCCGCCACTGACGGCGCGAGGGCGCAAATCGCGCGCCAGTCGGCGATTGGCCGGTCGAGCGACCGGCTCAGCGCCGTGGCGTCGCCCAGATTCAACCCGATGCCTATGATGGCGACGTGATGGTCGTTCGATAGCTGCGACGTGCCGGCGCGCGTGATCTCCACCAGAATGCCGCCCAGCTTCCCGCCGTCCCATTGCAGATCGTTGGGCCATTTCAGGGTCAGGCGGGCGCGCGGCACCAGCGGCAGCAGGCCGCGCAAGGCTTCGCAGGCGGCCACACCCGCCAGCGGGGAAAGCGCGGGCAACGCGCGTGACGGCAGGAAAACGTCGAACGCGCAGGAGAACGTCAGGCTTGCGCCCGGACGGTTCCGCCACGCGCGTCCTGCCCGCCCGTGCCCGCGTTCCTGCCGATGCGCTCCCAGCAGCCACGGACGGTCGAGCCGCAAGTCGCTGGTGCGCGTCTTGATCAGCAGATCGGTATTCGTGGACTCGGTATGCGCAAACCATTCCACCTGCCCGAAAAGCGGCAGCTTCGATCGCAGGGATGCCATGAGCTCGCTGGGTTCGGGAAGCGCGAGAGGAAGGGTCGGGGCCATCGTGTGTAGAATGTTCGTCTGAGCGCAACGGTAGCGGTCTGTCGTGGTTTGCGCCAGTTGGCCGTTTGTCCTACCGGCGCCGGGTCATTATATTTTCAACATGGCTTCTCACATCGAAAATCGCGTGTTTCAAGGCTTGGCGGGCGATGTCGACTGCCTTGTCGAATCGCCGGGGGGGGCCGCCCGCGGCTGGGCACTGGTGCTGCATCCCCATCCGCTGCATGGCGGGGCGCGTGAAAACAAAGTCGTGACGACAATCGCCCGCGCCTGCCTGGATCATGGTCTGGTTACGGTGCGGCCAAATTTCCGCGGGGTGGGAAAGTCGGCGGGTTCCTTTGATTCGGGCGTTGGTGAAACCGCCGATATGCGGGCGCTCGTCAGTCAGTTTGCGCAAGCATGGCCAGACGCGGCGGCGGGGCAATGGGTGCTGGCGGGGTTTTCGTTCGGTACCGCGGTGGGCGCTCAGTTGTATTCGCTCTTGCGCGAACAGGGGGCCCGCACTCCCGATGCGCTGATATTGCTGGGTACGGCGGTCGCGCGGTTTCGCTTTCGCGAAGTGGCGGTGCCCGACGACACATTGCTGGTCCACGGCGAACGCGACGAGGTCGTGCCGCTGGCCGAGGTGCTCGATTTCGCGCGGCCCGGGTCTTTGCCGGTGGTCGTGGTACCGGACGCCTCGCATTTCTTTCATGGCAAGCTGGTCGTGCTCAAACGGCTGGTGGCGCAGCGACTGGCCGCCCTCGGCGGAGAAACACGCTGAAATCACTGGTATCGAATACTTTCGCGTTCGGATGGCCACAACCCCGCGATCGGGTTCTGTCACCGGGCGCGCTCTGCCTATAATGATCGCTGTCTTTGGTCTTGGCGGCGTGTTACCGGATTGTCCCTTATGTCAATTGCCTCTCTTTTTCCCCTGTCGTCGCGCCGCATGCGTCGCAGTTTCGTAACTTGTGTGCTGGCGCTGGCGCCCACGGTGTCGCTGCTGGCGGTTCCAGCGGCGTCGGCGGCGCAGCCCGAGGCGCCCGTGAAATTGGCGGCGCCTGCGCCGCAGGCCGGAACGGCGCCACAGGCGGCGGAGCCGCCGGCAACGCCCACGGTGCCGGTGCCCGCGGCGGTGCGCGGCCTGACGCCGGTGGGCGAGCTTGCGAAGGTACCCGCGCCCAGTGTCGACGCCAAGGCGTGGCTCGTGCTCGACGCCAACAGCGGCCAGGTGCTTGGTGATGTCGATCCGGACGAGAAGATCGAACCGGCGTCGCTGACCAAGATGATGTCCACTTACATTGTTTTCGATGCCCTGGAAAACAAGCGTTTGTCGCTCGATCAGAAAGTCAACGTGTCCGAGAAAGCGTGGCGCACGGGTGGGTCGCGCATGTTCATCAAACTGGGCACGCAGGTGTCGGTCGACGATTTGCTGCAGGGCGTGATCGTGCAGTCGGGCAATGACGCAACGGTTGCGCTTGCCGAGGCGGTCGCGGGCAGCGAATCGGCGTTCGCGGCGCTGATGAACCAGGAAGCCCAGAAAATGGGTCTGACCAACACGCACTACGTCAATTCCACGGGTTTGCCCGACCCCGACCACTACACCACGGTGCGCGATCTGGCAACGCTCGCGCGCGATCTGGTCACCCGTTTCCCGCAGTACCTGCACTACTACAGCGAGAAAGAATTCACCTACAACAAGATCAAGCAGCGAAACCGCAATCGGCTGCTGTGGGTCGATTCAACGGTCGACGGCCTGAAAACCGGCCATACGCAGTCGGCGGGCTATTGCCTGGTGGCGACGGCCAAGCGGGGCGATCGTCGCCTGGTGACGGTGGTGGTGGGGGCGCCCAGCGATTCGGCGCGCACTGAAAGCAGCCTCAAGATGCTGAATTGGGGGTTTCAGAATTTCGACACGATCAAGCTGTACGACGCCACGCATGCGGCGGTGCAGGCGCGCGTCTGGGAGGGGACGGCCGCAACGGTCGGTCTGGGCCAGCCCGGGCCCACGTGGATCACCGTTCCGCGCGGCGAGGGTCAACTGGTCAAGCCAGTCGCGCAATACACACAACCCCTGATCGCCCCCTTGCGCAAGGGCGCGCAGGTTGGCGAGGTGTCGCTCACGCTGGCTGGCAAGGTGTTGCGCCGGGAACCGCTGGTGGTGCTCAACGACGTGCCGCAGGCGGGTTTCTTCGGCCGCATCTTCGACAAGATTCGCCTGATGTTCAAGTAGACTACGGCTTTTCTGATTGTGTACGAGGCACGAACGATGATTCCCGATGTCGATAACGAGTGTTTGGTTTACCTGAATGGCGACTATGTTCGTCTGGGCGATGCGAAGGTTTCCGTACTGGACCGCGGCTTCATTTTTGGCGACGGCATCTACGAGGTGGTGCCCGCGTATGATGGCAAGCCGTTTCGCATGAAGCAGCATCTGGCGCGCCTCGAACGCAGCCTGGGCGCCGTTCGCATCGAGACGGGAAAGTCGACGGCCGAGTGGGAGCATCTCGTGGTGGACATGATCAAGCGCTCGGGGCTGGGCGACTGCATGGCCTATCTGCAGGTGACGCGTGGCGTGGCCAAGCGCGACCACGGTTTTCCACTCCACGCCCTCCGGCCCACGATATTTTGCATGGTGTCACCGTTCACGCGCCCCGATGCGCATAAACGCGAACAGGGAATGTCGGTGGTTGGCATGCCCGATGAGCGTTGGCTCCATTGCGAGATCAAATCGGTGTCGCTGCTGGGCAATGTGCTGGCCAAGCAGTTCGCGGTCGACGCGGGGGTCGACGATGTCATTCAGTTCCGCGACGGCAACCTCTCGGAAGGCTCTTCCTGCAATATCTGGGTCGTGAAAGGGGGGACTCTGCTGGCGCCGCTGCGCGATCATTTCATTCTGGAAGGAATACGCTACGCGTTTCTCGCGGAACTCGCGGCCGAGGCGGGTGTCGCGTTCGAATCGCGCGTCATTGCGCGCGCGGAAGTGGAACACGCCGATGAACTGCTGTTGTCTTCCGCCACGAAAGAGGTTCTGCCCATTGTGCGCTACGACGGCAGGCCGGTGGGCAACGGCAGGCCGGGGCCGGTTTACGCCAAGCTGCGCGCGGGTTACGACCGGGCCATTGCGCGCCTCTGAGCGCGCCCGCGCGGAGGCTGCCGTGGACGAGATTTCCGCCGAAGAATCGCTTATCGAGTATCCCAGCGATTTTCCCATCAAAGTCATGGGGCGGTCGCACCCAGAATTCGCTCAAACCCTGACCGAAGTCGTCAGGCGGTTCGACCCCGCGTTCGACGCGGCGACCGTTGAGATGCGTTCGAGCAAGGCGGGCAACTATCTCAGTTTGACATTCACCGTGCGCGCCACGTCGCGCGAGCAGCTCGACGAGCTGTATCGCGCACTGCATGGGCACCCGATGGTGTCCATTGTGCTGTAGGCGGGGGCGGCGATGATCGATGTGCGCTGGTTGCCTCGGCCGGCGCCTTACCTGACGGTGTGGCAGGCCATGCGCGACATGACGGACGCGCGCGATGCGCGCACGCCCGACGCGATCTGGCTGGTGGAGCATGAACCCGTCTACACCCTAGGGCAGGCGGGTGACCCCCGCCATGTTCTGCATGCCGATGGCATCCCGGTGGTGCATTGCGATCGCGGCGGGCAGGTAACCTACCATGGGCCCGGTCAGGTCGTTGCGTACTGCCTGATCGACCTGCGCCGGCTTGGCGTGTACGTGAAAGATTATGTCGTCCTGCTCGAAGAGGCCGCCATCGCGGCGTTGGCGGAACTGGGCGTGGCCAATGCCTGTGTGAAGCCGCGCGCGCCGGGGGTGTATGTGCCGATGCCGGGCGGCGCCCTGGGCAAAATCGCCGCATTGGGCATCAAGATTCACAACGGCCGGGGCTACCATGGCCTGGCGTTGAATGTGGCCATGGACCTGACACCGTTCCTGGGCATCAATCCCTGCGGTTACGAAGGGCTGCGCACGGTGGATTTGGCCACCTGTGGCGTCGCCGTGCCGCTGGTGACGGCGGGCGACGTTCTGGCCCGCCATCTGGTGTCCCGTCTGGCTGGCCCCGATGTCCGAATTTAGGGTCACGAACTGATCAAACGGGACACTGACGCGCCGTCGGGCAGTGCGCTGCGCGGTGCTGCGACGGGTGTTCCCGAACCCGCTGATCATTGCGCGGTAGTGGCGGCTTCGACGACGACTTCAACGTGATGGGCCATGCCGTCGTCGACCAGCGTCACCCATTCCCCCGACTGTTTGCCGTCGACGGTGACTTGGCGCGCGGGCGGGCGCGCCAGTGCGTCGTGCGCATCGGGTGCTGGCGATTCGGCCGGCGCCTTCGGCCCCGGCTCGCCACCCGGCAATAGAACGCGGATTGCATAGACGGTCGATCGGTAGCGGTAGCGAATGCCGTAGGATGTCCAGCCCCGCCGTGGGCATGGCCTGATGCGCAGGGTGTCGCCGCGTATCTCGAGGCCCAGCAGCGATTCGATGATGAGGCGGTACATCCAGCCCGCGGAGCCCGTATACCAAGTCCAGCCCCCGCGTCCGCCGTGGGGCGCCTGCGCGTAGACGTCGGCGGCCATGACGTATGGCTCGACCCTGTAGATATTCACGTCGTCACGCGTCCGCGCGTGATTGATGGGATTTATCGCGTCCAGAAGCGCCCAGGCGGTGTCGTGGCGACCCATCCTGGCGAAGGCCATGACCGTCCAGATGGCGGCGTGGGTGTACTGGCCGCCGTTTTCGCGCACGCCCGGTACGTAGCCGCGTATGTAGCCGGGATCCGGACCGTTGCCGTCGAACGGCGGGTCCAGCAGCTGGATGAGCCCCTGCTCGCGCCGCACGAGGTGTTCTTCCACCGATTGCATGGCGCGCGCCGCGCGCGCGCGATCGCCGCCACCCGACAGGACGGCCCAGCTCTGCGAAATGGCGTCGATGCGGCATTCCGTGTTTTCGCGCGACCCCAACGGCGTTCCGTCGTCGAAGTAGGCGCGGCGGTACCAATCGCCGTCCCAGCCGCTTTTCTCGATCCGGATGGCCAGATCGGCCGCCTGTTGCCGGCAGCTGCCGGCAAACGCGCCGTCGCCGCGCTTCTCGGCCACCGCGGCAAAGTCGTTCAGTACTTTGTGCAGGAAGAAGCCGAGCCAGACGCTTTCGCCCTGGCCCTGGTGGCCGATCTTGTCCATGCCATCGTTCCAGTCGCCCGAACCGATGAGCGGCAACCCGTGCGCGCCGAAACGCAAGCCGTGTTCGATGGCGCGCACGCAATGGTCGTACAGGCTTGCGGATTGTCCCGCGCGCGTCGGCAGGTCGTAGTAGGAATCCTCATGGGGCTCTACCGGCCGGCCGGTGAGGAATGGCACGCTGTCGTCCAGCACGCCCGCGTCGTCCGTTGCCGTCACGTAACGCGCTACCGCCAGCGGCAGCCACAGATAGTCGTCGGAACAGCGCGTGCGCACGCCGCGGTCCGACGGCGGGTGCCACCAGTGTTGCACATCGCCTTCCACGAACTGATGGGCGGCGCAGCGCAGGAGGTGTTCCCTGACCTGCGCGGGATCGACATGCACCAGGGCCATGGCGTCTTGCAACTGATCGCGGAACCCATAGGCGCCGCCCGACTGATAGAAGCCGCTGCGCGCCCACAGGCGGCACGCCATGATCTGATAGACCAGCCAGCCATTGGCCAGCGCGTTCAGGGCGGGGTCGGGCGTCTGAATCTGGATCGTGTCCAGGATATGGCGCCAGTATTGCCGTACCTGATCGAGTTGGGCGTGGGCCGTCTCGGCGCCGCGCAGAGGGATTATCGCGGCCGCGCCCTCGTCCGGGCCCAGGGCGCCAAGCACGAAAATGACCTCCCGCGTCTGCCCTGGCACGAGCGTGACCGGCACCTGGATGGCCGCGCACGGATCCAGCGCGGCGCCAAGCCGTCCCGACAGGCGGGCGCGCCGCATGGCCGCCGGATTGGCGAGCGATCCGTTGCGGCCGATGAATTCGCCGCGGTCGCCCGTGACGGTGCGCGTTGTCGCGTCGCTGTCGAAGAATGCCGTGCGCGCATGGAACTCGTTGTTGAACCGGTTGCGCGCCAGAATGGCATCGCCATCGGCCGCGGCCTCGGTGACGACGTGCATGGCCGTCTTGCCGGACAAGTCGCCCAGTACCCATTGGACGTAGCCCGTGACCGAGAGCGACCTGGCCTGCTCGCTGTCGTTTCGCGCCTTGAGGATGGCGTAACGGACGGGTGCGTCGAGTGCCGTGAAAAGGGTCAGCTCCGACCAGATGTCCTGTTCGACGTGCTCGAAGATGGTGTAGCCGAAGCCGTGGCGCGTGATATAGGCGCTGGCGCCGGGAGCGGGCAGTGGCGTGGGCGACCAGAAATATCCAGAATCGTCGTCGCGCAGGTAGAACGCCTCGCCGCCATCATCCGACACCGGGTCGTTGTGCCAGGGCGTCAGCCGGAATTCGTGCGCGTTTTCGGTCCAGGTGTAAGAGGGGCCGCGGTGGGACACCACGCTGCCTATCGCGCGGTTGGCCAGGATGTTCACCCATGAGGTGGGCGGTGTGTCGTGCGGGCTGGTGGCGATGAGGTATTCGCGCCCGTCGGGGCTGAATCCGCCCAGCCCGTTGGCGAGTGTGAGATCGCGGGGGAGCATGACCGGCGCGCGGGCGGCGGCCGCGGGTCGCGTGGTCGTTTTCAGCAACGGTATGCGCGATTCCGACGGCGTGCGGCGGGCGATCTGCTCGGCCAGCGTCCCACGGTCGTCCGCCAGGATCAGCCGCGCGACCGCCTGCAGAAGAACACGGTCGTCGTCGGGAATCTGGTCGGCCATGCGCACGTAGATGCCGCCGGGCTGATCGATGGTCCGCGCCTCGACGCCGGAGGCGATCAACCCGAGTATTTCGTCCTGGAGCTGCTGGCGGTAACTGGCGTGATCTTCGTTCCAGATCACCAGATCGACCGCCAGCCCTTTCGTACGCCAGTAGGCGTGCGCCTGTATGAGCTGGCGCGCGAGTTCGATGTTCTTGGGGCTTTGTATGCGCAGCAGCACGATGGGCAGGTCGCCCGAGATGCCGTATCCCCATAGCCCCGACTGCTGGCGGCGGTTTTGCGTCAGGATGGCGGGATCGGCGCGCAGGCGGGGGCTCGAATAGACGATGGCGCCCGCCATCTGGCTGAACAGCTGAGCGTCGGCGTCCGAGGCGTTCAGCTGGCGCAGCACGACGTGGTTGTGTGTCCACGCGAGCTCGAAGACGCGGTTGGCAAGGTAGCGGTCCTGATACTTGTCGATCAGGCGCACGGCTTCATCGCGTGATTCCGCAACGCCCGTGACGATGTCGACGACCACCTGCTGATCGGGCTCCAGAGCGATCGCGCAGCGCGCTGCGGCGATGGGATCCAGTACCGCCCCCTGGCTGCCCGATAGTGCCTGGCGGCTGGTGAGGGCCAGTGGCGCGACCGGGGTGGCTCCCGGCCCGATGAACCGCGCCCGGTCGGTCTCGAACGTCATGGCGCCGGTGGTGGCGCCGTGTGTCGTCAGCAGGTGCAGCAGCCAGGGCGGGTGCTCGCCGGCCGACCGTGGCCGGCGCGTGCACAGGATAGCCTGCCGCTCCCGCGAAATTTCGGTTTGCACGAACAGTTTGCTGAAGGCTGGGTGCGCGGCGTCGGCGGCGGCCGGCGAAAGCACGACCTCCGCGTAGCTGGTGACGTCGAGCGTGCGGCGCGCGCGGGAGCGATTGGTGATGCGTGTGCGGCGCAGCTCGATATCGTCTTCCGGCGAGACGACGATCTCGGTATGCATCTCGATGCCGTGGTCGAGGCGGCGGAATTCGGCCCGGTCCTCCGAGAAGATCGCCTCGTAGCGCTCCGGGTCGCGCAGCGTCGGCTGGTAGGCCGTCGACCAGAACGCGCCGTCGGCCAGATCGCGCACGTAACAGAACGTGCCCCAGTGATCGCGTGTGGGGTCTTCGCGCCAGCGCGTGACAGCCAGGTCGCGCCATGCGCTCGAACCGCCGCCCGAATTGGTGAGCATGACGTGGTAGCGGCCGTTCGACAGCAGCTGCACCTCCGGGCGGCGGGTGCGGGCGCGATCCAGCACACGCACCGGCGGTTCTTGTACGCTGGCGAGCAGGCGGGCGTCGGAGGTTTCGACGATCTTCACGTAGGTCGCGGTCGTTCGCGGAATGCGCTCCTGCAGCAGCAGAATGGCCGACTGGAACGGCGGGTTCGCGGCGAAGCGTTTCTGCATCGGCTGGTTCAGCAGGACGCTGACGAGCGACAGGAAGCCCATGCCCTGGTGGTGCGCCATGAAGGACTTGACCACGGCCAGCGACTTGCCGCGCGGCAGCCGCGCGGGCGTGTAGTCCACCGCCTCGTAGAAACCGAGGGGGCTGTCGAACCCCAGCGTGGTCATGCGCCGCAGGTTCTCGCACGCGGCGCCGGGATCCACCATGAGTGCCAGCATCGAGGCGTAGGGTGCGATCACCAGGTCGTCGCTCAGGCCGCGCTTGAGCCCGAGCCCGGGCACGCCGAAGGCGCGGTACTGGTAGTTCAGATTGGCATCGAACGTGTAGAACGCCGATTCGGACAGACCCCACGGTACGCCGCGCTGGCGGCCGTATTCGATCTGGCGACGCACGATGGCGCGGCAAGTCTGGTCCAGCAGGGTATTCGGGTAGCTGGGCATGACCAGCATCGGCATCAGGTACTCGAACATTGACCCGCTCCACGACAGCAGCGTCGGCTCTCCGGCCGACAGGGTGAGGCGCCGGCTCAGTGCGAACCAGTTTTCCTGCGGCAGCTGGTTTTGCGCAATGGCGACGAAGCTGCACAGGCGGGCTTCCGACGCCAGCAGGTCGTAGTAGCCGGCGTCGAGCCGGCCGTCGGTGACGTTGTAGCCGATGGACAGCAGTTGGGTCGTCTTGTTGTACAGGAATCGGTAGTTCACTTGCGCCAGATCGCTGGCCCGGGCCGCCAGGTTTTTTGCGAGCGCGATGCGGTCGGCGGCTTCCCGCCTGGCGCGATCGAGCTGCCACGGTTGACGAGCCGCCGCCGCGTCATCGATGGTCGCGCCCCGCGGTGCCGGGTCGGCGCCCGCCAGTTCCCGCAGGGTTGGCAATTGGCGCGCAAGGCCGGGCGGCACGCCTGTGGCGCGCGCATCGCCCTGGGTCCATGGGGCCAGGATGGCAAGTTCGGCGGCCGCGTCCTGACACTGGCGCCTCAGGCGCAGCGCCCAGGTGTGGGCCGGCGATCCCGGGGTCACGGCGGGATCGCGCAGGAACGCGTCCATGTGGCCCGCCAGCGCGTGCAGTGCGCGCACGGTTTCCCGCGCGTCGTCCGGTACCCGGTTTCTTTCCGGAAGGCCGTGGCGGAATTCGATCAGGGCCGGGTGCAGGCCGCTTCCCGAGATGTCGCACAGAACGTCGAATGTGTCCGCGATTCCCTGGAATAGGCGGGGGTGGGCGATGGGCTCATCGGCGATCGTCAGCAGGCCCGATTGCAGTGTCATCAGGTGGCCCGCCAGATTGCCGCTGTCCACTGTGGAAATGTAGCGGGGGTGAAGTGGCGCAAGCTGCTGTGTGTCGTACCAGTTGAAGAAGTGGCCGCGGTAGCGCTCGAGGCTTTCCATCGTTCCCAGCGTTTTGCTGATGCGCTCCAGGCATTGGCCCGCGGAGAGATAGCCGAAGTCGTGGGCGCCAAGCGTCGCCAGCAGCGCCAGCCCCATGTTGGTGGGCGACGTCCGGTGGGCAACCGTGTTGACCGGATCTTCCTGAACATTGTCGGGGGGAAGCCAGTTGTCGTCCGGCCCCAGGTGAGTGTCGAAGAAGGCCCAGGTGCGACGCGCCAGCCGATGCAGGAATGCACGCTGGATGGTGGAAAGCTGGGGCGGTTCGTGCGGCAGCGGCTGGCTCAGCCACCAGGTCAGCGCGGGCGCGATCAGCCATAGCCAGAGGAACGGCACCGCAATCCACAGCCCCGGGGGATCGATGATGGCCAGCAGGACGGCCGCGCCAAGGGCAATGACCGGGTTGATGGCCATGTGCCGGTAGGCGTCCGCGAGGCGGGTGCCCCGGTTCGCGCCCGCCCGGCTGGACGGCAGCCATTGCAGCAGATGGCGATGAGAGACGAAGAGCCGCCACAGGCTGCGGCCGATCGCGTCGAGGCTGACCGCCGCGTCGTGGGGCAGCAGCGCCAGCGTGAGAAATGCCTGCGCCAGGCGCTGTTGCGACGCGCGCAGCGCGATGGCCACATGCTGGGCCAGGCGAATCTTTCCGGGTTTGCGAAGGAGCTCGATCAGCGACGCCAGCAGCGGGGGCAGGAATACGACGGCCAGTGCCGCGCCGGTCCATACCCATGGCGCGGGCAGCAGCGTCCAGCCCAGCAGCATGAGGGCGAGCAGCGCGGTCGACACCAGGCTGCGCCGCAGGTTGTCCAGTATTTTCCAGCGCGACAGCGCCGATAGGGGATTGTTGCGCTGGAAGGGATGGGCCGGCCGCGAACGGGCGTCGGGCACGCGCGGGCACAACCACGACAGGATCTGCCAGTCGCCGCGGATCCAGCGATGGCGCCTGAGGCTGTCGGTGACGTAGCGTGTGGGGTACTCTTCGTGCAGTTGGAGATCGGAAATCAGGCCGCAGCGGGCATAGCAGCCCTCGAGCAGGTCGTGGCTGAGGATGCGGTTCTCGGGCAGGCGCCCGGCGAGCACCTGTTCGAAGACGCGAACGTCGTAGATGCCTTTTCCGATGAAAGAGCCTTCATGAAAAACGTCCTGATAGACGTCGGACACGGTGCGGGTATAGGGGTCGATGCCAGTTTCGTCGCTATACAGATTCCCGTAGCGCGAGGCGCCCGCCCCCGCGAGGCTGGTCGCCACGCGGGGCTGCAGTATGCCGTATCCGCGCACGACGCGCTGCGTGGCCGTATCGACGATGGGGCGGTTCAGCGGGTGTGCCATGGTCGCCACGAATTGGCGCGCGCAATCGCGTTCCAGGCGTGTGTCGGTATCCAGGGTGATCACGTATTTCACGGTCTCCAGACCGCTGGTGTCTCCGGCGATGCGTGTGAACGGCTTGCTACTCCCGCCGGTGAGAAACGCGTTCAGATCGCCGAGTTTGCCGCGCTTGCGCTCGTGGCCTATCCATGCGTTTTCGCCCTGATTCCACTGCCGCGACCGGTGCAGCAGCAGGAAAATGTCGCCCGCGGCCTGGTCCGCTTCGCGATTGGACCCGTATTTGCGGTTGAGTCGCTCGATGCCGTCACAGGCGCGTTCGACCAGCGCGTCGTCGCCGTCGGTCGTCTCGGTGGCGGCATCGGCAAGGTCGGTCAGCAGGCAGAATCTCAGGTTTGCGTCGCGGTTCGCGAGATAGCACACCTCCAGCGCGTCGCACAGTTCGTCGACATTCCGCGGCGTGAAGATCATGCATGGGACGACGACGAGGGTTGCGTAGTCGTCGGGAATGCCTTTCGAGAAGTCCATGCGCGCCAGGCGTTCGGGTTTCTCGCGCAGCGTGATCAGCCAGTTGACGAGCGCGATGGCAAGCTGGCTGCCCGCGACGATCAGCAGGGCGGCCGTGACGAGCAGCGTCTGGCCGCCCACGCCGCCTTGCAAGCCCTGGCTCAGCAGGACGGCGCAGAAGAGCGCGGTCAGGACGGCGATTGGCCCCAGGTAACACAGTAGGGGCGCGCGCTCCAGCAGCAGCCGTGGATGGCTGCGCCACGACAAGCGCACCCCGGCCGCCTTCTCCAGTTCGCGCCGACCGGCGTCCACCAGGTAATAGCCGACATGTTCGCACGGGGCGCCGGCGCCCTGGCGCGCCATACCCTGGCGTGCCAGATCCACCGCGATTTGCGCCACCTTGACTTCCGGTTCGTCGGCCAGGCGGCTGATGCGTTCGACGACGTGGCGGTAGTGGTCGCGCGTGGTGAAATCCATGCGCGCGTAGACTTCCGCGGGATCGCGCCGCAGCGTCTGTTCGACCAGGCTCGTCGCTTCGACGAAGTCGCGCCAATCGATGGCGCCCAAAAGACGCAGGCTGCCGATGCTGTTGCTGACCGACACCTGGTCGGCCGCCTGTTGCTGGTTCTCCGCGCGGATCAGCGCCTCGATCGTCAGGCCGGATTCGGACAAGTGCTGCGCCAACCACGTCAACGCCAGCATGAGCGACGGCCCTTGCCCATGGAGGCGGCGGGCAAGTTCCGCGACGAATGCCCCGACCATTGGCGGGTCGGAACGCGCCATGTCGGCGACTTCCAGGATCAGGCCGGCGGGGTCCTTGTCGACCGTCGCCACCATTTCATCCACCCAGCGGTCCGCCTGATCGCGGTGGCGGCGGCTCGTCGACAGGCGCGTGGCAACGCGCCGCAGGTTTTCGATCAACGCCAGGCGCAGCATGATGGGGATGGCCCAGAGTTCGCCAAGCGTCAGCGTGGTGACTTGCTGGTAAGCCGTCACGAATCGGCTCAGTCCCTCGAGGTCGACCCGGCCGTCGCCGTGGGAGATGACTTCGAGCGCGATATCGTAGACGCGTGGGAATCCGGCCGATGCGCCTTTTTCCAGGCGTGGGAGCTCTTTGCTGTAATTCCGGGGAAGGTGCTGCCGGGCGGTGCGAATCTGATCTTCGAGCAGGTAGTAATTGTCGAGCATCCACTCGTCGGCCGGCGTTATCTGGCGCCCCGACCGGGTTGCCTCGCGCAACAGCGCGCAAGCGTCGATCAGCGCCGATTCATTGTCGGTGAGGCGTGCGAGCAGGCGATTGGCGGCGCTGCGTCCGCTGACCTGATGCGCGTTCGCCAGAACCCGCCCGTGCTGCTCCATTTGCGCCGTGCTGAACAGCTCCGCCCGCAGCGGGGGTTCGTCGTTGTTGCGTAGGCGGGGCGAGCGCTTGCGCCATGGTGCTTTCAGCGTCGCCAGTCTGGATGCAAGGATTCTGACGAGATCACGCAATACCATTTCCTTTTCCGCGTATCCGGCCCAGGTGGTTTGACCGGAGGTTGCCAGCGCCGTTGCGGCGCGTTCATCTTCGCCGCCGGGTACGCCGGCACGGCGAAAACGCGGTTCAGTCCGCGCGCGGTGGCGGATGAATTGAACCAGATACCAGTACAGGGTACAACCAAATCGCCACGCGGTTCAGCGTACCCTGGCGGAATGAGGACCAGGCCGGTGTTTTACCAAGTGCTCGGGCGCCATTGCTGATCGCCCTTGTTCGCCAGTTCACCCACCTTGATGAGGGTATCGGATTCGTAGAAATAAGGCGGAACTGGCAGGTTCAGGGGCGCTGGAAAATTTTTCATCACGCGGCCGGAGAGGTCGTAGTGCGACCCGTGGCAAGGGCAGAAGAACCCCCCCTGCCAGCTGGGGGTGATCGACCCCGGAACGGGCCGGTAGTCGGGAACGCAGCCCAGGTGCGTGCAGATGCCCACCAGCACGAGGTATTCGGCCTTGAGCGATCGCCAGCCCTCCTTCAGGTGGAGATCCATGCTGGGCGGCTGCTGCGGCTCTTCCGAGTAGGGATCGGCCAGCAGGGGCACGACTTTGGCGAGCGTGTCGAGCTGCGCCTTCGTGCGATGCAGCACCCAGACGGGCCGGCTGCGCCACTGCGAGACCATTATCTGGCCCGGCGCCAGCTTGCTGATGTCGATTTCCACCGGCCCGGCCGCCACCAGGGCGCGCTCGCTGGGCAGCATCGATTCGACGAATGGGACGGCGGTCGCCACCACGCCGATCGCGCCGATGGCCGAGGTGGCGCCAAGGAAGAAGCGCCGTTCGGAATCGGGTTCCTTGTCGGGATTGTGGAGACGAGAGATGGTTTCTTCTATCATTTGAAAGCGCCTTTGAATCTGCTATGCCTCGGGGCGGTGGCGCGCCACCGGGCGCGGTTACAGTTCGCACGGTTTGAAAAAGAACCGTGCGGGGAGAGCGGAATCCTTTTTTCCCGATGCATTTTAAGAGACTTTGGTCACGATCTGGAAATTTCGGAATAATATCGGTGCGGGATTTCGCAGTAAGCTGTGAGACACTGTGCGGATGTGGTCGAGGGCGAAGAGGGCGGACGGGAGTACTTGCGTATGTTCACCACCCATAGATGGCAGCAGGCGCTGACGGCGGCACTGGCGGTCACGTCGGTGGTTTCGGCGCCTGCCTGGGCCCAGCAGGCGACCGCGTCGGGTCAGGTGCGCCGAGTCGACGCGGCGGCCGGCAAGGTGGCCATCAAACATGGCGCGATCGCCGATCTGGGCCTGCCGGCCATGACCTTGGTCTATCATGCGGCGCCGTCGCTGCTGGCGGGAATCGCGCCCGGCGACAACGTAACCTTCACGGCCAAGCGCGAGAACGATCAGTACGTGATCGTCAGCATGAAGAAGTAATGCGCGGCTACCTGCCCTCATAGCACGTAGCGCGCGAGATCCTGGCTGTTGGCGGCTTCCTCGAGCTTCTCGTTGACGTATGCGGCATCGATGGCAATGGTCTTGGGGCCATGGGACGCGGCGTCGTACGAAAGATCTTCCAGCAGACGCTCCATGACGGTATAGAGCCGGCGCGCGCCGATGTTTTCAGTGCGTTCGTTGACGTCAAAAGCAATTTCGGCAATGCGCCGGATACCGTCGACCGTGAAATCCACGCTGACTGCCTCGGTGGCGAGCAGGGCGCGGTACTGCTTGGTGAGCGAGGCGTCGGTGTCGCCAAGGATGCGCACGAAATCGTCCGCCGACAGCGAATCGAGCTCGACGCGAATCGGAAAGCGGCCCTGCAGCTCGGGGATGAGGTCGGAAGGCCGCGAGAGGTGGAACGCGCCGGAAGCGATGAACAGAATATGGTCGGTGTGCACCATGCCGTATTTGGTGTTGACGGTCGTGCCTTCGACCAGCGGCAGCAGGTCGCGTTGAACGCCCTGGCGCGATACGTCGCCGCCATGTTCTTCGCGCGTCGTGATTTTGTCGATTTCGTCGAGGAACACGATGCCGTTCTGTTCGGCGTTCGTGATGGCCGTCGTGCGCAGGTCTTCCTCGTTGATGCGCCGCGACGCTTCTTCCTCGGTCAGCAGCCGGAACGCCTCTTTGACGCTGAGCTTGCGGTGTTTTTTCTTGTCGCGCCCGAGGCCGGCGAACATGCCTTTGAGCTGCTCGGTCATTTCCTCCATGCCCGGCGGCGCCATGATTTCCATTTGCGGCATGGACTGCGCCACTTCGATTTCTATTTCCATGGCATCGAGCTTGCCTTCGCGCAGGCGCTTGCGGAAGGTTTGCCGCGCGGCGTTTTCCTCACGCTGCGGCTCGCCCTGCGCGTTGCGCGGCGGCGACACCAGGACGTCGAGGATGCGGTCTTCGGCGGCGTCCTCGGCCTGGCTGCGGACGCGCCGGGTTTCCATTTCGCGTGTCTGCTTGATGGAAATATCAACCAGGTCGCGCACGATGGTGTCCACGTCGCGCCCCACGTAGCCGACTTCCGTGAACTTGGTTGCCTCCACCTTGATGAATGGCGCGCCAGCCAGCTTGGCCAGGCGCCGGGCGATCTCGGTCTTGCCCACGCCGGTGGGCCCGATCATGAGAATATTCTTTGGCACGATCTCGCCGCGCAGCGGTTCGGGCACTTGCTGGCGGCGCCAGCGGTTGCGCAGCGCGATTGCCACGGAACGCTTGGCACGATCCTGCCCGATGATGTTCTTGTCGAGTTCGGAGACGATTTCTCCGGGCGTCATGGTGGAAGCTGACATGGTGTATGGGCAGTGTAATGGGCGGGCGCGTTACAGTGTTTCGATCAGGTGGTTCTGGTTGGTGTAGATGCACAGATCGCCGGCGATTTCGAGCGATTTCTTCACGATGTCGGCGGGGGCGAGCTGAGTGTTCTCGAGCAGGGCGCGGGCCGCGGACTGCGCATAGGCGCCGCCCGAACCAATTGCCGCCAGATTGTGCTCGGGCTCCAGCACGTCGCCGTTGCCGGTCAGGACCAGCGTGTGTTCGTGGTCGGCCACGATCAGCATGGCCTCCAGGCGCCGCAGCACACGGTCGGTGCGCCAGTCCCGCGTCAGTTCCACGGCCGAGCGCATCAGGTTTCCCTGGTGCTTCTCCAGCTTTGCCTCGAAGCGCTCCAGCAGCGTGAAGGCATCGGCGGTGGCCCCGGCAAAGCCGGCCAGCACCTTGTCATGGTAGAGCCGGCGGATTTTGCGGGCGGTGCCCTTGATTACGATGTTGCCCAGGGTGACCTGGCCATCGCCTCCCAGAGCAACCTGATCGTCGCGCCGTACGCAAACGATGGTGGTCGCGTGAAATTGTTCCATGGCGTTTTTCCTTGAAAATTCCAAGTGGGGGCGAATTCGGAAAATTCAAGACGAACCTTCGTGCGCCGCGCGTCAGTGCCCGCCTGCCGCGTTGCGAATCCGCGCGATGGCGCGGCCCTTCGCTGTGGTTTGGCCGTGGCTTGGGCCTTGCCGGACAGTTGCCGCGATGCGTGGGCGGGGCGAATCAGTCGCCGTACAGCTTCTGGCGCATTTCGCGTCGTTCCTGCGCTTCGAGCGACAGTGTGGCGGTTGGGCGGGCCAGCAGCCGCGCGATGCCGATAGGCTCGCCGGTTTCTTCGCACCAGCCATACTCGCCCGTATCGAGGCGCGCGATGGACTGCTGTACTTTTTTGAGCAGTTTGCGTTCGCGGTCGCGGGTGCGCAGTTCCAGAGCGTGTTCCTCTTCGATCGTGGCGCGGTCGGCCGGGTCGGGCACGAATTGTGTCTCGCGCAGGTTTTCTGTCGTGGCGCCCGCGTTGTTCAGAATACTTTGCTCCAGATGCTTGAGGCGGTTACGGAAGAATGCAAGCTGTGCGCTGTTCATGTAGTCGGATTCCGGCATGGCCAGAATCTCTTCCTCGGTGAGCAACGGGTTGTGAATTTTAGCGACGGTAGATTTGCCTGCCATGATGTACCCCCTTGTCTGCTGTCTTATGTATTTGTGTGTGCCGATTCGCCGCGGTTTGCCGCGAACCGGGGCGTTGGATGCGCCCGTGGCCGGCTGTTCAGGCCAGGCACTGCTCGAGGCCTTGCGTGAAGATTTCCTTGGGGAGTTTACGTCCGATGAAAACCATTCTAGTATTGGGCTTTTCACTGGCGAGCCACGTTTTCCCGGGTTCGGCGCCCATCATCATGTGCACCCCCTGGAACAGCATGCGGCGGTTGATGCCCTTGAGAAAAAGGATGCCCTTGTAACGCAATAGATCGGGCCCGTAGACTTGAACGACGCCGCCCAGGAATTCTTCCAGCCGCGCCGGGTCGAACGGCTTGTTGGAACTGAACAGGAAGGCGCCGATACTGTCGTCGTGGTGCGCGTGGTGGTGATCCGCGTGCTGGCAGTGGTCGTGGCCGTCATGTTCGTCGTGGTGGTCGTGTCCGTCGTGCCCGTGGTCGTGATCGTGCGCGTCGTCGGCCGCGAGAAATTCCGGGTCGATGTCGAGTATGGTATTCAGATTGAAACCGCTGACGTCGAGCAGCGCGTCGATGTCGGCTTTGCCGAAATTCACCGGAGATATCGGTGCCCGCGGGTTGATGCGCACCAGGCGCCCGCGTAGCGATTCGTAGTCGGCTTCATTGACCAGGTCTCGTTTGGAAACCAGAATTCTGTCGGCGAAGCCGACCTGTTTCTGCGACTCTTCCTGCTTGTCGAGGGTTTCCATGCCGTGTTTGGCATCGACGATGGTGACCACGCCGTCGAGCCGGTAGTAGTCGGCGATTTCATCGTCCATGAAAAAGGTCTGGCAGACCGGCCCGGGATTCGCCATGCCGGTGGTTTCGATGATGACGCGGTCGAAGGTGAAGTCGCCCGATTCGCGCCGCGCGCTCATGTCGTGCAATGCGCGCATCAGGTCGCCGCGCACCGTGCAGCAGACGCAACCGTTGCTGAGCGCGACGATTTGCTCGTCGCTGTCTTGGATCAGCAGGTCGTTGTCGATGTTCTCGGGCCCGAACTCATTTTCGATGACCGCGATGCGCTGACCGTGGTGTTCGGAAAGAATACGCTTGAGCAGCGTCGTTTTGCCCGCGCCGAGAAAGCCGGTCAGTACCGTGACCGGCACCATGTCGTGGAGGGATGCTGCGTTCATTCGGAGCCTCGTCTGGCGCGGCAAACGGTGTTGCCCGTTTCTGCCCTGCCGGTCACCCCGTGCCGGGCGCGTGAGGCTTGGGCAGCTCGATCAGCCTGCCTCTGGGCCCGCGCCCGCGGATTGCGTACTTGGCGTGACGACAGTCATTTCACTTTGGCACCGCACCTAAAAAAAATCCAACGTGCGATTACATCACAGGCCGCGATTTAGAGCAAATGGCCCGTGGACCGGCATGCGCGCCCACCGAGCATCCGCAAAACGTCGTGGCTCCCGATGAATATAGACCAATTGCCAGGTAATGGCGAATAGCGGGCGAGTGATGGGATTTGATGAGGGCGCTGCGGGTATCCGAAGGCGCCGCCAGACGGCTCGCGGTGGTGGCATGCGATGGTCGGTTCACGACGGCGGCATGCGCTGGGCGATCGGGTTGTCCCGCCCCAGGCAGCGTCGGCATACGGCCCGCAATTCGGTCTCGTGGCCGGTCAGCACGAACCCCGTGCCCGCCACGCGTTCAGCCAGCCGCTCGCTGAGGATGGGGTCGCTGAGCTGCGCGACCGCGCCACAATGCGTGCACACGATGAGCAGGTCATGCGGCTCGCCCGCCGCGTCCGGGCATGCGACCCACGCGTTGATGGCATCAAGGCGGTGAACCAGACCTTCCCGCACCAGAAAGTCGAGCGCGCGGTAGACGGTGGGCGGCGCGGCGCCCGGCTGTATCTGCCGGATTTCATCGAGCAGTTCGTAGGCTTTCAGGCTGCGCCGCTGGCGTAGCAGGATTTCCAGAACCTGACGTCGTATGGGGGTCAGCCGCCTGCCGCGCCGTTCGCACAGCGCCTGCGCCGTGCCGAGCTGGCGCGTGAGCCTTGGCGAAGGAATCTGGCGGCTTCCTGGCATGATAGAGCGGATGTTATAACATAGCATTCGTGCGTGGGCGCTCGCCAGCAGGCGGCGCCCGCCGACGCACGGAAGTCTATTTGTCTTTGCGCCGCTGCGCGCGCGGGTGCGCCTTGTCGTAGACCTTGGCCAGGTGCTGAAAATCGAGTCGCGTGTAGATTTGCGTGGTGGCGATGTTGGCATGCCCCAGCATCTCTTGAACCGCGCGAAGATCCTGCGCCGATTGCAGCATGTGGCTGGCGAAGCTGTGGCGCAAGCCGTGCGGGTGAATGTGCACGGGCAGGCCGGCGCGGACTGCCAGCAAATCGAGCTGCTTCTGCACCACTCGCGGCGCGATGCGGTGGCCGCGAACCCCCACGAACAGGGCGGCGCCGCTGTCGGCATCGGCCGCCACCGGCAACTGGCCGCGCAGCGCCAGCCAGTGCCGCACTGCATCGGCGGCCACCGAACCGAGCGGAACCGATCGCGTTTTTCTCCCCTTCCCCTGCACGGTGACTTCGCCCGCGTCGAGGTCGATCCAACTGCGTGATTCGTAGCCGCCGGCGCGCACGTACCGCCAATCGAGACTGACGAGTTCGGCCAGGCGCAGACCGCTGGAGTACAGGATTTCGAACATGGCCTGATCGCGCCATGCCACGGCGCCGGTGGGCCGTGGCTGCCCGGGTTGGTCGAGCAGAACCTGAACTTGCTCCACCGATAGGGCCTGGGGCAGGTTGTGGGGGATTTTGGGCGCGTGAACGGTTGCCGCGGGATTGCTTGCCATACCGCTGGCAGGCGCCCACCACCGGAAGAATCCACGCCAGGCGGCGAGCGCGCGCGCCAGGCTGCGCGGCTTGCCGTGCTGCGCGTGCAGGCGCGCCAGCGCCAGGCGAACGTGGCTTTCGGTGTAGTGGTCGAGGGGCTCGGCGGGGTGGCAATCGACCAAGTGCCGCAGATCGTGGCGATAACCGTCGATCGTGTGGGGGGAATAGCGTCGCTGCGTCAGAAGATGCGCGAGCCATTGTTCCATCGGGGCGGGAAGTGTGGACACCGGAATCATCTATTCGAGTTGGCCGAACGCCGGTCGATGCGCCATTGTGCGCCAGGAGGCTGTCGACGCGCCAAGTCCGACAGCCTTCTAGGTCGGCACGTCGTTCGGCGGCGGCGATTCGGCGTGGGTCGGCGCCTTCAGGCGCAGCAGGCTGGCGCTGGCCAGGCCGTTGATGATTTGCAGGAAGTCCGTGGCCATGTCGGCCGTGAAACGGTCGGGTTCGTTCGAGCCGAGCACCAGCAGGCCCAGGGTGTCGCGCGTGTCCACGGGGCGCAACGCCACGATGGCCAGGGACGCAGGCGGAACCGCGAGCCACGCTGCCGCTTCCTGACCGGCGGGCGGGCCGCAATAGGGGTCGGCCAGCTCGCGCGCGTAATTCTTGATCGATTCCGTGATGTCGCGCGTGAATTCGCCGGCGCCCAGGCCCGCCAGATCCCAAAGGCGCAGCGCGATGGTGGGCAGGTCGAAGAGGTCGGACAGGCCGCGGATCAGGTGCGCGGGCAGTGCCGTCGCGTCGGGTTCGGCCAGCATCCGCCGGCACCACGCGCCGAGTGTCGCGCTGATTTTTTCGTTATTGCTGGCGTTGTGCATGAGGCCCGCCAGTTTCCATTCGAGATCTTTGGTGCGCGTGCGCAGGGTGAGAATCTGGCGTTCCCCCAGCGAGATGGCGCGGTTCTCGTGGGGGTGCGGTACGCGCAGGCCGGCGAATAGTTCGGCGTGCTCGTAGAAGAATTCAGGGTGGGATTGCAGGAAGTCGGCGACGTCCTGCGCGGAAAAATTGATTTCACTCATGACACTGCTGTGGGTTCCGAGGTGCATTCGCGCCGCGTGTGCAAGAGGGTTTCGATGTCGATCTCGCCCGAGAAAACGGTGATGGCCGGCCCCGACAGGATGACGCGCTCGCCGTCCCAGTCGACGGTGAGTTCGCCGCCCCGGGTGCGGACTTGGACTGGCGTGTCGAGCAGGCCGCGGCGAATGCCGGCGACGACGGCCGCGCAGGCCCCGGTGCCACAGGCCAGCGTTTCGCCGGCGCCGCGCTCGTAGACGCGCAGTGCAATGGCGTGTCGGTCGACCACCTGCATGAACCCGGCGTTGACGTGGTGTGCGAAGCGCGCATGTGATTCCACCAGCGGCCCGACGGTGGCGACCGCTGCGGTGTGGATGTCGTCGACTACCTGCACGGCGTGTGGGTTCGAGATGGCGACCAGCGAAATATCCACACTGCCGCGCGCGCCAAGCGGCAGCGCCCACAGCGTGTCCCGGCCGCTGGTCCGGGAGGTCAGGCCCGCGGTATCGAAGCCGACGGCCTCGGGTGTGCAGCGGGTGTGGCCCATTTCCACCTCGAAGTCGCCTTGCGGGTTCTGGTTCAGTGTGATTATGCCGGTGCGGATCCGCGCGCGCAGCGGATTCTTCCGCGAAAGCCCCTGTTCGTGCACGAAACGGACGAAACAGCGCGCGCCGTTGCCGCAGTGTTCGACTTCGCCGCCGTCGGCGTTGAAGATGCGGTAACGGAAATCGGCGCTTGGATCGGATGAGGGTTCGACCAGCAATATCTGGTCGGCGCCGACGCCGAAATGGCGGTCGGCGAGCGCCCGGGCGCGCGCGGGCGTCATGACTATCTGCTGACGCACGCCGTCGAGCACGACGAAGTCGTTGCCCGTGCCTTGCATTTTGGCGAATTTCCAGATCATGGCGGCATTATCGTCCAAACCTTCCTCATCGGCCAGCCAGCACCATGGCCAGCCGCACCACGACATGCCGCCGCCGCGACATGCCAGTGTTACGACATGCCGCTGCCACGAGCCGTCTGGCGGAGCTAAGGGTGGAGCCGGCACGGCGTGCTTGATCCGGATCTGCCTCGTCCGGGCGGGCGGCGGGCGAACTCGCAAGGGCTCGCACGGCGTGCGAGCCCTTGCTCAAACACACCCGCCGACGGCCCCCGCCCTCCCTTCGTCAGCATCCGGCGCACGCCTTGACGCCGGCCCCACCCTTAGCCCCGCCAGACGGCGCCTCCAGATTACCAGCGGCGCCCGATTCGGTGAATGCTTGAAAAAATGTTCTAGTAATATTTCGGCTCGCCCAGAACCGGCCGCGTCTTGAAGCGGCGGTGAACCCAGTAGTACTGCGCGGGGTCGGGGCGCACCCAGGATTCGATCAATTGATTGAGGCGGGTGGTCGCCGCCTCGGGGCCGTCGCCGCCCGGGAACGCCTCGATGGGCGCCAGAACGTCGACCTGATACGTGCCGGACGCGAGGTCGAGGCGGCTGACGATGGGAACCACGGCCGCCCCCCATGCCTGCGCTATCTGCGCCGTGGTCGGGAGGGTTGCCGCCGGCACGCCGAAGAACGGCACGAAAACCGCGCCTTTGCGGCCGAAATCCATATCGGGCAGGTAGTAGACGGGAATGCCGTGCCGCAGGTGGCGTATGAGGCCGCGGATGCCCTCCTGCCGGCTGATCAGGTGCACGAGGTTGAAGCGGCCGCGGCCCTCGCGCACCAGATGATCCACATCGCCATCGCTTTGTGGCGTATAGAGTGTGGCCGACTCTTTCAGGAACAGCGTCAGGCGCGTGGCGGCCGCGTCCAGCCCGATGAAATGCGGCGCCAGCAGAATGATGGGGCGCCGCGCGCGCAGCAACGCATCCAGATGGTCCAGCCCGGAAATTCGCACCGTGTCGAGAATCGACTGGCGCGGGCCGAACCAGCACAGCCCGCGATCGACGACCGATTGCGCCAGCAGCCGGAAGTGCCTGCGCGCGAGCGCGTCGCGGCGCGTGGCGGGGAGATCGGGGAAACACAAGGCGAGATTGGTACGCACGATATCGCGGCGCGAGCGCAGCACGTGCGGCGCAAGCCAGCCCAGCAGGCGGCCCCAGCGCAGACGCGTCGGGGCGGCGCAGCGGCCAAAATAGCGGAACACACCGCGCAGCAATGGCAGTTTGCTGAACATCATGGCGAAACGGGCGGCGGGGTGGCGCCCCTTGGACGCTTATAGCGGTTGTAGCTCCACAGGTATTGGTCGGGAATACGCCGTATCAGCGATTCCATGGCCTGGTTCACCAGCGCAGCCTGGTCGCTGGCCGCCGCGGGCAGCGGTTCGGGCAGGCGCACCACATGCAGCCGCCAGCCGCGGCCGTGCGGCAGGCGTTCTCCGGCGGCGACGAGGACGGGGACGTCCCCCTGGGCGGCCAGTTTGCCGGGCAGCGTCATGGTGTAGGCCAGCCGCCCGAAGAACGGCACCCATACGCCGTCGCCTCCCCCGGGCACCTGGTCGGGCAGCAGGCCGACCGCTCCGCCGCGCCTGAGGGTGCGTACGAATTCGCGCACCCCCCGCAGGGTGGCGGGCACGGCGTTGAGCGTACCGGTGTTGCGCGCCTGCTCCATCACGGGTTTCAGGATATCCTGGCGCGGCGGCCGGAACATGACAGTCATGGGCCCGCGCGTAGCGGCCATGTAGCGGGCCGTGATTTCAAAGCATCCCAGGTGCGGCGTCAGGCACAGAACGCCACCCCCCCGCGCCACGGCATCCGCGATGACGTGGTCGTCGTCGGTGACGACCCTGGAGACGCTTTGCGCGGTGCGCAGCCACACTTTCGGGAGTTCCATGATCATCGCGCCGGCCTGCGCCGCGGCGCGGCGTGCGAAGGCCGCGTCGGGATAGCCCGCCTGGCGCGCGTTGGCGCGCAGGCGTTGGCGGTATCGCCCTGGCAGGGCATAGACGATTCGCCCGCCGATGCGCCCCAGGCCGTGCAGCAGCGGCAGCGGCGCACAGGCGAGCAGGCGGAAAAGAAACAAGAGCATGGTTGAAAGCATATCCCTCGCGGAAATGATGGCAATGTGTGCGCGCGGCTATTTTCGCTTAAAATGGCGGTCATCGCTGAGTTAACCGACAACTTGCGGAGCGATGACGGGGCCGTCCGCCAACGGTGCCGTCAGAAACTGCTAAAGCGTCGCGCCTTGATTCGAATCGCCGTACGTCTTGGGTGCAACGCGTTTTGATCAACCTGAAGGCTGGGCGGCCAGCAGCAATCAAGGACAAGTCTATCGTGACAAGAAACAACGATTTTCTCTTTACTTCCGAATCCGTTTCGGAAGGCCATCCCGACAAGGTGGCCGATCAAATCTCAGACGCCGTGCTCGACGCGGTCATCGCGCAAGACCCGAACTCCCACGTGGCCGCGGAAACGCTGTGCAACACCGGGCTCGTCGTCATGGCCGGTGAAATCACCACGACGGCCAACGTCGATTACATCCAGGTGGCGCGCGACACCATCAAGCGCATCGGCTACGACGACACCGCCTACGGCATCGACTACAAAGGCTGCGCGGTACTGGTGGCGTACGACAAGCAGTCGCCCGATATCGCCCAGGGGGTGAACCGCTCCAAGGAAGACATCCTCAATCAGGGGGCGGGCGACCAGGGGTTGATGTTCGGCTATGCGTGCGACGAAACGCCCGACCTGATGCCGGCGCCCATCTGGTACGCGCACCGCCTGGTACAGCGCCAGAGCGAATTGCGCAAGGATGGCCGTCTGCCCTGGTTGCGGCCGGATGCGAAGTCGCAGGTCACCTTCCGTTACGTCGATGGCAAGCCGGCCGCGGTCGACACGGTGGTGTTGTCGACCCAGCATGCCCCCGACATTTCGCAGAAGGACATCCGCGAGGCGGTCATCGAAGAGATCATCAAGCCGTGCTTCCCGAAAGCCTTGATCACGCCCCAGACCAAGTATCTGGTCAATCCCACCGGGAAGTTCGTCATTGGCGGGCCACAAGGCGATTGCGGCCTGACGGGCCGCAAGATCATCGTCGACACCTACGGCGGCGCGTGCCCGCACGGCGGCGGCGCCTTTTCGGGCAAAGACCCGTCTAAGGTCGATCGTTCCGCCGCGTACGCGGCGCGCTATGTCGCGAAAAATATCGTGGCGGCGGGGCTCGCGCGCCAGTGCCAGGTGCAGGTCAGCTATGCGATCGGGGTGGCCGAACCGATCAACATCACGGTCTACACCGAACACACCGGGGTGATCCCCGATGAAGAGATCGCGCGCCTGGTGCGTGAGCATTTCGATCTGCGCCCCAAGGGCATCATCGACATGCTCGACCTGCTGCGCCCCATTTACTTGAAAACCGCGGCGTACGGACATTTCGGGCGTTCCGAGCCCGAATTCAGCTGGGAAGCAACCGACAAGGTGCAGATGCTGAAGAAGGCAGCCTGATTGCGGTGTTTCTTGCGGCGGCACGCGGGCGGATTCGCGCGTGCCGTTTCTTTTTGTTGGTGCTGATTTCGTGACGCCTCCCGCCGCCCCGCCGGGCCCTCCGCACAGCGATTACCCCCGCCCGACGCCGCTGTTGATGCTGACAGTGGCACTGGTGGGCGTGTTTGCGTTCATCCAGGTGTACTCGGTCCAGTCGATCCTGCCGGAACTGCGGCGCGACCTGAACGCCTCGGTCGTCGAAATTGGCAATTCGGTTGGCGTGACCGTGCTGGCCGTGGCGCTGATCTCGCCTTTCGTGGGGATGCTCTCGGACGCGCTGGGGCGCAAGTGGCTGGTGGTGGTTTCCGTCTTCGCGCTGGCGCTGCCCACGGCGCTTCTGACCCAGGTTCAAACAGTGCACGGCCTGCTGATTCTGCGATTCCTGCAGGGCTTGGCGGTACCGGGCGTTTCGGTGGTGATCATCGCCTATATCGGCGAAGAATTTCGCGGCGCGTCCATGGTGCGCATCATGGCGGTCTACGTGGCGGGCACCGTGCTGGGCGGTTTCTCGGGCCGGTTTCTATTGGGCCATCTGGCGGAATTCATGGCGTGGCGTCCGGCCTTCGGGATAATGGCGGTGCTGAATCTGGCCGGTGCCTTCGTGGTGTGGCGTGGCCTCCCCGCCTCGCGCCATTTCGTGGCCAACGCGAACATCGCCAGCAGCCTGGCGACGCTTGGACGGCTTCTGCACAATCCGTATCTGCATGCGGCGGGCGCCCTGGGGTTCACGGTGTTGTTCGCGCTGGTGGGCATGTTCACGTTCGTCAATCTGCACCTGGCCGCGGCGCCCTACTATTTCAGTTCGGGCGAACTGGCCAATATATTCGCCGTCTATCTGCTGGGGGTGGTCGTCACGCCCCTGGCCGGGCGCGTCATTCCGCGGCTTGGCATCCGGCGCACGGTGCTGCTTGCGGTGGCCACGTCGGCGTTGGGCGTGCTGCTCACCCTGGTACGCCCGTCGTGGGGCATCGTCGTTGCGCTGGCCATCGCCTCCAGCGGCGTTTTCATCACGCAGTCGGCGACGATGAGCTTCATCGCGTACCGCATCACCAGCGGCCGCTCGCTGGCAAGCGGCCTGTATTACGCCGCTTACTATTGCGGCGGGTTCACCGGCGCCTGGCTCTGCGGCGTTGCCTATACCCTTGGCGGTTGGCCCGCGACCGTTGCCATTCTGGTCGCGGCCCAGGCGCTGGGCTGGTCCATCGCCTGGCGTTTCATGCCGCATGGCCCGGTTGCGCGGCGGCTGGGCTGACGCCGCGGGCCTCACGGGCGCATCCGTCGGCCGGCGCGCACCGTATGGGTTCGACGCTCGTTTCGGCCTGGTCCTTGTTCTTGCAATAGGTACGCTACACTAGTGGTTTTCCCGAGGGGCGCTGCGACGGGAGTGCGCGGTCGGACGACACGGCGCGCTTTCGCCAGGCTCGGGATGTTTCTACAGCGGTTTTCGAACGGCGCTCATCACTTCCCGCGGCGCG
>SCQX01000315.1 GCA_004298545.1 Candidimonas sp. | reverse complement strand
CCGGCCTCGAGCATATTCCAGGCAACGCCAACGTAACGCCCCTCGTCGGGCAGCAACAACGGACGTGTCCAGGTCGTGGCCGCCAACCAGAGGAATGTGACCAGGACGACAAGCCACGTAGAGCGAACCTCCAGAACTCTGGAGGTCAGACGCACCAGCCGATTCATAGTGTGGGTTTCCTGAAAAGGCGAGTGCGCGATTCGCCGGGGGACCTTTTACGCATTGGAGAAACGCCCGCGTCGGCTACTCGAGGCCCGGACCATTGTCGTCACCCGACGCACCCAGGCCGCGGCCGATGCGGTCACGCAGCAAGTACACGGGCCGCCCTTTGACCTCGCTGAAAACCCGCGCCACGTATTCGCCAACCACGCCCAGCGACATGAGGTTGATGCCCGCGAAAAAAAGAATCACCGCGATCAAGGTGGCCCAGCCCTGCACCGGGTCGCCATACAGCCAATGCTTGACCACGACGAACGCGCCATACGCGAACGCCACGAGCGACAGGCCCATGCCCGTCAGGCTCAGCATGCGCAACGGCCAGGTGGTAAAAGCGGTGAGGCCGTCGAAAGCGAAGCGGACGAGCTTGAAGGGCTTGAAAGAGGACGTGCCATGCAGGCGCTCGGGCGGCGTGTAGTAGAAAGGCTCGGAGTGAAAGCCTACCCATGCGAACAGGCCCTTCATGAACCGATCGCGCTCGGGCAGCATGCGCAAGGCATCGACCACCCGCCGGTCCATGAGACGGAAATCGCCGGCATTCTCCGGTACGCGCATGCCGTCGGAGGTGCGCATCAGCCGATAGAACACCTTCGTGCCAACACGCTTGAAGAGCGATTCATCGTCGCGCGATTGCCTGACCGCGTACACCATGTCGACGCCGTGGCGCCAGCGGTCGAGCATCTGGGGAATGAAAGCCGGCGGATGCTGCAGATCGGCGTCCAGGCACACCACTACCGCGCCGCGCGCGGCCTCGATGCCCGCGCTGAGCGCCGCTTCCTTGCCAAAGTTGCGCGACAGCCGCAAATACGCGATTTCGGGATGCATGTCGGCCCACGCCGCGAAGAGCTCGGGCGTGGCGTCGGTGCTGCCATCGTCCACCACAATGATTTCGTAGCGCGGCACCAGCGTGCGCAGCACGGCAATGAGCGCCGGAATCAGTACTTTGAGATTGGGCTCCTCATTCAGGCTCGGTACGATGCAGCTCATCGACCCGGGCGAACGGACGGCAACACTGTCATGCGCGGCTGCTTCGCCTCCGACCACTGCGGATGGGTTATGCACAGAAGGGCGTCTCAACGAGAGTTCATGAAGTCTGGGGGTGATTATTGCATATCCGCCTCATGGAACCGCCAATAGGCCCCGCGCGGCGGTGAAGTCTCATTTGACGTCCATATACGTTTTTTAATAAGATTCATTTCGAATATATCTTTTCAGTGTCGCGGACACACCGCCGCTTTACAGATTCACAGGTTTCAACAGCACCATTCCGGCTGACGGCCCCTCAAGCGCCGCAGCCAGCGCTTCCTCTGCGGCGGACGCAGACTCAGGCACAACCTCGACAGCCACCGGAGACCCTCATGGCCAGTTCCCCCAGAATTCTCGACAGCGCCGCCGCGCCGCGGCCGCTCGCGCCGCCGCAGTGGCAAGCCTTCCTGGGGCTCGGCTTTCGTCCGCTCTACATTGCGGGTTGCGCGTGGGCGGCCATCGCCATTGCGATCTGGATATTCAACCCCGCGCTGCTCAGGCCGCCACTGACGGGCATCGCCTGGCACGCGCACGAAATGCTGTGGGGCTTCGTTGCCACCATCGCCACGGGCTTCCTGCTGACGTCCAGTGCGACCTGGACCAAAATCAACCCCATGCACGGTCCGGCACTGGGGCTGCTGACCGTGCTGTGGCTGATTGCGCGCGTCGGCTACCTGGCCGGCAGCCAGCCGGCGTTCTGGCTCGGGGCCGTTGCGGAAACCGCGTTCTTCGCGTTTGCGGGCGCCGCCGTGCTGCGCGTGGTGATTCTTGCCAGGAGCCGCCGGAACTACGGCATCCCCCTGCTCCTGTTCGGCCTGGGAGCCGCCAATGTTCTGTACCTGAAAACGGCGCTGCAAGGCAATTACGGTCAACTGATGCACTATTTCGACCTCGGCCTGCTGTGCATGGCGGTGATTGCACTGGTGATCGCGCGCCGCGTCATCCCCTTCTTCACCATGCGCATGGTGAAGGAGCTGCATATCCCCATGAATACGCGCAACGGCCAGGCGCAGATCGTGCTGGGGCTCATCGCCATCCTGGCCGGTCTGATCGGCCAGTATCCCACCATGGCGGCGGCGCTGGCCGCGACCGGCCTGATCGGGCTCTACCAGATCGCAACCTGGCGGCCATGGGCCTCGCGCCATCGCCCCATTCTGTGGATACTGTATCTGGGCTACGGCCTGCTCAGCCTTGGCCTGATCTGCGCCGCGATCTACCTGGTGGCCCCGGGCGACAGCTTCCTGACCCGCGCCGTCACGCACGTGCACGTCATCGGCATGGGTGGTTTTTCGGTTCTGATCATCGGCATGGTGACACGCACCGCGCTGGGTCATCTGGGTCGTCCACTGGTACTCGACCGCAGCATGCGGATCAGCTACGTCACCATGATCATCGCCGTCGTTCTGCGCCTGGCCGCCATACATGCCACCGGGCTGGCATACCTGTGGCTGCTGCGGCTGGCGGCCCTGTTCTGGATCGCCACATTCGCGCTCTACCTCTGGCGCTTCGTGCCGATGCTGATACGCCCACGCCCCGACGCGGTGAAGTCCTGAGAGGCGTGACGCCATGCGGCTCACCGCCATGACCGATTACGCAATACGCCTGCTGATGTATGTGGCGTGCCACCCCGGTCGTCTCTGCACCATCGGCGAAATCGCGCAGGCCTACCACCTGTCGGAGCCGCACTTGATGAAGATCACGCACCGCCTGAGCCGAAAGGGGTGGCTGGCAACCGTGCGCGGCAGGAATGGCGGCATGCGCCTTGCACGACCACCGGCCGAAATCGTCCTGGGCGCGGTCATGCGCGACACCGAAAGCGACTTTGAACTGGTGGAGTGTTTCGGGCCGAACAGCACCTGCACGCTCACAGACCACTGCGGACTGGCCGTGGTCATCGATGGTGCGTTGCGGGAATTCCTGCGCTATCTGGACGGCTACACCCTGGCCGACATTCTTCCCATGCCCGGGGCGCGCGTCGGAACGCGACCCCCCCGCGATGCTGGCGCAACGCGGGAGGCACCCGGAAAGTCTCCACGGCCCATGGTCCATCCAGTGCCCTGAACATCCGTCCAGCGCAGCGCACCACGACGACCGCCGCCCCGTCTCGCGACGTGATCAACCCTTCAAACTGGAAACCCACAGCGCCACCGAATCCCAGGCCCTGCCGAAGACTCCAGCGGGGGCCACTGGCCGCAGCGCCACCAGCGGCAACGTGACGGTCCTGTCGCCAATTCGTTCCGTCAGGGAAGCCACCGGGCTGTCGGCGGCAACCGGTGCAATCACCGGCCCCGGGGTGGTGACCTTGGGTGCGCCTATGCGGTTTTCACCACGCGCAACCGTCAGGTACACGTTGTGCGTGAAACCCACCGGCACCTGATCCTGGGCACCCTTCCACACGCGCGGGCTGGCAACGACCTGTTGCTTGCTGTAGAGCTTGACGGTGTCGAAATTGCCAAAGCCCCAATTCAGCAAGGTTTCGCTCTCCTGAACGCGAGCCTTGCTCGACGGCGCACCCAGCACCACGGAAATCAGCCGGCGCTCGAGATCGGCGCCGGGGCGACGCGCCGACGCAATGAGGCAATACCCCGCCTCGGTCGTGTGCCCCGTCTTCAGGCCATCGACCGAGTCGTCGAGCCACAGCAGCCCGTTGCGGTTGCGCTGCGTGATCTTGTCGTAGGTGTACTGCTTGGTCGTGTCGAAGCGCGTGTAGAGTTGCGGAAAGTCGCGAATCAGCCGGCGCGCCAGCTGCGAGAGATCGCGCGCCGACGAATAGGTCTGTGGATCGGGCAGCCCGTGCGGGCTCGCAAAATGCGTCGATGTCAGGCCCATCCGCCCCGCCATCTGGTTCATTGCCACGACGAAGGCGCCAACACTGCCTGCGGTCGCCTGCGCAAGCGCCACCGCCGCATCGTTGCCCGAATCGACCAGCAGGCCATCGAGCAACTGTTCAACCGTGACCCGATCGCCCGGCTTGAGAAACATCTTTGAACTGTCGGGCGCCACCTTCCAGGCCTGCGTCGACACGGTGACCGTCTGATCCAGACTCAGCCGATGGCTGCGAATCGCCTGGAAAACCAGGTACGCCGTCATGATTTTGGTCAGCGACGCCGGCTGAATGCGCGCATCGGCATTGTGTGCCGCAATGATTTCATCGCTCTTGGCATCGAGCAGCAGCCACGCGTTGGCGTCGAGCGCGGGCGCGGGAACCGACAGCGCAAATGCCCTGGATGCCGCCAGAAGGCCCGCGCCCAAACCTATCAGCCATTTCTTTTTCATGTTGATGCGTCGTTTGCTCCGCCGGGCTTCGCCTTCACGGCACCCCGCCTGGCGGATCGCCATCCGTAGTATGCCTCGCGGTCGCCTTCCTCATGCAATCGATGAAGCCACACGCGCAGCAAATCTTCACAAGTCACCACGCCCAGCAGCCGCCCGGAACCGCGCGCGATGATGGGAACGTGATGAACATCCGCGACAGCCATCCGGTCGACAACCAGGCCCGCCATTTCGTCGGGATAACCGACCAAAAGTTCCCGATCGCGCAACGACTCCCGCAACGTGGGGTCGGCACAACCACTTGTTGCCGCGCAGTCGGCCGACCAGGCCAGCGCATCGTCGCGCGTCACCACCCCCAACACCCGCCCGCCGTCGTCGACGACCGGGTAGCCGCTGTGGCGAAATTCGGCCGCCGCGAAGAACGCGATGACCTCGGGCATGGTCATGGCCGCGGGCAGGGTTTGAACGGCCCGGGTCATGACGTCGGACACCTTCGTCACGGCAAAAGAGTCGACATCATACTCCCTGGTCAGGTTGAGCCCGCGGCGCGCAACCCTTTCGGTAAGGATGGAGCGCCGCAACAGCAGCACCGTCAGCGCACACGCAGACACGCACGCGGTCATCACCGGCAGCAGCACCGTGAAGTTGCCCGTCACTTCCACCGCGAACAGGGTGGACGTGAGCGGCGCGCGCATCGTGCCGCCCATCATGGCAACCATGGCAATCAGCGGCCAGAAGCCCGGGTCTTCATGCGGAAACCAGGGCGCCAGCACCTGGCCCAGGGCGCCGCCAATGATGAGCAGCGGCGCCAGCACACCGCCCGACGTGCCCGACCCCAGCGCCGCCGACCAGATGACCGCTTTCACGATCAACAGCAGTAGCGCCACCCGCAGAACGACACCGCCGGCCAGCAGATGCCGGATATTGTCGTAGCCCACCCCCAGCGCCGCCGGCTCGATCAGCCCGCCAATCCCCACCACCACGCCGCCCAGCGCCGGCCACAACATCCAGTTCACCGGCAACTTCCGGAACCCATCCTTGCACGCATAGACGATGATGGTCAGCAGACACGAGCAAAGCCCGGCAATCAGCCCCATCAGCGCCCAGGCGCCCATATGCACGACCGACAGCGTGACGCCGCCGACGTACGGGAAGATAGGCGTTGGCTCGTCCATGATGAACGGACGCAAAACGGCCGCGACGATCGACGAAACCGCCACGGGCAGGAAACTGCGCGGCTTCCATTCGAACAGCAGCAGCTCCACCGCGATCAGTATCGAGGCGATGGGCGTGTTGAAGACGGCGGTCATGCCCGCGGCGGCGCCCGCCACCATCAGCGTCTTGCGCTCGGCGGCACTCATGCGCAGCGCCTGCCCCAGCAGCGAACCCAGCGCGCCACCGGTCATGATGACGGGCCCCTCGGCCCCGAAGGGCCCTCCCGTGCCGATGACCACCCCCGACGACAAAGGCTTCCACACCGCAATTTTTGGCCCGATACGGCTCTCGCCCACCAAAATGGATTCGATGACCTCGGGGATGCCATTGCCGCGGATTTTGTCGCTGCCGAAGCGTGCCATCAGGCCCACGATGACGCCGCCCACTATCGGCGTGAACAGCGTGTACCAGCCGAAGGGCGAGCCCTCTATCGCCTTCTTGGCGAACGAGAATTCACCGTAATAGGCGATGTTGGTACAGAGGTAGATGAGCTTGAACAACACCCATGACGACAGATCGCCCAGCGCGCCGACTGGCACCCCCAGTGCCATCAGGTAGAGAACGCGTTTGTCCGTCGTGAAATCACCCGGCTTCGGCGCGACGGGTTTGGCGCTCCACGGTAAAAACTTGAAGAAGCGCATTATGGGACTCTCAGGCTATCGGACGAAATCCCCCGAAACACGAGTGTGCCGTTTGGTCAAGTTGCGCACTCATCTTCGGCGCCTGTGCTCGCCAGACCGCTCTCTGGCCGCGGCGCGCATGATCACCCGCACCGGTATTTATATCGTATCACGATGTATATCGAAACGGCCGAACAGTTCATCCATCAACGGCCGAATCGCGCCGAGTTCCCTGAGATGCGCACTGGACAGCTGCGCCAGCTTCTGTTCCGCCAACGGCAAAAGCACGACACGAACACGCCGACGGTCGTTCGCGTCGCGCAGGCGCTCCACCAACCCCATTCTGACCAGCCGGCCGACAAGTTCAGCAGCGCTGTGCGGGCGTATCATCAACTGTTTGGCAAGATCGCCGACACTGGGCGCGCCGCTTGCGCTCATTGCCTTGATCGCGAGCAGCGCCTGATGCTGTTGCGGCATCAGCCCCGCACGAATGGCCTCGCGCTCGCTGAACGCAACGAACCCGCGCAGCGTGTGCCGAAACGTGGCAAGCGCCTGATAATCGGACGGCGTCAGCCGCCCGGCACTGCGAGGCACGGAATGGTCTGGAAGCTTCACATCCCGATTTTAAAGGCACTTACATTCGATCGCAGCGGATCGTGATCGGGTGCGCGCGTAACGCGGCCATGATTTCGTCGGTCACCACGCCATCGACGTCCGATATGACGTAACCAATCTGACCGCGCGTTTGCAATTGCTGGGTGACGATGTTCAACCCATGGTCTGCCAGCAGGCTGCTCAGCGTTCCCAACGCGCCGGGCGCATTGCGATGCACGTGCAGGATGCGCGCCGTGCCGGTCGGCTCGACATACGAAATCTCGGGGAAATTCACCGCGCCTTTGGTTGCGCCGCCGTGCGCGAAGCGAACAAGCTTTTCCGCGACTTCGCGCCCGATATTCTGCTGCGACTCCTGCGTACTGCCGCCGATGTGCGGCGTGAGAATCACGTTGCGCTTGCCAATGAGCGGGCTGGCAAGCGGTTCGTTGACATTCTTGGGTTCCGTCGGAAAGACGTCCAGCGCCGCTCCCGACAGACGTCCGTCATCGATCGCGGCACGCAGCGCGTCGATGTCCACCACCGTTCCGCGCGAAGCATTGATGAGAATGGCGCCGCGCTTCATTTCCGCAATCGTCGTGGCGTTCATGATGTTTTGCGTGCCCTTGCCGCCCGGCACGTGCAGCGTCACCACGTCGGACTGGGCGAGCAGATCGTTCAGGTACGCGCAGGCCCGCGCGTTGCCCAGCGGCAGCTTGGCTTCCACATCGTGGAAAATGACTCGCATGCCGGCGGATTCCGCCAAGGTTCCGACCTGCGACCCGATATTCCCGTAGCCAACGATGCCCAGCGTCTTGCCGCGTGCCTCATAGGCGCCCTCGGCCGATTTGTCCCAGTGCCCCTGATGCACCCGCGCGTTCTTCTCCGGAATGCGGCGCAGCAGCAGAATGGCCTCGCCAAGAACCAGCTCCGCCACCGACCGCGTGTTCGAATACGGCGCATTGAACACCGGCACGCCGCGCGTCATGGCGAAATCCAGGTCTACCTGGTTCGTGCCGATGCAAAAGCAGCCGATCGCTTGCAAATTGGGCAACTGGCCCAGCAGATCGGCCGTCAGATTGGTGCGGGACCGTATCCCCACCAACGCTGCGGCGCGCAAGGCCGCCGGCAATTCCGCGGGCGGAAGCGACGAAGGATAGGTCTGAATGTCGTCGAAGCCCGCCGCCTCGAATACTTCGCGAGCGCTGGCGTGAATGTTTTCAAACAAAACGATACGGGTCATGGAGATTTCCAGAACGAAAAAGCCGCAATCGCCAACGCGACGCGGCGCGAGTTGCAAGCGCTATCGCAAGCGCGGCTATTGTAATGAAGTTTGAACGGAATCATCGAATCCGCGGGCAGGGCCCGCGGCGCGAATACGATGATTCGCCGCTCAGTGCGCAACCGCCGCTTCCAGCAATTTCTCGAGCGGAGACAGGGTTGCGGCGAGCTTGGACGGAATCGAGTGGCGCCGCCGAAGGTAGTTCGCGGAATTGAAGCTGACGATGACCGCGCCGGGGGCGGCTTCGCTGACCAGTACCTTCGACGGCAGGTCCAGCGCCACCAGTGGGCGCTCGACCATGACCGGCGTGCCGATTTTCGGGTTGCCAAAAATGATCAGCGTCGTTGGCGGCATTTCCAGGCCTACGGACGCCGCCGCGGCCTGATGATCGATGGTGGCGAAGAGGGTCGCGCCGTGGCTCGTCAGCGCGGCAGAGAGGTGCTCGACGGTTTCCGTGAACGCGTACGCACTGCGCAGCGTCACGATTCCGTCATTGGAGTTGGCTTCAACCACGGTGATGTCCTTCCATCCGGCGATTCGACGCCTCTATTCTACCGAACGACCCCACCAAACGGCAGCGCGTAGAATCGGCATGTGGGATCAACCCGCGCGAGGCTCACCGGTGCCGAACGCACGCCAAATCGGGACTATTCAATCGTGAAAGAAACAGACGAAACATCAACCGACGCGCTGCTCGGAAAGATCGCGGCCAATCACTCGCTGCTTGCCACCCTGCTGCGCGTGGTGCCGCTGCACGTACTGCAGGCGCTGGAAACCGAACTACGGCGCGACGCCGAAGCGGGAAAAATTTCCCTCGCGCCGGGCCCCCTGTCGGAACGGGCGGCGGCAAATTGCCGCCGACAAGCTCGCGCGAATCTCGAACTCGTCCATGAAACACTGGCGAATCGGGAAACGCACTAGGGGGTTCTTACGCAGACTCACCGGGAGTGTCAAATGGCTTCTACCGTTCGTGACCTAGTCAATGACTACGAAAAATTACCGGCCCGCGCGCCGGCGCATCACATCGAGGAAGCGCGCGATATCCGACGCATCGTTGAACATGCCAAGTGATAGCCGTATACCTCCCCGCTCGGGAGACACCCGGATGCCCTCACGTGCCAAATCGGCCGCCCAAGACACGGGGTCGAGCGCAGCGACAATAATGTGTGGCGCGCGATGGCGGCGCTCGCGCGGCCCTACCAGCCCGACATCCAGCGCCTCGAGCCCCTCGATCAAGCGATCGCCCAGGTCGAAGCAATGCGCGCAGATCGCCTCCACCCCAACTCTGGCAATGAGATCGAGCGCGGCGCCCAGCGCCCGGATACCCAGCAGATTGAGATTGCCCAGCTCGAAACGCTTGGCCGAGGCCGCCAGCGTCAAGTCGTCCGGGTTGGCGATCAGATCGGCGGGGGCATTGGCCAGACTTGCCGTTGCAAGATAGGCGGGCTCCATCTCCGTATGGTGGCTATCCCACCAGAGCAGCCCAAGGCCGTGCGGCACGAGCAGGCCCTTGTGTGTGCCGCAACCCACGAAGGTCGCGCCGATTTTCCGGACATCGATGGGCACCACACCCACCGCCTGCATGACATCAACGACAAAGTCAAGACGCCGTTCCCGGCACAGCGCGCCGACGCTCGCAACATCGAAACGGTGCCCCGCGTGAAAGGTGACATAAGACATTGAAATGGCACGTGTCTTCGAATCGATGTGCGGCCTGAAACTATCGGCATTCATCACCGGCAACATCGGAATGAAACGCAGCTCCACGCCCTTGCGCTTCAAATTGAGGAAGGCATAGGCGTTGTTGGGGTGGTCGCCCTGCACCATCAGGACATTCTCACCCGGACGCAAAGGGAGCGCGCTGGCCGCGATATTCATGGCCTCCGAGGTATTTTTCGTGAATGCGATTTCCGCGGGCGAGGCATGGAAGAGAGCGGCAACCTGGGTGCGTACCCTCTCTGCCTCCTCGAGCCACACCGACTTGGGTCCGGCCTGCGTGCTGCTCTCTTCGAGAAAAGACTCGATCGCCGTTCGGACCGGCACCGACATTGGGGTCTGAAACGCGGAATCGAGGTACGTCATGCGCCGCGCCGCGGGGAACAGCGCCCGGACCGATTCAACGTCATACGTGTCGGCCATTTCGCCTCTCCTTGTGAATCAGGCATTCACCGCGTGAAACCGATGCAGAAACGATCTCAGCCGCTCATTCTCCGGGTGGCCGAATATGTGCTCGGGGGCATCCCGCACCACGATCTTCCCCGCGTCAAAAAACATCACATCATTGGATACTTCTTTTGCGAACTGCATCTCATGCGTCACGATCAGCATCGTGATGCCCTCTTGCGTAAGCTCCCGCATCACTGCCAGCACCTCGCCCACCAGCTCGGGATCGAGGGCGGACGTCACCTCATCGAACAACAACACCTTGGGCCGCATCGCCAGTGAACGCGCAATGCCAATACGCTGCTTCTGCCCCCCCGACAGGCTCGCTGGATAGGCCTTCGCCTTGTCCGACAAGCCAACCTTGGCCAACAGCTCGTGGGCGAGCTGATCGGCATCCGCGCGCGTCATGCGCCGCACGAGGATGGGTCCCAACGTGATGTTCTCGAGTGCCGTTTTATGCGCGAACAGATTGAAATTCTGGAACACCATGCCGACTTCGGCGCGATGCCTGGCGACCACGGCTTCGGGTAGCCGCCGTCGGCGGCTGCCCTCCACGCGGTAACCGACCTCTTCGCCATCGACGACGATATTGCCCGACTGGAAGTCTTCAAGAAAATTCATACAGCGCAGCAGCGTGGATTTCCCCGACCCACTCGGGCCGATGATTGACAGTACCTCACCCGGCCTGACGGTGAAGCTGATATCGTCAATGACGGTTTTCTCGTCATATTTTTTTGTAAGGCCTCGCACTTCAACCATATTTTCCACATTGACCATGGGCCACACCTTTCAGCAAACCAGCAGCATCAGGAAAGCGAAAACTTGAATTTCTTCTCCAAGATCCGCGACAGCACGCCAAGGGGATAGCAGATGGCGAAATAAATCAGCATGACACCGGAAAATATCTGAAATGCCGCAAAAGTACGCTGCACGACCTCCACGCTGGCGAACGTCAGCTCCCACACGCCGACCACCGACACATAAGAAGTCCCTTTCACGGTGATGATTGCCGTATTGATCAACGCGGGAATCGCCAGGCTGAACGCCTGTGGCAATCGAATATGCCAAAGCAATTGCCACCACCGCAGCCCAATGCTGCGGCCAGCGGCGATCTGGCCGGCGTCGACCGTGCGCAGAGCGCCACGAAAATAGTCTGTGACATACGCAGCCGCATACAGAATGAGAGCGCCGCTCACGGCGACCACGCTGCTGACATTGACCCCGATATACGACAGGCCAAAATACGCCAGGAACATGAGGACGAGTTCGGGGATGCCCCGGAAGACGAAGATATAAACGGTGATCAAACCACGCACCCAGCGGGGTCCCATGAAAAGAAGAACCCCCAGTACCAAGCCCAGCAGATTGCTCAGCGCGATACAGCTCGCGGACAACGCCAGCGTGACCAATGCGCCTTTGAGCAGATAAGGAAGGTTCAGCCAGAGTATTTCCATCACCCTCTCCTATTCCTTGGGCCGCATGAGATGCTCGATCAGCCGCGCGCCGATGCCCATCACTGTCGTGATGATCAAATAAATGACGCTGATGGCAACAAACACTCCCGCCGTCCCCGCGCTGCGCTCGGCAATCATCTTCCCCGTCAAGGTCAATTCGGCAACCCCGATTGCCGCAAGCAGCGAGGTATCCTTGGCCAGAAAAATCAGTTGGTTGCCCAAGGGCGCCATCGCCTTGAAAAACGCCTGGGGCAGGATGATGCGCGTGGCAACCTGCGCGCTACGCAGCCCGATGGATCGCCCACCCAGCCATTGGCCCTCGGGCACTGCCAGAATGGCGCCACGGAATATCTCGGACAGGAAGGCGCCATGCTGAAGCGTCAGGGCAAGCACGCCGCAACCCAACGCCGACAAGGTGACGCCGATCGACGGCAAGCCAAAGTACAGGAGATAGACCTGCACCAGCAACGGCGTGTAGCGCATCACGGCGATATAACCGGCCGCCAGATGCCGAGGGACCGGGTGCGCGGACATTCTGGGAATCGTCAAAATCAGGCCCCAGAACACCGCCAGCACGGCCCCCAGCAGCGCCGCCTCGACAGTGATCCCGCCGGCAGCCAGCAAATTCGGCAGCTGCTGCTCAAGATAGCGGAAGCTGACTATCCAGGAATCCATGGTTGCGCTCGCATCAATGTGATGATTCGTGGAAGGTCCGGGCGCCCCCTCTGAACCCCCGCACAGGCGCGATCAATGCGACTGGCTTTGCAGACGTTCCAGTACCGCCGCCTCCGGATTGAGATTCGCGGGTTCCGTGCCAAACCATTTCTTGTAGATCTCGCTGTATTGATGGAACAGCGAGCCGCCACGCATCTCGGCCACCATGGCATCGAGGTAATACCACCACTTGAAATCCCCCTGCTTGAGGAAAATGGCATTCTGTGTGGGATCGGTGACCCAGCCGACAACCTTCATATCCTGGTGGCTCTTGGTGTAATACAAGGCAATCGGATAATCGACGGTCATCGCCGTGGCGCGTTTGGACGCCACAGCCGCGAACTCGGCCGCCGTGTTGTCGAAAGTCAGCCGCTTGGCCTGCGGGAAGAGGCGTTCGGTAATGTCCTTCTCGTTCGGAGCCGTCAGATTGGCAATGGTGAATTTCGAGTCGTTGAGGTCACCCAGCTTGCGCACGCCGGAATCCGTGCGCGCCACGACGACGATACCCGACTCCTGATAGGGACGAGTGAACGCGACGTTCAAGAGCCGGTCGGGATAGATTGTCGTCTCCTGTATGCCGAAATCCACCTTGCCACTCTGAATATTGGCCCAGCGCGAGGAGAAAGACTGCTTCACGAACTCGATGTTTTCTTTGCCGCCAAACATCGAGCGCGCAATCAGCTTGGCGATATCCACGTCAAACCCGACCAAATTGCCATTGGCATCGACGAACCCGAATGGCGGCGCCTCGCTGGACGTGCCGACAATCACCTTGCCACGCTGCAGAACCGTATCCAGCTGGGAGGTCGCCTGCGCCGCCGCGCTGCTGGCTCCCACGAGGCTCATCGCGGATAGAATCAGAAAACCGGACAAAATTTTCTTTCCAAACATTTTCGTCTCCTGAGCAATACCACCTGATGACGCCGCCATGATTCTGGTAACGAAATCGCGACGCCGACGCACTGCCTTGCACGAAATGCGCTATTCCTCCATCAAACTGAAATAGGGTAACCGCTGCCCCAGAATGGGTTCGCTAAATACCACCCGTACCGGCCGCCCGGCAAGACTGGAACCAGCGGACACCGTCTGCGTGATGCGGCTAAAAATCACTGGCCCTTCGTCAAGCCGCACCGCGGCGAACAAAACAGGCGCCTCGGCCATGAACCCCTCGTGGCGATGCCGATAGACCAGCGTGTCGCTCACGATTCGGCCATTCCCTGATACCGGCTCCCAGTCAAGCGTGTCGCCGTGGCAATAAGGGCAGCAGACCCTGGGGTAATACACCGTCTTCCGACACGCGTGGCAATGCTGCAGCACCAGGCGCTTTGCATTGCAGCCTTCCCAGAACAGGCGGTTGACGCTATCGACTTTCGGCATTGGCCGTTGCGACATGATGGATTCCTCCTACGCCTCATTTCCCAGAATCATCGCGGCGGTCGACAGCCCGCGCCCGTAAGAGACCATGCCGTACCCGGAGGCCAAACCCTGTCGGCAGGAAATCTGCCGATCAGCCGCTTCGCCACGCAGTTGAAGAACCGCCTCTACCACGCCGATCATGCCGCCACCGGCCCCCGCCTGGCCGGCCGAGAGCTGGCCCCCCCCCGTGTTGATAGGTAGCGGCCTGCCGGCCGTGCCACGCCCCGCGCGGATCAGTTCGGCCGCCGCGCCCTCCCGACAAAAACCCAGCCCTTCGAGCTGCAGGAACTCCATGACCGGGTAGTCGTCATACAGCTGCGCAAAATCCATGTCTTGCGGTCCGCTGCCCGCCTGTTCGTAAAGTTCATCACAAAAAGCATGCCACCCGGTGCGCAACCCATAAATGTCTTCGACCGGAGAGTTGTGGCGCTGGCCACCCGCGCGAATGCTTATCACCGGAACGCCCAGCGCGACGGCTTCACGCGCGCCGCAAAGCACGACCGCATCGCCCCCACAGCACGGCAAAACACAATCGTATAAGCGCAGAGGATCGGCAATCGGTCGGGCGTTCAGGTACGCATCCATCGTGAGCGCCTGTTTGAACAAGGCATTCGGATTACGCAATGCATTCGCGCGCTGCGCAATCGCCAGCCGTCCGAAATCTTCCCGCCGCGTTCCATGCTTTTCCATGTACACGCGTGTGTGAAGCGCGAATACGCCATTCGCGCCACCGAATCCGAACGGGGCGAGATAATCGCGCAGCGGCCCGCTGAAAGAACGGTCGATCATCTCATTGTGCGTGGCAACATCGAACACGTCCGCCGCCACGCAGACGACGACACTCGCATCGCCCGCCTGAATCGCCCGGGCCGCCTGCAGGATGCCGATGATCGCCGACGCACCTCCATACGCCCCCTGGTACAGCCAGCGTGGCTCGAGGCCGAAATGCTCTGCGACGGTCGTCACGTCGTCCGGCCCCAACATATAGGACGTGAGCGCCAGCCCATCCACCTTTTCCCAAGGCAAATGAGCCGAGGCCAGCGCCGATTGCGCCGCCTCCCAGATCACGCGGTGAACGGATTTGTCCGTCCGCTTCTCATAGACCGACTGGCCAGCCCCCGCGACAGAAACTCCCGCATACGATTCGGACACCATCCCGGCACCCCCTCCGACACGAATCCTGGTTAGATGATTCCGTTCGCGCCCAGCGACCGGAACTCCGATTCACTCAACCCCAGCACGTCCCGATAGACTTCGCGGTTGTCGGCGCCGATGCCACGCCCGGCATGCCTGACTCGCCCCGGCGTACCCGCGAAGCGAGGGGTGACGCCCTGCATGCGCACGCTTCCGAAATCCTCATCCGGTACAGAAACGATGTTCTGGCGCGCCTGGTAATGGGGATCATCGAAAATGTCTTTGATGTCGTACACCGGACCGGCAACCACCCCCACCCGCTCGAACAGCGCCATGATGTCCCCGGAATGGTTTTCACTGAACCAGCTGGCAAGAATGGCGTCGAGCGCCGTGTCGTATTCGCAGCGTGTCGCATTGTTGACGAAACGCGGGTCATCAACGAGCTCGGGCTTGCCCATGGCTTGGACCAAGCGTTCAAAGGTACGCTGAGAACTGGCGGACACCCCTATCCACCGACCATCTTTCGTCAGGTAGGTATTGCGTGGAGAATCTTCCGCCAAGCGATTCCCGATGCGCTCTTTGACGATTCCAAGCTGATCGAACCCAATGACTTGGGATTCAACCAAGCGAAACAGGGGCTCGTAGAGACTGACATCGATCTCCTGACCACACCCGGTGCCGTGATCGCGGTTGTACACCGCAAACATGGCCGACATCGCCGCGAACGTTGCGGCAACGGAATCGGCCATCGGAAACCCCGGCAAGGTGGGCGGACGGTCGGGCGCGCCCGTAAACGAAGGGATTCCCGAAAATGCCTCGGCGATGGTGCCGTAGCCACCACGGCCCGCGTAAGGCCCCGTCTGGCCAAAGCCAGACACCCGAACCAGGACCAGCTTTGGGTTCTCGGCCGCCAGCGTGGCGTAGTCCAGCCCCCAACGTTCGAAGGTGCCCGGCCGGAAATTTTCGATCACCACGTCGACATCGCGCACGAGCCGCAAGAACAACTCACGGCCGCGCGGATGCGACAAAGTGAGTGTCGCGAGGCGTTTATTCCGCCCGATCACCTTCCACCAGAGCGACAGGCCATTCTTCAGCGGCGCCCAGTGGCGGATGGAGTCACCCACCCCGGGTAGTTCGAGCTTGATGACGTCAGCCCCGAAATCGGCCATCTGAGTGGCGCCCAGGGGGCCGGCGATCATGTTGCCCGCGTCGATGACGCGCAAACCCGCCAGTGGGCCGACAGAGGAATCGGTGGTAAGGGCTTCCATGAATTCGGACACCCATCCGGAACAGCGCTGGTTATGGTATAAGAAATTAAATGACTTCCAATAAATGGAAGTTTTTCTCTCATTCCGTAATCATCATAGCGAGGCCATTCGATGGCTATCAATCGGGGTATACCCGAAACTCAGAAACCACTGGATCGCCTGTTCCACGTCCTCAGCACGGTGGCCGACGCAGGCACACCCCTATCCGTCACGGATATCGCAACGATCTGCCACCTCCCGGTGCCCACGGTTCATCGCCAGGTCGCTCAACTCGAGGACCGACGCTTCTTGAGGCGCACGCTGGGTTCAAAGAAACTTATCGTCGGCGACGCGCTGCTCAAGCTGGGGGCGGCGGCCATTGCAAGCAGCCTGCGTGCCGATCCGGTTCACCACATTCTGGCCAGTCTCGCCGAGCGCACCGGCGAGCACTGCGAAATCGGGCTGCGCGTCGACAGCCAAGTGAGCTACATCGATTCAGCCGCATCGGAAATGAGCCAGCAAGGGCTCAGATTCGAACAGGGCCAACGTTCTCCCCTTTATTGCTCTTCCATCGGCAAATTATTTCTGGCGGAGCTGGACGACGACGTGTTCGAACAATGGTTGAAGCATGCCACTTTGAAAGGCCACACGATGAACACCCTGACCGCTCACCAATTGCTGCGCGCCGAAATCGCGCGTGTCCGGCAATCGCAGTGGGCATCCACCAACGAAGAATTGGTACCCGGCGTCGTGGGATGCGCGGTTCCCATCCGGGATCGAAATCAGCGACTGATCGCGGGCCTTGCGGTGTCGGTACCCGCACCCCGGGTGAGCTTCAACGAACTGACGCGCTT
>SCQX01000314.1 GCA_004298545.1 Candidimonas sp. | reverse complement strand
GGCCGATCCACGCCGGGCTCGACGATGTCAACCTTCGCCGGCGCGACGCCGTACGCATCCACCAGATGACGCGCGGTGAACCGGCTGGTCACCACGATGCGCGCCACCAACGCCAGCGCCAGCCGCTCGGTCTCGAACAGGCGCCGCGCCAGCGTGCGGCCGATGCCGTATTCGTCCGCCAGCGGATGGTGTATCAGCGCCACCAGGTTCAGGCGGCAGGCGTGTTTGGCCAGTACTTCGGGCAGGCTTCCGAGCACCAGCCCGTCGATGACGACGGTGGCGCCATCACGACAGGCCGCCAGTGCGCCGTCGAGTGCGTTGGCCGCCGTCGAATCGGCGTCTGGAAAACGCCCCGGGAGACCCACCACGTCGATCGGGCGGCCTGCGCGCCGCAGGAATTCGGCAATGCGCGCATCGTACAGATAACCGCCGGTGGTTTGCCCCGGATCGCCCGCGACGAGCAGCCATGTCGCAACCGGGCGTTCGGTCACAGATCGCCCTCGTACCCCGCCCAGGCCACCGGCGATTCGGAAAGCGTCACGGCCAGCCGCGCCAGCCCGCGCGCTCCCGCGCCAAGCCGCCCCTCATCGATCGCGCGTTTCATCCGGTCGAAAACCACGCGCGCCATGAACTCGGTCGTGGTGTTGTGACCGGACAGCGCCGCGTGATCATCCAGGTTGCTCAGGTGGAACTCGCCAAGGATTGCGGCCAGCGCTTTCGCCGCCGCGTCGATGTCCACGACCAGGTCGTCTTCATCGAGCGTTTCACGGAAGAACGTGACATCGACGACGTACGTCGCCCCGTGCAGCTTGCGCGCCGGGCCAAATGTCGGGCTGCTGAAACTGTGGGCAATCATCATGTGATCGCGAACGGTCAGGTGGTACATCACGACTCCTTGTCATAGACGATGCGCTGGCAAAGCGTCCGGTCGGCGGGATCGGCCAGCCGCGCCATCACGTCGGGCAGCGCATCGAAGGCGGCATCGGCGGCGAACAGCGCATCCAGGCGCGCATCGGCACAGAATTCCAGGGCCAGGGCCAAGCGCCGCTTGTGGCTCCAGCGGGCCGCGCGCGCCGGGGCCACGGTACCAACCTGGCTTGCGCGCAGCGCCAGGCGCCGCGAATGGAAACTACCGCCCAGGTTCACCGCAACGGCGTGTGTACCGAACCAACTGAGTTCGATGACTTCCGCTTCGCGCCCGGCCAATGCCAAAGCGGTGTTCAACCCCGCTGAACTTGCGCTGGCATGAAACACCAGATCGCGCTCCGTTGCCGCGGCTTCGGGCAGCGCGAACGTCGCCCCCAGCGCTGCGGCAATCCGCGCGCGGCCGGGGTCGATATCGACGAGCTCCACGTGCACGCCCGGCAGCCTGGCGCACAATGCGGCAACGAGGTTGCCAAGCACGCCCGCGCCAACGACACTGATGTGGTCGCCTACGCGCGGCGCGGCATCCCACAGCGCATTGACGGCCGTTTCCATATTGGCGGCCAATACGGCGCGAGCGGCCGGCACGGTCTCGGGCACGGGAATCACGGCGTCGGCGGGCACGATGTAATGCGTCTGATGCGGGTAGAGACAGAACACCGACCTCCCCAGCCACGTGGGCGGCCCGCCTTCGACGACACCCACATTCGCATAGCCGTGCTTGACCGCGCCGGGCAGGACGCCGGCCTGGAACGGCGCCCGCATGCGTTCGTATTCACTCGCCGGCACGGCGCCGGTATAGACGAGCGTCTCCGTGCCGCGGCTGACCGCGGTATAACAGGTGCGCACGAGCAGCTCGCCGGGTTGGCGCTCGGGCAGCGTTTCGCCGCGCACACTGGCGCGGCCGGGTGGCTCGAGCCAGAGCGCGCGGGCAACGATAGGTTTCATGACAAGTCGACGACGATGGGCGGTCGTGGCAACACGACCGTTGGATTTCTCTACAGCTTAATCCAGCCCCGCGCCGAAAACCAATGGCGCGAAGCCGGTCGCGCCGCCAACCCCGCCAGCCCGCGCCCTCGGCCGCCAACTCCGTTGGTTTGCACTATCATTCTCATTGGATTTCCGCCTACACGGCGAAAAGAACATCGAGATGTCCACGACGATACCGGCAAGCGGCAAGACAAACCCGCGCGGCGCAGCAGAAAATACAGCCAGTGTGCGGCGCCGGCGCATCATCTTCCTGTTTCTCAACCTGCTGACCTTCGGCGCCTTCGCGGCGATCATGCTGGTTCTGATCGTGCACGGCGGCATGACGATTTCCGAATGGCTCACCGGCTTGGGGTTTCTGCTCACGACCCCGTACGTCGTGCTGGGGTTCTGGAACTCGGCGATCGGACTCTGGCTGCTCCATTGGCGCCCCGACACCATCGCGGCCATGCCGGGCGTCGCGGAACTGCGCGATCCGGCACCGCCCCCGGCACTGGACTGCGACGCGGTGCTGGTGATGACGCTGCACAACGAAGCCCCTGGTCCGATATTCGAACGGCTGTCGCGCATGCGCGCGTCGCTGGCGAAGACGGGCCAACTGGCGCGCTTCACGTTCGCCGTCCTCAGCGACAGCAATGACCCGGCCGTCATCACCGCCGAGGAGCGGCTGTTCGCGAACTTCGCGGGCCGCCGCGCCGGCGGCGAACCCACCCCCATCTATCGCCGCCGCGTGCACAACCATGGCTACAAAGCGGGCAACATCTACGAATTTCTGGAAACCCACGGCGCGCGATTCGATTACTTCATTCCGCTGGATGTCGACAGTCTGATGTCGGGCGCCGTGACGACGCGGCTGGTCGCCGCCATGCAGGCCCGGCGCGAGATCGGCATTTTGCAAAGCCTGGTGGTGGGCATGCCCAGCACCAGCGGTTTCACCCGTGTGTTCCAGTTTGGAATGCGCCACGGATTGCGGGTGTTCACCACCGGCGCGGCATGGTGGACGGCCGACTGCGGTCCGTATTGGGGCCACAACGCGGTCATCCGCACGGCGCCGTTTCGCGAGCACTGCCGCCTGCCAGAGCTGTCGGGCCCACCCCCCTTCGGGGGCGCCATTCTCAGCCACGACCAGGTCGAAGCCACCTTCATGCGCCGCGCCGGCTACGAGGTGCGCGTCATTCCAGTGGAATCGGAAAGCTACGAGATCAATCCGCCGACCCTGCTGGATTTCATCCGCCGCGAGCTGCGCTGGTGCCAGGGCAACATGCAGTACTTCAGGCTCCTCGCCGAGCCTGGACTCCGGCCGGTCAGCCGGATGCAACTGATCATCGCGATCGGCATGTATCTTGGGCAGGCGGCCTGGATCGGCATGATTGCCGTGGGGTGCATCGGGTCAATGGTGGGCAACTTCCGCTTTCAGGATCTGGTGCTGGGCATGACGCTGTTCGTCGGCATATTTTCCCTTTCGGTCGCGCCCAAGATCTTCGGCGCGCTCGATGTCTGCTTCTCGCGGGGGGGCGTGGCGCGCTACGGCGGATTCGTGCGGTTTGTCGCATCGGCATTGATGGAGCTGGTGTCGTCGACCATCATGGCGCCAATCGTCGCCGTGTCGGTCACTCTGTTCCTGATCGGGCTGCTGTTCGGGAAAAGCGTGATCTGGAGCGGGCAGAACCGCGACCGTCTGGGAGTCGCGTGGCGCGACGCCCTGCGCAACCTCGCACCCCACACATTGGCGGGCATCGCGCTTGCCGTGGCGCTGTGGTGGGTTGGCGGGATGAACGCGGTGGCCTGGGGGTCGCCGGTGATCGCGGGCCTGGCCCTGTCCGTTCCCTACACCGTGTTTGGCGCGCTGCCCATGATAGGCGGCGGGCTGACCCGGCTGGGCCTGTTCGGCATTCCGGAGGAGCGAAATCCGCCGCCCTTGCTTGCGGCGAAGGCGCCAGGCTGAGTGCCGCGACCCACCCGATTCATCGGCCCCGCCATTGGTGGCGTTCCTTCCGCAGAAACGCCGCCGTGGCCTCGTGGAAGTCTGTGCTGGAATAGCAGGAGCGTATCAGGTCTTCGCTGGCGCCGCTGGCGGCGCGCCGGGCTTCCAGCGTGCGGCGAATGGCAATTTTCGACGCCCGCAGCGTCAATGGCGCCAGCGACAGGATGCGGTCGATCACCTCGCCCACCTTCGCATCGAGCACATCATCCTCGAAACTGTCGTTGACGACGCCAAGCCGCCGACAGGCATCCGCGTCGAGGAACGTCGCCAGCATCAGCATTTCCCTCGTCTTCGCAACCCCTAGGTGATCGATCAAGCGCGCGACATTGGAAACCGCCAGGCAATTGCCCAGGGTCCTGGCCACCGGTACGCCGAATTTGAGCGCCCGATTCGAGAACCTGAAATCGCAGGCCAGCGCCATCGCCACACCGCCGCCCGCGCACGCGCCTTCCAGAATCGCAATGGTCACGCACTCGAGGCATTCAAGCGCGCCGACGACTTGCTCGATCCGGCGCTCATAGGCGATCGCATCGTCGTCCGAACGGAACCCCCCGAACTCACCGATATCGGTCCCTGCGACGAAGGCCCTGCCGCCCGCGCCGCGCAGCGTCAGGACGCGAATGCGTTCGTCGTCGGCGACGCGCCGGCAGATGTTCTCCAGCTCGTCGTACATTCCGAAGCGCATGGAATTACGAACATCGGGCCGATTGAAAGTAACGCTGGCGACCGGCGCGGCCACCTTGAACAGTATGTCTTGATTGCTCACGATCGATTGCTCACGATCTTCATTGCGTCAATGTCGGATAGTCCCGCGCCAAGTGCCAGACCGTGGCGCCTCGCAAGGAGGCACCCATGGTACTGTACCTGCGAACCACCTGCGGACGCGAACGGAGACACGGCACCCCTGGGTAATCACTGATAAATCCACAATAGCATTTGATCTACTATTCGTACCTTGGATTGCATTATGCATCCATTATCCACTGGTATCAGCGAGACGCACGGCTTCGCTCGTCGATTCATGGAAAGGCTTATCGACGAACCACGAGAGCCACCCCGCTCAGTTCGCACCGCATCTTTCAAAAACCAAAACAATCAACACCTGCACAATCAAAATAGAAAACCCAGTTTGAAAGCGCCAAACCGTTCGATCTTCACGTAGTTCACCCAACGCACCATTAACTATCTACGAGGATAGCAACATGGAAGCAGCATCACTTCGGCATGTCATTGGTTTGAGTTTGCTTGCGCTGACGATGGCAGTTTCATCGGCGGTTTATGCGAAGCCCACAGTCAAGGTTGCCTTCATAGGTCCGCTTACCGGCCCCGTTTCATCGTTCGGCCTTGGCGCGCGCAATTCGGCGGACCTGGCGATACGGCAATACAACGAGAACCCGAAAAGCAAGTATCACTACGAAATGGTTGCACTCGACGACGAGTGCAAGGCGAACGTGAGCTTTCAAGTGGCCACCCAGGCCGCGTCGGACAATTCCATTATCGCGGGCGCGACCCACGTGTGTTCCGCCGCCGCGATGAGCGCCACCAGCGTCTACCACCGCTACGGATTTCCCATCATCGTGTGGGGCGCGGTGCTGCCCGAGATCACCGAACAGAATTACCAGGAGGTTCACCGAGTCAACGCCACGATGATCGACCAGGAGAGTCGCGCCGCCAATTTCATGACGAAACTGGGCTACAAGACGTGGGTGGTGATCAACGACACGACCGACTACGGAAAAGGCCACTACAAGTATTTTTCGGAAGCATTGAAGAAACGTGGCGGCAAGATCCTTGCCGACTTCGGCGCGCCCCCGAATCAGCAGGATTTCACCGCGGAACTGACTAAGGTGAAAGAATTGAACCCCGAAGTCGTCTTCTGCGGGGGCCAGGCCGATTTCTGTATCCGCGTGCGCACGCAAATGGCAAAACTCGGCATCAACGCGCAGATGGAAGGAACGTCAGGCATCAAGTCAGAGGCCTACACGAAAGGGCTGAGCACGCAACTGGCGGAAGGGTCAATAGCGTTTCTCGGGGGCGCCCCGCTCGACAAACTGCCCCATGGCAAGGAGTTCTCGGCCGCCTACAAGCAGCAGGGCTACGCGCAGCCGCCAGACGCCTATGGCCCATTTGCCAATGCCGCGATGACGTTGATTCTTCGCGCCATTGAAAAGGTGGGGCCAAACCGCAAGAAAGTGCTTGCCGAACTGAACGGCACCAAGAACGTCGACACCGTCGTGGGCAAGGTCACATTCGACAAGCACGGCCAGAATATGCTCCCGCTGATGTCGGCCTACGTGGTTCAGGACGGGCACTGGGTACTCTGGGAAGATAGCGCGTACGCCAAGGGCCAGCGCAAGCTGAAAGGGCTTTCATAAGCGGCCGCGCGCCCGACAGGTGCCGATCCCGCGGCAGGCATCGCCGCACGGGCCCAAACGGAATCTTCCCATGAGTCTACAGATATTCGGCGATTATCTGGTGGCCGGGCTCATGCTCGGCATGATCTACGCACTGGTCGCGCTCGGCTTCAGTCTCTTCTTCGGCGTCCTGGATGTCATTCAGTTCGCGCACGGCGACATTCTGATGGTCGGCGCATTCGCCGCGCTGACCACTTATCATGGCCTGGCGGCGGTGGGAGTCACCGCAGCGTGGGCGCAACTGACGCTGATGCTGCTCGTCTCCCTATCGGTGACCGCATTACTGGGCGCCCTCGTCGCCAAATACCTCGTACTGCCGCTCAAGAAAGCACCGCCCCTCAATACGCTGCTGTTGACGCTGATGCTGGGCATGGTTCTGCGGGAGTTGATCAGGCTCTTCTACCCGGACGGATCGAATTCACAACTGTTCCCGCACCTGCTGCCCGGCGGTTTGTTTCATGCCGGCGCGCTATCGGTGAACGCGGGCACCGCGCTGCTGCTCATCACGGGGGCTGTCCTGATCGTCGGCGTTCATCTGTTGGTTACCCGCACGAAATTGGGACTGGCGATTCGCGCCGTGGCGCAGGACAGCGAGACCGCCCGGGTCATGGGAATAAATTTTCAGTGGATCGTGCTGTTCACGTTCGGGCTGGGCTCCGCGCTGGCGGCCATCGCCGGCATGATGGCTGGTCTGTACTACAACGAAATCAATTTCAACATGGGCCTGCTGCTGGGCGTCATCGGCTTCTCGGCGGCGGTGCTCGGCGGCCTCACCAACCTGTATGGCGCCATTCTCGGTGGCTTTCTTTTCGCCGCGATGCAAACCATCGGAACCATCGTGCTGCCGATGATCGGCCCGGGCATACCCAGCGCCTACAAGGACGTTTTCAGCTTCGCCGCGGTCATCCTGCTGCTGGCGTGGAAACCATCGGGGTTGCTCCCCGAGCGATTCAGTGAGCGAGTCTGACGATGCGGCAACCACTCAAAGCCTCGCGCACCTTGCTGCTGGCGGGATTGGCGGTGCTTTT
>SCQX01000313.1 GCA_004298545.1 Candidimonas sp. | reverse complement strand
GTGAAAGTCGCTGATGATACCCGGATCGCGCCACAGCGCGCCCAGTGCCCTTTCCAGTTCCGCCATATCGACCGCCCTTACAAAATGCTGCTGAGGAATGCCCGCGTGCGCTCATGCTGCGGATCATTGATGACGTCTCTCGCGGGACCCGATTCGACGATGCGGCCGCCATCCATGAAGGTGACCGTATCACCCACTTCTCGCGCGAACCCCATTTCGTGGGTCACGACGATCATGGTGATGCCGGTGTTGGCGAGATTGCGCATCACGCCAAGGACATCCCCCGTGAGTTCAGGATCGAGCGCGGACGTGGGCTCATCGAAAAGCAGCAGTTTCGGATCCATGGCAAGCGCGCGCGCGATTGCCACGCGCTGCTGCTGGCCGCCAGAAAGCTGACGCGGATAGGACTGTGCCTTGTCTTCGAGCCCCACTTGCGCAAGAAGCGCCAGCGCGCGTTCTTTGGCCGCTTCGGGGGCCACTCCATTGACGCCAACCGGCGCCTCGATGAGGTTGCGCAGCACCGTCATGTGACCGAAGAGGTTGAACTGCTGAAACACCATGCCGATATGGCGGCGACGCTTGGCGATATCCCGCGACCGAAGCTCGTAGAGCGTATTGCCCGCGCGCCGATAACCGACCGACTCGCCGTTTACCAGCAGTTCCCCGCGATCGATGGTCTCGAGGTGATCGATGCACCGCAAAAAGGTTGACTTGCCAGACCCCGAGCGCCCGATGATGCAGGCGACCTCCCCTGGTTCAATCGTGAGATCGATGCCTTTCAGAACATCCACGCTGCCGAACGACTTGTGCACGTCGCGGGCAACCACCCGAAAACCAGATGCCGCAATATCTTGCGCTGCCATTTGTCAGATCCAAAAATTGGGCGCCAGAGTGCCCGTTACCACCAAAAGGCCGATACCTGCTACGGAACGACGTCCTCCACTGTGTCGAGCCCAAGGTATCGACACAACAGCACGGTTGCCTCGTACATCATGTTCGCGGCAAGAAATGCCGCCATCCCCATGTGGTCGTGCGGTGGGCTCACGGTATTCACGTCGACCGCGACGATGTTCAGCCCCGCGAGCCCGCGAAAGAGGTTGATGCCTTCACGCGCCGTGAACCCCCCCCAGCTTGGCGCGCACACCCCGGGCGCGCAAGAAGGGTCGAACGAATCCATATCGAGGCACAGATACACCGGACGATCCCCGATCGTTTCGTGCAGCTGCGCGAGCACGTCTCTCATCCCACGCTCGAACAGCGCGTTGATGGTAATGATGTTGTAGCCAAGCGAACGCACATACGAAAACCCATGTTGCCGGTAGGTCGTCCCGCGAATGCCAATGTGAAAGGAAGATTTTGGATCGACCAGGCGTTCGAGGGCGGCATGCGTGAACTGCGTTCCCGCGTTGTACTTCTCCGCCTCCACGAAGGGGTTGGTGTCCGTGTGGGAATCGATGTGAACGGCGACCAGATCGGGGTGGCACTTGGCCACGGCACGCATCTGCGGGAGCGAAACACTGCCGTCGCCGCCCATCGTGATGGGTCGAACACCCGCGCGCACGATCTCGTGAGTAGCGGCCTCGATTTTCCTGAACGCATCTTCGATGCGCCCGGGTACGACATCCACATCACCGCAGTCAACGAGGCCAAGGTGGCTGATGGTGTCGTAATCCGCAAGCTCAGGATTGTAGGGGCGCATGAGCCGCGACTGCTCGCGTATGGCATGCGGCCCGTCACGCGAACCGATCCGAAAGGCGTGCGTTCCACAATCGAACGGGATGCCCAGCACCGCGGCTCGCGCGCCCGCAAGGTCGCGCGAGGCGGGAGCCTTCATGAACGTTGCCGGGCCGCGATACCGCGGGTCGATGATTGAGTTGCTCTGAGTCACAGCCTGACTCCTCCTGCCATTTCATTCCAAACCGCGGCCCATGCGTAGGCCGCGACCACCCGCGTCGACATCAAGCGTGAACCCGCCCACCCCCCGGCCTGAACCACCGGGCCACACCTCCCAGCAAGAGGCCGGCGCCACTGGCGCCATCACGGTAAGACCGGCCGAAGCGGCGCTCCAGCCAGATCTGGCCAAAGGTGAGGATGCTCGTCATCGCCAGGTACCACAGCACCGCAACGATCAGCAGCGGGATGGTGGTGAAATCTCGCGTGTAGATGAGCTGTGCCGAGTACAGGAGATCGGTGATCGCAATCACCGACACAAGAGACGTCATCTTCAACATCTGGATCACCTGGTTGGCCGTGGGCGGCACAATGAAGCGCATGGCCTGGGGCAGCACGATGCGCCGCATGATGCGCCCGTCGGTCATGCCAAGCACCTTGCCCGCCTCGGTCTGGCCGGTCGGCACCGAGATGATCCCCGCCTTGATGATTTCGCACATGTAGGCGCCCTCGTTCAGGCTCAACGCCACCAGAGCCGCCACGAGCGGCGTGATCATGGCGTTTACATTCCCCTCCCAAAGCACGGGACCGAAGGGAACGGCAACAGTGAACTTCGGGTAGAGCGCGGAAATGTTGTAGAGGAAGATGAGCTGTACAAGCGGCGGTGTTCCGCGGAAAAACCACACGTACACCGCCGCGGAGGTTCGCAGCACCGCATTGCCGGAGAGCCGCATCAGGGCAAGTATCGTACCAAGCGCAATACCGATGAGCATCGCCGCAACGGTGAGATACAGCGTAACCTCCAGACCGCTCACGATCTCGGGCGAGAAGAGATACTCCCGCACGATTGGCCATCCGAAGCGGGTGTTGGTCAGGATGCTCTTCAGAACAAGGCCGGCAAGCCCCAACGCGCATGCCGCAGCGATCCACTGACCATAACTTGGCACCTTTCTGACAATAATCGCTTCCGCCGCGTCGCCGGGCCGAGATCGATCGGACATCATTGCTTCTCCCAATGACAGCGTTCAGTGTTTCGCCATTTCGTTCAGGACGGAGTGTTTCATCGCAAGAATATCCAGACCATAGGCCGAGAGCAGCTTGCCGTACACGCCACTGGCGATGAGTGACTTGAACGCCGCGACAATGGCCGGTGCCAGCGGGCTATCCTTCGCGAGCGCCATCGAGGACAGGCCCGAGTTGAAGGGTTCGCCCGAACGCTTCAACGACGGATCCACAGAGGCGATGTAGCCGATCTGCGCGGTCGACGTGGAAATTGCCTCGACGCGCCCGGCCTTCAGCGCAAGGATGTTGTCGGTGGATTTTGGGAAAAGGTGCAGCTGGATGGGCTTCTTGCCATCTGCCGCGCACTTCTTTGCCTGGACCTCCATCAGGTGCGCCTCGGACGTGCCCGAAACCCCGCCCAGTACCATGCCACAGATCGCATCCGACATAGAAAGATCGGCAAGTGTGGACGACTTGCGCACCATGAAACTTGACCCGCCGTGTATCCACCCGATCATGTCGAGAATCTTCAGGCGCTTCGGCGTTTGCAGCATCGGGGCAATCGTCAACTGAAAGCGGTCGGCCTGGAGCCCGGGCACCAGGTTCTCAAACGGTGTGTTCTTGATATCGGCCTTTACGCCAAGAACCTTCGCAAGGCTGTCGGCCACGTCGCGCGTAAGCCCCTGAATCTGACCATCGCGCCCAAGATACGCCCACGGGATGCCCTTGGTTGCATCCATGCCGACCACGAGCACTCCCGATTTCCGCATCGCTGGGGGCAACAATTCGTGGGCGGCCGGATCGTAAGCGGCCTGCGCAACGATGGGGGCGACGTCGGGTGCTTTGTAGGCGTCCGCCGAAGCGTCAGCGGCGAAGGCCGAAGAGGCAAAAGACGCGGCGCCGACGAGTAGCGCGGCTGTTACGCCGAGGAACCGCTTCCGGCCAACTCGACACGGATACGTTTTGACCTGTGGCTTCATTGAGTTGTCTCCCTGATGTAGTAATTTTCATGGCGCGGCCAGATGATGCCGCGTGATTGGCGCGCGCGACCACGGCAAGTCGCGACACCAACGCATGATATCTGCTCGATCCCGGATTGCCAACCACCCGCGCAGGCGTTCGTGCGAATGTCATTCCGTCATTGCGCGCGCATTGAGCAGCGCCCTTACCCGTCCGATAGCATCGTGATACGTATCGGACTTCATTGAGTCGAAGGTGCGTGGTCGCGGCAAGTCTACAGGCACGATCTCGCGCACCTGCCCGGGGCGCGACGTCATGACCACGACACGATCGGCGAGAAACACGGCCTCGCTGATCGAATGGGTGACGAGCACAATTGTCTTCCGGGTTTCCATCCAGATGCGTTGCACTTCGATATTCATGGTCTCACGCGTGAGCGCGTCGAGCGCACCGAAGGGCTCGTCCATGAGCAGCATCGACGGCTGGTGAATAAGGGCGCGACACAGGGCGACCCGTTGTTGCATGCCACCGGAGAGTTCGTAAGGCCGGCGGTCTTCGAACCCCCTGAGCCCAACCAGGTCGATGAGCGCATCCACGTGTTGCGCGTAGTCGCCGCGATTGAATTTTCTTATATCGAGCTGCAGTTCGATATTGCGGCGCACCGTACGCCAGGGCAGAAGCACAGGCGTCTGAAATACGATGCCGATTCCAGGTGCCGGCCCCTGTACCCGTTCGCCATTGATGGCGACATTGCCCGCGCTTGCCGGCATCAAGCCCGCGATGATGCGCAGCAAGGTACTCTTGCCGCAGCCCGAGGCACCCACCACGGCGATGAACTCGCGTTGCGCGACATTGAAGGTGACATTGACGAGGGCGTCCACGCTTCCCCGCTTTCCGGGGAAGCGCTTGCAGACGCCTTCGAGATCGATCGCATTATTCACCGTGTCAATTCTTTGACAGGTATTGATTGGTGTAGAGCTTGTTCAGCGGTACCGCGCCTGGCAGGCCGCCATACTTGAGCAGCAGGTCTTGCGTGGATTGCCAATCGTCGTCGGACATCCATCCGAAGGGTTTGCCCTGGGTACTCGGCGTTTCGAATTCCGCCACGGACA
>SCQX01000312.1 GCA_004298545.1 Candidimonas sp. | reverse complement strand
GAAGACGGGTTGAAATCGCTCATGGTTGAATCCTCTACAAAGGTTTGGTGCTGTCTTTGCCGCTTGAAAGTATAGCGCGCGCACCGAGCTTCAGTGGTCTAGCATACCTTACATTTTACTGAATCCGCAAGCCAAAAATGGGTAAAAGTGGCGGTCGAAAAGGGGGGCGCCGACGGCGTGCGACATCGAGAAATCGGCGACCCACCCCCACGACTCCGTGAGCGGTGTGTGGGGGGCGGCGCGGTTTGCGCATTCAGCGCAACAAATGATTGGACCGCCGCGGAGGAATTTGGTTCGGACTCTTGGTTCGGACTCGGCCGCGGTCAGCCCGACGCGTCGTCGGCATTGGGCGCTGGCGCGCCGTCGGTACCCAACGATGAGACATCATGGGCGCGCAGTGTGTGACCGTCCGCTTCGTAGCGCCGCCAGCGCCGCCTGGCGGCTATTTTGTCGGCATCGCGGTTCGATACGATTTCCAGTACCCGCGCGAAGCCACTTGCCTGCGGCGGCACCTCCTGATCGAGGTTGAGAAGCCACGGCAGGGAATCTGGCGCGGATGTGGCGCTCGCGGAGGTGCCGCCGGCCGTTGCGGGCGGCGGGCTGGCCGCGGTGGCCAGGAACGACGCGGGGAGCCCGCCCGACGACGTGAGCACGATCGGGGCGTCGGCTTCGTTGGGATCGCCGGCAGGCACGTGCGGGACGAATGCCGTCGGCTCGAATCCCCACAGGAGGCGGTCGAATCTGGCCAGCGCTCCTTCGTTGCCGCAGAAGACGAGCAACCGGTGGCCGGCGCGTGCATGCTTGCGCGCGACGTCGCACGCCATGTGCAATCGATTCAGAGCGCCGAACGCGAAGTCCACGCGTGTCATGGCGTGCGCAATGGGTGGCTCACGCGTGGTCAGCCAGGTATTGCACCAGCAGCGGCACCGGCCGTCCGGTGGCGCCTTTGTCGGCGCCACCGCTGCGCCATGCCGTTCCGGCGATATCCAGATGGGCCCAGCGATAGGCCTTCGTGAAGCGCGAAAGGAAGCAGGCCGCGGTGATTGCGCCCGCCGGCCGCCCGCCGACGTTGGCCGTGTCGGCGAAGTTCGAGCGCAGGCGCTCTTGGTAGGCCCCGTCGAGCGGCAGTCGCCAGGCGGGGTCGTTGGCATCGCGCCCCGCTTGCAGCAGATTCTCGGCCAGTGCGTCGTCGGGCGAGAACAGGCCGGAATTGACGTGCCCGAGCGCCACGACGCACGCGCCGGTGAGAGTGGCCATGTCGATGACGGCCGCTGGCTTGAAGCGCTCGGCGTAGGTGAGTGTGTCGCACAGAATGAGCCGGCCCTCGGCGTCGGTGTTCAGAATCTCGATGGTTTGACCCGACATGCTCGTGACGACGTCTCCGGGTTTGTTCGCGCGCCCGCTGGGCAGATTTTCGCAGGATGGCACCAAGCCGATCACCTCGCGATCCAGCTCGAGTTCGGCCACGGCGCGCAGGGTGCCCAGCACGCTGGCCGCGCCGCACATGTCGTACTTCATTTCGTCCATCGCCGCCGCCGGCTTGAGCGAAATGCCGCCGGCGTCGAACGTGATGCCTTTGCCAACGAGTACGATGGGGGCTTTATTCGTAGCGGGTGCTCCGCGCCGCTTCGCGGAGGGCTTGCGGCTCGCCGGCGCATATTTCAGCACGATGAACACCGGCGGTTCGTAGGAGCCGCGCGCCACGGACAGGAACGAGCCCATTTTCAGCGCCTCTATTTGCTGGCGTTCCAGAACCTCCACGGTGATTCGCCTGAATTCGCGGCCAAGCTTGCGTGCGGCTTCGCCCAGGTAGGTGGGAGTGCAAATGTTGGCGGGGAGGTCGCCCAATTGGCGCGTCAATGCCATCCCATTGGCGATGGCCCGCCCGCGCGCAAGCCCGGCGGTGGCCGCGGTGGCCTGATCGCGTGAGACGGCAAGCGTCAGTTTGGCCAGTCGCGGCGCGGCATCGGGGTCTTTCTTGCCCAGCGTGAGGCTGTAATGGTAGGTGGCTTCACCCGCTGCCACGGCTGCTGCCTGGGCGCGCCGCGCGGCTGTGGATGCGGGGCATTCGGCCGCGGCAAGCGCCGAAACGGCTTCCGTGAGCCCCGCCGACACGCAGTAGCGCGCAAAGGCCAGTTCGGCGGCCGCGTGCCCGCGCGCGCTGTACGACGCCTGCTCGCCCAGGCCGATCAGTACAATGCGCCCGGCGTTCACGCCGGGCAGGTTTCTAAGCACCAGCCGCGTGTTGGGTTTTGCGCGGAATTCGGTTTCAAGCGTCTGGCGCACGGCGCCGCCGCTGGCGTGGTCAACGGCCTGCGCGGCCGGTGTCAGGATGCCGTTGGTGAATACGCCGACGGCCAGTGCCGCTGTTTCGATATTCTGCTGTGCGGCGGTGGTCAGTGTGCTAAATTCCATGCAGTTTCCTGTTGACGCGTTGGTGTGCATCGGGCGATGTGTCGGTCAGTGTATCGCCCGCGCGGCGCCCCGTCGGGCAGCGCGCACTTTATTTTCTCATGTCTCTATTCAAGCGGTCCGTCGTAGCGGAAATCATGAGTCATGGCGGCGTGGTGTTTTCCACGCTGATCGTGGTGTGGCTTAGTGTATTGCTGGTGCGGTTGCTGGGCGATGCGGCCAGCGGTGATATTGGCGCGGATGTGGTGTTCGGCCTGGCGGCGTTTTCCAGCATCACGGCGCTGCCGATCATTCTGGCGGTGTCTTTGTTCATTGCCGTGCTCACTACCGTGACGCGGAACTTTCGCGAATCGGAAATGGTGGTCTGGTTCGCCAGCGGCTTGTCGCTGCGCGACTGGGTGTGGCCGGTGCTGCGCTGCGCGGTGCCGGTGGCGGTTGCCATTGCCGCGCTGACGCTGTTTGCGTCGCCCTGGGCGTATCGGCAGATTTCGGAATACCATCAGCGCTTCCAGCAGCGATCCGACTTGTCGCGGATCAGCGCGGGCCAGTTCATCGAGACGAATGGCGGCGAGCGGGTGTTTTTCGCGAACGACCCCACGCGCCCCGGCGAGGAACTGGGGCGCGTCATTGCCCGCGTGATCGGCCCCGAGTGGCTCAGCGTGATTACCGCCAGCAGCGCGCGGGTCGAAAATGAACCCGATGGCGACCGCTTTCTGGTTCTCGGCGCGGGGCGCCGCTACGACATCAAGCCAGGAAAACCAGATTTCCGCCTGTTCGATTTTCAGAAATATGGCTTTCGCCTCGAGAGCAAGGGCGCGCTATCCGTCGATGAAGCGCGCGGCATCGCCGAACGGCAGGTGAAGGCACGGCCCTCCCTGCAGTTGTTGAGCGACAGTACGCTGAACGCCCGCGGCCAGCTCATGTGGCGTGTTTCCGTACCGCTGGCGGCGCTGAATCTTGCTTTGCTCGCCATTCCGCTGGGGTCGGTCAATCCGCGATTGGGCCGCCCTGGCGATTTGGTCATCGCAGGTCTGGTCGGGCTGCTGTACATGAATCTGATGAACTTGTCGCGGGGATGGATCGAAGCGGGCGCCTTGAGTTTCGGCGTGGGGCTGTGGCTGGTGCACGCGGCGTTCTTTGTCTTGATGTTGTATCTGATGTGGCGCAAGCTTAAAGTGAAGGCGCCCAAACCGTCCAGACCGGCATCGGTGGCGGGCGTTCATTGACGGTGGCGGAAGCGCTCGCTGAAAGATGGGCGCTTGTGAAAGACAAGCGCTTGCTGAAGGCCATTGAATGGTCACTGGCCAGGAACGAGTATCGCCGGCGAAGAGCCCTTGGAAGATTAAATATATAACTAAAAATAATTTATATCTTGTTCTTTATTACATATAATAGCCCTTCCTAGAAGGGCTATCTTCATGAATCTCCAGCAGTTCCGTTTCGTACGGGAAACGATACGCCGCAATTTCAACTTGACCGACGCCGCCCACGCCCTGTACACCTCGCAACCGGGTGTCTCCAAAGCCATTATCGAGTTCGAGAACGAGCTCGGCGTGAAGATATTCGAACGCCGCGGCAAGCGCGTCAAGGGCCTGACCAAACCGGGCGTCATGGTGGCGCAGGTGGTCGATCGCATCATGCGTGAAGTCGACAATCTGAAGAAAGTCAGCGACGAATTCGCCCGGCGCGACGAGGGTGGGCTCATCATTGCCTGCACGCACACCCAGGCGCGCTATCTGCTGCCCAAGGTCATCCCAGCCTTCCGGCAACGGTTCCCCAAGGTGCACGTATCGCTGGCGGAGGGCAACCCGCCGCAATTGGCGGCCATGGTGCTGAATGAACAGGCCGATCTGGGAATCGCCACGGAAACCCTGTCCGCCACCCATGGGCTGGTCAGTCTGCCGGTTTATTCGTGGGAACACACTGTTGTCGTGCGCCCTGATCACCCGCTGGCGGATTTGCCGTCGAGCGAAGCCAAAGATCTCTCGCTGGAGCGGCTCATGCGGTATCCGCTGGTGACCTACGACCGGGCCTTCTCCGGGCGGCGCGCCATCGACGACAGCTTTGCCGCGGTGGGGCTGACGCCCGACATCGTGCTCGAGGCAATCGATGCGGACGTGATCAAGACTTATGTGGACATCGGCCTGGGGGTCGGCATCATCGCGGGAGTCGCGTTCGATCCGCGCCGCGACAAGGGGCTGGTGGGAATCCCGGTCGGCCATCTGTTCGGCACCCATGTCACGTACGCGGCGATCAAGTCGGGTGTCTTCATGCGTGATTATGTTTATATCCTGTTGGAGATGCTGGCCGCCGATCTCACGCGCGAAGTGGTCACGCGGGCGCTGGAAGAGAAGGCTTGCGCGGCATAGCGGCTGTTTGCGCGGGTTGCGGATTTGACGGCGGGTAAGCAGCGCACTACGCTACTTGTGTCGCAGGAATAACGGCATAGAGGCAACGGTGTCAGAGAAGACTTCTCACGGCATGCTTACGCGCACGGCGGGCGGGAGCGCCCTGATTTCAGCAGTGATCATGTGGTTCTGGCTTACGTCCGCGCAGGGGAAGGTCTACCTGACGCTGGCCGTACTCTGGTGTTGCGACGCCAACACCAACGAAGCGGCCATCATACTCAATCACGATCCATCGGTTATCGCGGCGGCGGCCTGCGGCGTGACGGTGAGCTGCATCATCACCGCGCTGTGGCTCATTTTCCGCCCCGGAGAAAAAAGCCTGAGCCACGTCAAATACGATATTCTGCGTGGCGATCGCTGAAGCGTGTCAATCCAGTGCGGCCAGTTGCCGGAGATCGTGCGCAATCGCCTTCGGCCCCTTCTGATACGCCATCAGCAGCCGTGCCTTGCCGCCGCGGTCGAAAACGAAGACCGCCGAGCTGTGCTGCACCTCATAGTCGCCCGCCGCGTCTGGCGCGTAGTAACTGTAGGTGACGTGGTAGCGGCTCGTGACGGC
>SCQX01000311.1 GCA_004298545.1 Candidimonas sp. | reverse complement strand
TGGTGGGCTGTGACAGGCTCGAACTGTCGACCGACGGATTAAGAGTCCGCTGCTCTACCAACTGAGCTAACAGCCCGAAAAACGCGAAGGTGCAATTATAGTAGGAAACCACAGGCCACGCGAACGGGCCGCCTCGCCGAACACCACTTACACTTCGCTTGCCAGCCGCGCGGCAAGCCCGACATAGGTGCGCGGCGTCAGCGCCAGAAGGCGTGCTTTGGCGTCGCCAGGCAGCTCCAGCGCACTGATGAAAGCAGCCAGGCCTTCGCGGTCTATGCCGCGGCCACGCGTGAGCGCCTTGAGGCGCTCGTACGGCCGCGGCAGCCCATAGCGGCGCATGACGGTCTGCACGGGTTCGGCCAACACTTCCCAGCAGGCGTCGATATCGGCATCGATTGCAGCGGCGTTGATTTCGAGCTTGGCCAAGCCGCGCAGACAGGCATCCCACGCGACCAGGCAGTAGCCCAGCGCAACGCCAAGGTTTCGCAGCACGGTCGAATCGGTCAGGTCGCGCTGCCAGCGCGATATCGGCAATTTTTCCGACAAATGGCGCAGCATGGCGTTCGCCAAGCCCAGATTGCCCTCTGAATTCTCGAAATCGATGGGGTTGACCTTGTGCGGCATGGTCGAGGACCCAACCTCGCCGTCTTTCAAACGCGGCTTGAAATACCCCAGCGACACATAGCCCCAGACATCGCGGTCCAGGTCGAGAAGAACTGTGTTGGCACGCGCCACCGCGTCGAACAGTGCAGCCATCCAGTCGTGCGGTTCGATCTGGATCGTGTACGGATTCTGTTCCAACCCCAGACCGGCCAGGACACGCGCGCTGAAGCCTGGCCAGTCGATTTCGGGGTAGGCGGCCAGGTGCGCATTGTAATTACCCGTTGCGCCATTCATTTTCGCCAGCGGCCTGACCGCCGCAATTGCCTCGGCCGCCCGGTCCAGGCGAGCCGCCACGTTGGCGAACTCTTTGCCGACTGTCGTGGGGCTGGCGGGCTGCCCATGGGTGCGGGCCAACATGGGCTGGTTGGCGAATCGCCGCGCAAACGATTTCAGCGACACGCAAATTTCATTGAGCCGCGGCAAAAGGACGCTGGCGCGAACCCGCACCAGCATCAGCGCATGCGACGTATTGTTGATGTCTTCGGACGTGCAGGCGAAGTGAATGAATTCCGCCGCGGCGGAAAGTTCAGGGTCGTCCGCGACCTGCTCTTTCAACCAGTACTCGACCGCCTTGACGTCGTGGTTGGTGGTTTTCTCGATGTCTTTGATGCGCCTGGCATCGGCTTCGGAAAAAGTGCTTACCAGCTCCGCCAGGAATGCGCGTGCCCGCGGCGAGAACGGCGCAAGTTCCGGAAGCCCGAGATCGGACAGCCCCACCAGCCAGGCAACCTCCACTTCGACGCGCAGCGCCATGAAGCCCGCTTCGGACAATTCCCCCCGCAACGCATCCCCCTTCGACGCGTAACGCCCGTCGAGAGGGGACAAGGCGTTCAAGGGGCTGAGTGGCGCATTGATTCGCATACGATTCCGGCGATGGAAAAACAGCTGGAATTCTATCATTTGGCAATGAAGCGCCTGGGCGTGCGGGAGGTGACGGCTGCGGGAAATCTTCCCGACAACGCCCGGAACAGGCCCATCCAGCACCGCACTCCATTGGCAAAGACCACGGGCAGACTGCGGGAACTGTGTCGGGGATGCGACATTTCGATTCGTTCGCACCAACAACTCGCATGAAAAAGCGCGCATCGTATCGCCGCCACCGCCAAATGATGCTAGCCTTGCCAATGGACGGCGACGTGAGCCGCAACATCAGAATTTACCGCGCGCAACGCTGTTTTCCAGTGATATTTCCCGTACAGCGGGCGAACTCGCTCCGCAGCCTCCGATAAGCCGGTTCCCGGAATGCCCCCATCCTGGAATTCCCGGCGCCGCCTGTTATACTTTTTTTCATTAGAAATTCCGCCGACTTCGCCATGAAACTGATTGGTTCACTCTCCAGCCCCTTCGTTCGCAAAGTGCGTGTCGTCATGGCGGAAAAGAAGCTCGACTACGAATTCGTCATCGAGGATGTGTGGGGCGCGAACTCGACCGTCTCCCAGTACAACCCACTAGGCAAGATTCCATGCCTGATCATGGATGACAATGGCAGTTTGTTCGACTCCCGCGTCATCGTCGAGTACCTCGACACATTGTCGCCTGTCGGCCGCCTCATTCCCCCTCAGGGGCGCGAACGCGCCACGGCGAAATGCTGGGAGGCCGTCGCCGACGGCGTGCTGGAAGCCGCGGCCGCCATCCACATCGAACGAAACCGGCGCCCGCCCGAACTTCTCAGCGAGGACTGGATCGCGCGCCAGCGCGGCAAAATCACAACGGCTCTGGCCTACATGGACAAAGGGCTCGACGACCACCCTTTCTGCATGGGCGTCAACTTCAGCCTGGCCGACGTCGCCGTGGGCTGCGCGCTAGGCTATCTCGACTTGCGTCTACCCAACCTGGATTGGCGCTCGCAACACAACAACCTTCAGCGGCTCGACGAAAAACTGACGGCACGCCCGTCATTCGTCGGCAATCAGCCGCCCAAGCCCTGACATCTCCAACGCGCCGGGGCGCTAGTCCTGGCTGATGACACCGCCGCCCAGACACACGTCGCCGTCGTACAGCACGGCCGACTGGCCGGGTGTGATGGCCCACTGGGGCTGCGGAAAATCCAGCGAAAACGTGTCCGGCGCGGCAACGTTCAGCACACAGGCCGCATCGGCCTGCCGATAGCGGATCTTGGCGCCGTAACGGCCAGGTTCGGGTGCACGCCCGGCAATCCAGCTCGCATCCCGCGCATGCACCACGCCACCCGACAGCCAGGGATGGTCGCGGCCCTGCACGACAGTGAGTGTGTTCGTCTGAAGATTCTTGCGCGCGACGTACCAGGCATCGGCCGTGCCATCATCATTCTGATGCCCCCTGCGCCCGCCGATGCGCAGCCCCTTGCGCTGGCCCAGCGTATAGAACGCCAGGCCCTGGTGCGTGCCCAGCACCTCGCCTTGCGGCGTCTCGATCGGCCCCGGACATGTCGGCAAATAGCGGCCAAGAAATTCGCGAAATGGCCGTTCACCAATGAAGCAGATTCCCGTCGAATCCTTTTTCGTGGCGTTGGGCAGCCCCAGATCGTGCGCGATGCGACGCACCTCGGATTTGAGAATATCCCCCAGCGGGAACAACGTCGTCGCCAGCTGGGACTGATTCAGCCGATGCAGGAAATAGCTTTGATCCTTGCTCGTGTCCCGCGCCTTGAGCAATTGATAGTCGACGGCGCCATGAGGGGCAGGTATTGCGCGCAGGCGGGCGTAATGCCCCGTGGCGATATGATCGGCGCCCAGCGACAGCGCATGATCGAGAAACGCCTTGAATTTGATTTCCGCGTTGCACAAGACATCGGGGTTGGGGGTGCGTCCGGCCGAATACTCGCGCAGGAAATCGGCAAAGACGCGGTCCTTATACTCGGCGGCGAAATTGACGGCTTCTATGTCGATGCCGACGATGTCGGCGACACTGGCCGCGTCCAGCCAGTCCTGGCGTGCGGAGCAGTAGTCGGAATCGTCGTCATCCTCCCAGTTTTTCATGAACAGGCCAACCACATCGTAGCCTTGCCGCTTGAGCAGCCACGCGCTGACCGAGGAATCGACCCCGCCCGACATGCCGACCACGACACGCCCCCGTGCAACGTCACGGCTCATTTGGCCGCCGACAAGGCCTGGTCGACGACCTCGATCCAATGACGCACCGGAAGGTCGGTGCCGGTTTGCAAATGCCCGATGCAGCCAATATTCGACGACACGATGCAGTCGGGCTTCGCTTCCAGGATGTGGCCAAGCTTGCGCGCGCGCAGCGCCTTCGACAATTCAGGCTGCGTCACGGAATAAGTGCCCGCCGACCCGCAGCACAGGTGCGACTCCGCGAACGGTACCAGGTTGAAGCCCAGGTCGGCCAGCAGACGCTCCGACACGCCGCGCAGATTCTGCCAATGCTGTAGCGTGCACGGGGGATGAAACGCAACGCGCGCCGGCAGCCCATGGAGCCGCGCTGCCAGATCGGCCGCGTGCGGCGCCACGATTTCCGCTACATCGACCACTTTGTCGATCAGCCGGCGCGCCTTGTCGGCGTAGGCCGGATCGTGCTTCAGATGGTGCGCATATTCCTTGATCATCGCGCCACATCCCGAAGCATCGCTCACGATCGCCTCGACCGTGCCGTTCTCCAGCAGCGGCAGCCAGGCATCGATGTTGGCGCGCATCTGGTCGCGCGCGCGCTCCTGCGCGTCCAGATGAAAGTTGATCGCGCCGCAGCAGCCGCTGCCGCGATCCAGCCGCACGCCGATACCCACCGCATCGAGCACGCGTATCGTGGCGGCGTCGATCGACGGCATCATCGTCGGCTGGACGCAGCCCACGGGCATCAGCACCGTTCGCACATGGGTGTTGCGCGGCACCGTACCCGCCGGGCGGGGCTGTGGAATCTTCGCCCGCAGAATTTCCGGCAGCAGGGGCCGTACCAGCCTGCCCATCCGGAACGCGACGCCGAACCACGGGGACAGCAGCGTGCGACGCAACAGCGCATGCCCGACGCGCTGGCCAAATGGCCGTTTCACTTTCCTGCCGACCAGATCACGGCCTATGTCGACCAGCGCGCCATACTCCACTCCCGAAGGACACGTCGTCTCGCAGTTGCGGCAGGTGAGGCAGCGGTCGAGGTGCTTCTGCGTCTCGACCGTGACCTCTCCATCTTCGAGCGCCTGCTTGATCAAATAGATGCGGCCGCGGGGACTGTCGCGTTCGTCGCCAAGCAGCTGGTAGGTCGGACAAGTCGCCAGACAGAAGCCGCAATGCACGCAGCGACGCAGGATAGCATCGGCGTCACGACCGAAATCGGTGTCTTTTACCCAGGGTGCGAGGTCGGTTTGCACGGCGCAGCCTCAAAATTCAGGGAACAAACGCTTGGGATTGAATATCCCAACGGGATCCAGCGCGTGTTTGAGGCGCCGGGAAATGTTCATCAGTGGCACCGGCAGCGGCTGAAACACCGGCACGCCATCGGCATCGCCGCGAAACCGCGTCGCGTGGCCGCCCAGTTGGACCGCCCGCGCGCGCAGATCGTGCGCGGGCGGCGGCTGAACCAGCCAGCGCTGCCCGCCATTCCATTCAATCAGTGTCGGACCCAGCCCAACCGGTCCGGTCTGGGGCGGCAGCGCCAGGCGCCAGAGCGGGCGGGCCCGGAAAAACGGATGCGTCTGATCGCGCACACTTGCCCAATGGCGATCGGCATCCGCTGGCTCCAGCAACTCGCCGCCAATCGCTTCGATGCCGGACCTCACCGCCGGCGCACTGCCCGATAGGCGCACCCACAGCACGCCGCGCCCCTCCCGCGCCATCCACACCGTTGCGGAAACCGGCAAAGGCTTGCCGCGCCATTGGTTGAAAAGAGCCAGCGCCCCCGCTTCGTCGACTTCCAGCGCCAGCGTCTTCTCGACGAGCGGCTTTGGCACCACTTTGAGCGACACTTCGACCAGTACTCCGAAAATGCCCAGCGACCCCGCCAGCAAGCGCGACACATCGTAGCCCGCGACATTCTTCATGACTTCGCCGCCGAACCCAAGCACCGCGCCGGAGGAATCGAGCAGCTTCGCGCCCAGCACGAAGTCGCGCAGTCTGCCCGCCGCGGCGCGGCGCGGCCCCGAAAGGCCCGCCGCCACACACCCCCCCAGCGTGGAGCTCGCCCCGAACCTGGGCGGCTCGAATGCCAGCATTTGTCCATGCTCATCGAGCAGCCGCTCGATGTCCGCGAGCAGCGTACCGCCACGCGCCGTGACGACAAGCTCTGATGGCTGGTAGTTGACGACGCCGTGATAGGCGGACACGTCGAGTACGGCGCAATGATTCGCGCCGCGCAGGCCGTCGGGTTCGCCATAGAAATCTTTGGTGCCGCCGCCACGCACGTAAAGCGCGCGCTTGCCCGCGCGCGCCGTCATGACCCGCTCGACTAGTTCCGATAGCTCGAAGTCCATCCCCCCTCCTTAAAAACGAGGTAAATCGGGAAAGCGGACATCCCCGTTGTGAACATGCATCTTGCCGTATTCGGCGCAGCGCGCCAAAGTGGGAATGACTTTTTCAGGGTTGAGCAATCCGACCGGGTCGAACGCCGATTTCAGCGCCGAGAACGCATCGAGTTCCTCGCGGCTGAACTGCACGCACATCTGGTTGATTTTCTCGATGCCGACTCCGTGTTCACCCGTGACCGTTCCGCCAACCCGAACACACAGCTCGAGGATGGCGGCACCGAATTTCTCGGCCCGCTCGACCTCGCCCGGCTGGTTGGCATCGAACATGATGAGCGGGTGCAGATTGCCGTCGCCCGCATGAAACACATTGGCGCAACGCAGTCCGTATTCGTCTTCCATTTGCTCCATGGCGCTCAAGACGCGCGCAAGGTGACGCCGCGGTATCGTTCCATCCATGCAGTAATAGTCGGGCGATACGCGGCCAGCCGCCGGAAACGCGTTCTTGCGGCCCGCCCAGAACAGCAGGCGCTCCTGTTCGCTGCGCGATACCTGCAAGCGGGTCGCGCCGGCCTGCTGGAACACGGCTTCCATGCGGGCGATCTCATCCGCGACCTCGCTGTCGGTACCATCGGATTCGCACAACAGAATGGCGGCGGCATCGAGGTCATAACCCGCCTTCACGAACGGCTCGACCATGCGCACGGCGCGCTGGTCCATCATCTCGAGCCCGGCGGGTATGATGCCCGCGGCGATCACGTTGGTGACAGCCTGCCCCGCCGCCTCGACGCTGGCAAAACTGGCCATGATGACGCGGGCGCACGCCGGCGTGGGCACCAGCTTGACCGTAGCCTCGGTGACCACACCCAGCATGCCCTCGGAACCGATGAACGCCGCCAGGAGATCCAGGCCGGCGGCATCGGGCGCCATGGAGCCAAGTTCGACCACCTCGCCATCGATGGTCACCACGCGCGCGCGCAGCACATTATGCACGGTGAGTCCATATTTCAGGCAATGCACGCCGCCCGAGTTTTCCGCGATGTTGCCGCCGATGGAACAGGCTATCTGGCTGGAAGGGTCGGGCGCGTAATACAACCCGTACGGCGCCGCGGCTTCGGATATCGCCAGATTACGCACGCCGGGCTGCACGACTGCTGTGGCCGACACCGGATCGATGCCCAGTATGCGATTGAGTTTCGCAGTACCCAACAAGATTCCGCGCGCATGCGGCAGGGCGCCGCCCGACAACCCGGTGCCCGCGCCCCGCGCGACGATGGGGATCTGAAACGCGCGACAGGCGTTGAGCACTTCGATGATCTGAGCTTCGTTCTCGGGCAGCACGACCACTGGCGGGAGCATCCGGTAGAGCGACAGCCCATCACATTCATAGGGCCGCGTATCTTCCATCCGCGACAGGATACAGTGCTCGGGAATCGCGCGCCGCAGTCGGGCCATGAGGCCCGCGAAGTTGGGCGTATCGTCGGCCACGGGCGCAGCGGCGCTGGTACTCATTGCATCTCCGCCCGGGAAACGGCTTCCCCGGTGTTCAGAATGTACTCGATGTCGGACAAGGCGCGGGAACGGTCCGCATACGTGGATCCCGCGCCACATGCTACACGATACTACTCGTATTTCAGATGCGGCGCGCGGTTGCCACGCGCGCCCCATCCAGTGACGGCGCCCGCCCCGCCTCTCCAATCTCGAGGCCCCGCTTCCGCAACCCCGACGTCAATCGATGCAAGCCGGCGGGCCGATACAAGCCCGCGGCATCGACGATCAGGCCGCCGCCGCGCCTTCCAGCGCACCAACCCCCGCGAGCCGCCTGCGGGCCTCGACCGCGGCGCCAAGCCGCTCGAGAATGCCAACCGACGTGTCCCAGTCCACGCAGCCGTCCGTAATGCTCTGTCCGTAGACAAGCGCGCGCCCCGCTGCCAAATCCTGGCGACCGCCGACCAGATGGCTTTCCACCATCACCCCCAGAATGCGGCTGTCGCCCGCTTCAACCTGAGCCGCCACCGCATCGATCACGGCCGGCTGGTTGCGATAATCCTTGCTGCTGTTGGAGTGGCTGGCGTCGATCATGAGCCCGATCGGTAAATTCGCCTTGGCGAGCGCCTGGCAGGCCGCGTCGACGCTGGCGGCGTCGTAATTGGGCTTCTTGCCGCCGCGCAGGATGATGTGGCAATCATCGTTGCCCACGGTCGAGACGATTGCCGAACGCCCCCCTTTCGTCACCGACAGGAAGTGGTGCGACTGGGACGCGGCCTTGATGGCGTCGACCGCAATCTTGACGTTCCCGTCCGTTCCGTTCTTGAAGCCGACGGGGCACGACAGCCCCGAGGCGAGTTCGCGGTGAACCTGACTTTCCGTGGTGCGCGCACCGATGGCGCCCCAGGACACCAGATCGGCAATGTACTGCGGCGTGATCATGTCCAGGAACTCGGTGCCCGCCGGAAGACCGATGCCATTGACGTCGATCAGCAATTCGCGCGCCGTTCGCAGCCCCTGATTGATGTTGAAGCTGCCGTCCAGCCCCGGGTCGTTGATCAGGCCCTTCCAGCCAACCGTCGTGCGCGGCTTCTCGAAGTACATGCGCATGACGATTTCGAGCACCCCGCTGAAGCGACGGCGCTGCCCGGCCAGGCGCTGCGCGTACTCGAGCGCTGCCTTCGGATCATGGATGGAGCACGGCCCGATCACGACGACGAGCCGGTCATCGCCGCCGTGCAGTATCCGGTGAATGGCGCGACGGGCCCCGTACACGGTGGCGGAGATTTCGGGCGTGCATACGAATTCCCGCATGACGTGCGCCGGCGGGCTGAGTTCCTTGATTTCGCGAATTCGTAAATCGTCGGTATTGTGTGACACGGATCGACTCCAGAAGGTATGCCGGCGAACACGGCGCGGCATGAAAAAAGCCGCCTGACGACACTGGCGGCTTTTTCGGGGAATTTAGCAGGTTCTTTGTTTGCTGTCTTCGCTTACCACATGCGACACTTCCCTTCCTCCGCCAGCGGCCTTGGAAAGGTAAAGTAAAAATAAAAAACGGACATATCAATACGCATAGTGCCAAATTCTATCACCGCACATGCCGCGCGTAAAGGGAAATACGCCTCCGTGTCGGGTTTTCCGCACAGCAGTTTCGCGCACCTCCGACCGTCGCGCGCCGGGGGGCGCGCCTTCACCCCCCCAGCGAACCGCGGCGCGTGTATATGGTTCCCACGACCTCCGTACACCGAGGCGCGCCGCTCGAAGGCGCTTCGACGCACGCTACCCACGGCCTCGCCTAATGATCGAGGCGCGGACACCGGCGGCTTGCGGGCGGCTTCCCTGACAATCACCAGAGAACGCATCCGCCACTTCGCCAATCGATCAATAATGAGAATCTATCTGTCGGATAACACCAATAGTTCATGCGTAATATTACGACGGTAAAATTCAAATGGATACGGTACGGTAAATATGGAAGAGCACTTATAGATAATGGCGAATCTGTATCTTACATATTAATCGACCATTGCGAGGCGGCAGGTGATACTATAATGATCACTCGTACGGAGCCATATCGGCCACACGCTCCGTATTCGAGACACCGGCACCTATCCACCGGTGGTGGCTCGGTGCACTCCGCTGAGGGGCGCATCGCCTTACGCCCCTCAATGTCATCGGCGCGACCCCGTCGTTTCAGAAGCGCGATGACGACATCAACGGGACAGCAACGATGTGGATCACCGCAAACTGAAGTCGATTGAAATTACCATACCCTATACATGATTATCGGCAACCTCTTATTGGAAACCTTGCCAGTGCAATATGTACACACATGGTGTTCATATATCAATATTTCAAAATGTTGTAATTATGATTATAAATGCCATGTACCCTGCCATTTTAATCATGGCCGCGCGCTTTCACGCAGAATACATAACGGCTCCGTCACCGCGACCATTCCCGGTTCAGAATAATCAAACGCAAAGGACATGCGTATGGGCTATACGAACCACGCGCTGCTGCTGGCAACATCGGCCGTCGCCCTGTGCATCGCCAGCCCGACAAGCGCGGTGACACTCAAACAGGTCAAAGATCGCGGCTACGCGCGCATCGCTGTCGCCAACGAGATTCCCTATGGGTACGTCGATCCAAGCGGTACGGCAAAAGGCGTCGGCCCGGAAGTGGCC
>SCQX01000310.1 GCA_004298545.1 Candidimonas sp. | reverse complement strand
GGCTGCAAGTGGAAGAGGGTGATCCATTCTTGCGCCGCAAATTTGCCACCAGTGTTTTCTATGCCGCGCATGTCTTGCCGCGAACGCAGGCGCTGGCGGCCGCCATCGTAGAGGGCGATGTGGTTGGCGAGATCTCGCGCCAAATTTTTTCAGCATAGGGTGTGTCCTTGCGCGGCCACCTTCGCTAGGGAGTGGTTTCACCGCTTCCGGTGGAATCGCGGCGAGGTTCGGCGGTTATTGGGCTGCATGCGCGCTGCGCGGGTTGTGGCGCCCGTGTCGTAATACCCGTGTCGTAATACCCGTTATGCAATACCTGTTGTTTTATACAGTACATGGGGTTACACTGTATGAAATAACAGTGGTTAGTTGCCATCTTCGTCCACCCGACCGGGGTATCCGTGAAAACAACCATTACGCTGCACAGCATGCCTCTCAGGCAACCGTTGAAACAGGGCCGCGGCCAGGAACGCTCACGTCAGGTCGCCTCATCCGCGAACACATGCCGGCGGCGCGCCTCGCACACCATTGGCACGTCGCAGATCGTCGATGTTTGTCTTGCCATCATATGGGCGGCGCTCATCCCCGGTTTGATGTGGCTGGGCGCGGCCAGCGGCTTCTAGTGTCCCGTTTGGTTCGCGTGTTGACGGCGCTGAACGCGTCGCGGTCGCTCTGCCTCCCGCTGCCTGAGCTTGAATGGAAAGAGCTTCGGCCGGAACGCGGTGTGGATTTCTTCCTTGCTTTCGCCGCGCTTTGCGTCACGTTATAATCATGGGATTTAAACCGCATCCTCTGGCGGGGAGTCGGGCTTTCAAAGAAAACGCCGCGCCTGTGAAGATTGACGCAAGGAAGGGTGGCGCAAAGTGATCCACCGAGGTGGTTCACAGAAATGTTCCATCAGTCCATCAAATAGTAGATAGCCCGCCCGTTGATGATGCTTCAAGGAGTCAGTCCTGTGAATTTGATCGAGCAGATCGAACAAGAAGAAATCGCCCGCCTGACGGGGGGAGTGGCCAAAGCGCAATTCGCGGCGGGCGACACTGTCGTGGTGAGCGTGAACGTGATCGAAGGCAGCCGCTCACGTGCGCAAGCCTACGAGGGTGTCGTCATCGCAAAACGCAATCGAGGGTTGAATTCTTCGTTCATCGTTCGCAAGATTTCCTCGGGTGAGTCGGTCGAGCGCACATTCCAGCTTTACTCGCCCCAAATTGCCGGTATCGAGGTCAAGCGTCGCGGTAGTGTGCGCCGCGCGAAACTCTATTATCTGCGCAACCGAGCGGGCAAGGCCGCCCGCATTCGGGAAAAGCTTGCTCGTGCTCCGGCCAGGAAAGCCGACGCGCAGTAGCGTCGTTCGGCCAACACGGTGCGGCGTTGGTCCCCTTGCCGCCATGGCCGTCGTACGCGTTGTGCGTGAACCGCGGCACGGGGTGACAGGCGCTGTCGGTCGGCCGGCCACCGGCCGCCTTGTCGCGGATGCGCGCGGTAAAATGGTGGATGGAAAGGCTTGCAACGAACTCCCGCGGACGCCGCGTTTGGCCAATAGACGCTTGGGCGCTCGGGTTGCTTGTTCAACACCTCTTTTGACACCCACGCGGCGGTTCGGGTAGCTACGGGGGCGCCGCGCAGACCGAACCACCATGTCGTCTTCAAATCCCGCTACTCGCACGCCTCGTCTCGTCGTCACGCCCGCTTTCGATCCCATCACCCAGCCAGTCATCGCCACCAAGGCGCTGACGCCACTGGTGCCCGCCACCCTGCGGCTGGATTTCATTTGTGCCGCGTTCCATCGTCCGATCACCTGGGATGTGGAGCCCCTGTTCGCGCGCGACTTCGGCGATAGTGCGGTATACGAGAACGTCATCGATGCCGCGGTGTTCATTGCGCTGGTACAGCGACCGAATGGTCTGAACGTCATTTTCACCCGTCGTTCGCCGTATCTATATGATCACGCGGGGCAAATCAGTTTTCCCGGTGGGCGCATCGAGCCCGAGGATGTCGATGTCGTTGCCGCCGCCCTGCGGGAAACCCGGGAAGAAATAGGCATCGATGCGCGTTTCATCGATGTCATCGGTACGCAGCCCCGTTATCTCACCTCTACCCATTTCACCATGAAGCCGGTTGTCGGGGTGGTGCGGCCGGGGTTTTCCATCACGCCCAACTTGACCGAGGTTGCCGAAGTTTTCGAGGTTCCATTGTCGGTACTCATGGATACGAGGCAACATCATTTGCATGAGGCGCGCCTGCCCGGCGGCGGATGTCGCGTCTACTTTTCCATTTCGTGGCGCGAGCATTTCATCTGGGGTGCGACGGCGGCCCTGTTACGCAACTTGTATCACTACCTTGCCGCCGCACAGAATACGCCCATTCAGTGACGGTCACCTACCCCGCTTTCCGCCAGAATGCGCAGGTAGAGCGCGTGCCTGGCGGTGGGGATGTCGCCGCGCCGCACCGCATCCAGAATGCCGCAGCCGGGCTCGTGCTGGTGCGCGCAGTTGTAGAACCGGCAGTGCTTCTTCTCGACCTGAAATTCGGGAAACCCGCGTTCGATGGCCTTCGCGTCCAGGTGATTGAGCCCGAAAGTCTGAAACCCGGGCGAGTCGATGATACTTCCCGGGGTGTCGGGCAGGCGGTAGAGGCGTGTGCTCGTCGTCGTGTGCCGTCCGGCCCCCAGCGCCTGAGAGTGCTCCTGAGTGTGCGCGCGCGCGTTTGGAATTATCGCGTTGATCAAAGTCGATTTCCCCATGCCGCTTTGGCCGAGCAGCAGGCTGGTCTTGCCTCGCAAGGCGGGCAGCAGCCGCTGACGCGTGGCCGCGGCATTGCGTGCGCTCAGTTCCACCACGCCAACGCCGAGCCGGGTGGGGTATCGCAGGCGCTCCCGCACCGTTGCCAGTCCCTGCGCGAGATCGATCTTGTTGAGAATGATCAGTGGGGTGATGCCGGTGCTGCTGGCCGCCACCAACGCCCGCCCGAGCAGATCGTCGGAAAATCTTGGTTCCACGGCCACGACGATCAGAATCTGGTCCGCATTGGCGGCGAGCTGCTTCGTGCGTGAACCGTCGGACCGATAGAACAGGCTGTGGCGTTCCTCGATCGACGCTATCGTGCCTTCCAGCCGGCCTTGCGGAACCACACAAACGTTGTCCCCCACCGCCGCGCCCGTTTTCTTGCCCTTCGGAAAGCAGGTGCGCACGCTGCCATCGGCAAGTTCCACCAGATAATGGCGGCCGTATGCGGCCGTGATCTGGCCCCTGAGCCGCACAAGGTGACCGACCTGCTTCGCCCCCCCGGCCATGCCGTCGGAAGGCGCGTCGGGCTCGGGCAGCTGGGTCAGCGGATTCCTAGCCATGGCCAAGGCGGCGGATGCGGATGACAGCGGGCGGATGGCTGTCGTAGAACGCGGAGTGCATGGGGTCGGGCGTCAGTGTCGCGGCGTTGTCGTCGTAGAGTTTGACGAGTGCGGAGATCAATGCCCGCGGCGGACACTGGCTTGCCGAGTATTGATCGGCCTGGAATTCATCGCGGCGCGAGAGCCAGTTCCCCAGCGGCGCAACCCAGAAAGTGAAGACGGGAACGGCCAGGAAGAACAGGATGAGTGCCAGGGCGTCGTTGGGCCGTCCGAGCTGAGGCAGGACACCCAGGCCGGTGTAGAACCAGACTTGCTGCGAAACCCATCCCAGAACCAGAAAGAAACCAAGCGACAGGATGAAACTGAGGATCATGCGGCGCAGTATGTGCCGGTGCTTGAAGTGGCCAAGCTCGTGGGCCAGGACGGCTTCGATTTCGTTGCCATCCAGGCGCGCCAGCAGCGTGTCGAAGAAAACGATGCGGCGCGCTTTGCCAAACCCGGTGAAATAGGCGTTGCCGTGTGCCGAGCGCTTTGAGCCGTCCATGACGAACAACCCGTTCAGCGTGAAGCCGCAGCGTGTCATCAGTGCCCGCACCTGTTCCGTGAGCTTGGGGTCGTCGAGCGGGACGAATTTGTTGAACAGCGGCGCGATGACTGTGGGGAATGCCCACAGGATGAGAATATTGAACGCCACCCACACCCCCCAGGCCCACCAGGTCCAGGCGGTGCCGGTGTTGGCCATGAGCCACAGGATGGCGGCCGTCAGCGGCAGCCCGAGCGCGATGGCCAGCGCCAGTCCTTTGGCCAGATCCGCGATGAAGAGGCGCGGCGTCATGCGGTTGAATCCGAAACGCGCTTCCAGGCGGAATTTGCGCCATATGGAAAATGGCAGCTCCACCAGGCCGAACACGGCCAGCACCGACGCGATCAGCGCCAACTGGCGCGTCAGCTCGTCGTCGATCAGCACCCCCAGATGCCGATTCAGGAATTGCAGCCCCCCCAGCAGCGTCAGCCCGACCAGAAGCAGCGCATCCACCCACTGTTCGAGCAGGTTCACACGGACGCGGGCCAGTGTGTAGTCGGCCGCCCGCTGATGGCTTTGCAAACTGATATGGCCGACGAATTCTGTTGGCACGCCGTCGCGGTGGCCGCGCACGCAGCGAACCTGGCGAGTGGCAAGCCACATGCGCAGGCCAACTCCGGCCAACAGAAAGAAGACGAATGACAGCGTAAACATGGCGCGCGCGCAGTTGTGCGAAAATCTTTCTTTTGAGGACGGATTATATGGCGGTTAATGATCAACGCCTGGTGTGGCTGGACATGGAGATGACTGGCCTCGACCCGGAGAAAGAACGCATCATCGAGGCGGCGGTGGTCGTGACGGAACCCGATCTGACGCTCGTGGCCGAAGGGCCGGTGCTGGTGATTCACCAGAGCGACGCGCTGCTCGAGGCGATGGACAAGTGGAATCGGTCCACGCACGGCAAGAATGGCCTGATCGACAAGGTGAAGGCCTCCACACTGACCGAAGCGCAGGCCGAGGGCCAACTGCTGGCCTTTCTGAGCCAGCATGTGCCGGCCGGCAAGTCGCCGCTGTGCGGCAATACGATCGGGCAGGACCGCCGCTTCATGGTGAAGTACATGCCGCAGCTCGAAGCGTTCTTCCATTATCGCAATCTCGACGTCAGTACGCTGAAAGAATTGGCGCTGCGCTGGAAGCCGGAAGTCTACAAGAGTTTCGTCAAGCAGAGCCGCCACGAGGCGCTGGCCGATATTTACGAGTCGATCGACGAACTCAAGCACTACCGCGAGTATTTCATCAAGCTTTGATCTTGGATGCCTGCGGCGCAAGGACGCGGATGTACAGTCATGGATGTGGAATCGGCACAACACATTGCGGGAATCGGCGTCGATCTGGCGCGCATCGAGCGCATCGCGCGCGTCTATGATCGCCACGGCGCAAGATTCGTGCGGCGTATTCTGGGGCCTGACGAGATTGCCGTATTCGAACGCCGGCATGGTCGTGATTCGCGGCGGGGGCTGCGGTTTCTGGCATCGCGTTTTGCGGCGAAGGAAGCGTTTTCCAAGGCCATCGGCCTGGGCATGCACGAGCCCATGGCGTGGTCGCGCATGCAAACGCTGAATGCGCCTGGCGGCAGGCCTGCCGTCGTGTTGCGCGAGCCGCTGGCGGCGTGGTATGCGGTGCGTTTCGGCGTGGCCCACGTGTCGATCACTGATGAAGACGAAGTTGTTGCGGCGTTTGTCGTCGTCGAGGCGCGCGCACCCGATCCAATCATTGCCAATGGATTTTGATGATGGCGGCAGAGGCTGAAAAAGATCGGCGGTTGCGCGGCCCGGTGATGGTCGACGTGGCATCCACCACGCTGACTGCGCATGAACGGCGGCGCCTGCGTCACCCCTTGGTTGGCGGCGTGATTCTGTTCGCGCGCAATTTCGCCGATCGCCGGCAGCTCGAGGCGCTGTGCCGCGCCATTCACGGCGTGCGGCGTGAACCCTTGCTGATTGCCGTCGATCATGAGGGCGGGCGGGTGCAGCGCTTTCGCACCGGCGGATTCACCGCCATTCCCGCGATGCGGCATTTCGGCAAGCGGTGGATGCAAGATCCACTGCGCGCCGTGCGCCTGGCGACCGAGGCAGGGTACGTTCTGGGGGCTGAGTTGCGCGCCTGTGGCGTCGACCTCAGCTTCACACCGGTTCTCGATCTGGATTACGGGCGCAGCCAAGTCATCGGCGATCGCGCGTTCCACCGTGACGCACGCGTCGTGGCGTTGTTGGCGCGCGGTCTCATCCAGGGGCTGGGGCTGGCGGGGATGGCGGCCTGCGGCAAGCATTTTCCCGGCCATGGCTATGCCGAGGCAGATTCGCACCACGACGTTCCGGTTGACGGCCGGCCGTTGACCGATATCCTGCGCGACGATGCCGCGCCCTATGGCTGGCTGGGTGACATGGTGCTGCCCGCCGTGATGCCGGCGCATGTGGTGTATGCCCAGGTGGACGATCAGCCCGCGGGGTTTTCCCGCTTCTGGATCCAGCGTGTGCTGCGCGGCGACCTGGCCTACGATGGCGTGGTGTTTTCCGACGACCTGACCATGGCGGGCGCGACGATTGCCGGCGACATCCTGGCACGCGCCAAAGCCGCGCTCGCAGCGGGCTGCGACATGGTGCTGGTCTGCAATCGCCCCGACCTCGCCGACGATCTCCTGGCGCGTCTGGAATTCACGAGTACGGCCGAGTCGGTCCGCCGGGTGCGCCGTCTGGTGCCTCCGGTGGCGCCAAGCTGGGAAGTTTTACAGGCCAATGCCCGCTATCAGCATGCCAGAACCCTTCAATCTCAAGTCATTCCTGGCTGATCTGCCGCATTTGCCCGGCGTCTATCGTCATATCGACGCCAGCGGCGAGGTGCTGTATGTCGGCAAGGCAAGCGACCTGAAGCGACGCGTGTCGTCGTATTTCCAGAAGACTCAGCACAGCCCCCGCATCGCCCGGATGGTGGCGCGCGTGGTTCGGCTCGAAGTGACCGTGACGCGGTCCGAGGCCGAGGCCCTGCTGCTGGAAAACAACCTGATCAAGACGCTTCAGCCGCGCTACAACATTCTGTTTCGCGACGACAAGTCGTACCCGTACTTGCGCATCACGGCGCACAAGGCGCCGCGCATCGAGTATTATCGCGGCCCCACCAATGGCGAAGGGCGTTACTTCGGCCCCTACCCGAATGCGTGGGCGGTGCGTGAAACCATTCAGATCCTGCAGCGTGTATTTCACTTGCGCACTTGCGAAGACAGTGTCTACGCCAACCGCTCGCGCCCTTGTCTGCTCTACCAGATCGGGCGCTGTTCGGCACCGTGCGTGGGCATGATCTCGCTGGAGGACTACAACCGCGATGTGGAGCGCGCCATCCAGTTCCTCGATGGCAAGGCGCTGGAAGTGATGGATGATATCGAAGCGCGAATGCGCCAGGCGTCCGATGCGCGTGAATTCGAAAAGGCGGCGGTGCTGCGTGATCAGATGAAGGCGCTGGCGCGCGTGCTGCAGCAGCAATCCATGGAGAAGATCGGCGACGACGATGTCGACATCCTCGCCGTGGCGAACGCCGGCGGCCGGGTTTGCGTGAACCTTGCCATGGTGCGCGGCGGCCGCCACTTGGGCGACAAGCCGTTCTTTCCCACGCAGGCTCAGGGCGACAGTGCCGAAGAGGTGCTCTCGGCGTTCGTCGCGCAACACTATGTCGATGGAATCCTTCCGGCGGTGCTGGTCTGTTCACACCCCCTGTCCGAGCCCGGTCTGGTCGACTTGCTGGCCGCGCGCAAGGGGGTCAAGGCGCATGTCGTCGTGCAACCGCATGGCCTGCGCAGAACCTGGCTGACGCAGGCTGTGAAGAACGCCGAATTGGCGCTGGCGCGCCTGTTGATGGAGTCGAGTGCCCGCGCGGCACGCACCGAGGCGCTGGCGGGCGCGTTGGGCCTGGATACCGACGAGCAAGCGCTCGATGCGCTGCACGCCGAATGTTTCGACATCAGCCATACCGCGGGCGAGGCGACTCAGGCGTCGTGTGTGGTTTACAAGCATCATGCCATGCAGCCGTCCCTCTATCGACGTTACAACATCACGGGGATCACGCCGGGCGACGATTATGCCGCCATGCGCCAGGTGTTGAATCGCCGCTTCTCGCGGGTTGCGGAAGGGCAGGCCGAAATGCCGGCGCTGGTGCTGATAGACGGCGGCAAGGGGCAGGTGGAGATGGCGCGCCAGGTGTTCGTCGAACTGGGGCTCGACACCCATACGATCGTGGGAGTGGCAAAGGGCGAGGGCCGCAAGGTGGGGCTCGAGAGGCTCGTGTTCGCCGATGAGCGTCCCGCGGTGGCGCTGGGCGTGGAGTCCGCTGCGCTGATGCTCGTGGCGCAGATTCGTGACGAGGCTCATCGTTTTGCCATCACTGGCATGCGGGCCAAGCGCGCCCGCGCGCGCAATGTATCGCGCCTGGAGGAGATTCCCGGCGTGGGCGCCCGCCGCCGTCAGCGGCTGCTGGCGCGCTTCGGCGGGTTTTCGGGCGTAGTTTCGGCGAGCGTCGACGATTTGCGTTCGGTCGACGGAATCTCGCGTGGGCTGGCCGAACGCATTTATCAGGCGTTGCGCTGAACTGATCGATAGGGTCTGGATAAGGTAGTATTGCCGTATGCCGCTCAATCTGCCTATTGTCCTTACGTGGCTGCGGATCGCCATGATCCCGCTGCTCGTGGGCTTGTTCTACATACCGTCGGGGTGGGTATCGCTTCCCATGCGTGATTCGATCGCCGCGCTGGCGTTCGTGGTGGCGGCCGTCACCGACTGGCTGGATGGCTGGCTTGCGCGCCGCTGGAACCAGACATCGTCGTTTGGCGCGTTCCTCGACCCGGTGGCCGACAAATTGATGGTCAGCGCGGCCTTGCTGATGCTCCTGTATGTGGGGCGTGTCGATGCCGTCATCGCGCTGGTGATCATCGGGCGCGAAATCGCCATTTCGGCGCTCAGGGAATGGATGGCGAAAATCGGCGCCAGCAGCAGCGTGGCGGTTCACTGGCTGGGTAAATTCAAGACGGCCGCACAGATGGTTGCCATTCCATGCCTGCTCTATTGGCAGCCGATCCGCGGCGTTCCAACGCGCCTGTTCGGCCAGGTGCTCATTGTCGTCGCGGCCATACTGACCGTCTGGTCGATGTGCTACTACCTGCGCCGCGCCTGGCCGCAGATTCGCGACCGCTCGCGCGCCGCCTGACGCGGCCATTGGCGCGTTTCATGGCGCGGCTTACTGGCGCGGTGTGCGTCCCTGGCTGACCTCGGTCGCCGAACTTGCGCGCCAGGGGTTGATGTCCAGCCCGCCGCGGCGGGTGTAGCGCGCATAGACCAGCAGCCACGCGGGCTGGCAGGCCCGCCAGAGGTCACAGTACATTTTTTCCACACAATGCTCGTGGAATTCCCGGTGCGTGCGCAGCGAAACAATGTATTCGAGCAGCGATCGCCGGTCGATTCTCGGCCCGCGGTAGCGTATTTGCACGCTGCCCCAATCGGGCTGTCCGGTTACCGGGCAGTTCGATTTGAGCAGGTCCGAAGTCAGTGTTTCGTCCACCATCGTGCCGCCCGGTTCGCAGCGCAACAGATTCGGCGCCGGCCGATAATGTTTCACGTCGATGTCCAGTCCATCGATGTTGATACCGGACATGGGGCTGAGCGTTATCGGCGCCTGACGATCCAGACGTGACAGCGCGATCGCGACCGGCGCACCCGCGGCCAGGCTCAGGTCGCGGGCGATCAGCGCCCGCACCGCCTCTTCCTCGTCGAAGCGCGTTTCGGTCAGTGAATTCAGATAGAGCTTCAGCGATTTCGACTCGATCAGGCAAGGGCTGGATTCGGGAAACAGCAGTTGTGCCATGGCGACTATCGGTTTGCCGCGGCTGTTGAGCCACGAGACTTCGTACGCGGTCCAGATGTCGGCGCCAGTCCATGTGGGCAGGGGCGCGAGGGTTGCCCGGTTCGTCTGGCGCGCAATCGGGAACAACAGATCCGGGTCGTAGTGGTCCGGGTAGGCAACGTCGTGCCCCAGCGGCGCGCCGCGCAGGCCTGATTTACTCATGGTGGTGCCTCGATGATTCCGCCTTGATTGTCGTGAGGGGGTGGCGCCCTGCGGTGGATGCGTAATCCGTTCGTGCCGCGTGCGGCTGCGCGGCGCGGACGCGTTTCAGTCTTTGAAGATCAGCGCGTGCAGCTTGGCTCGGACCTGCGCCAGATCCGCCGGGTTGGCCCGCCCGTGAAAGCTGATTTTGCTGTCGGCCCAACTCAGACTCTTGACTTGGTCCGACAGGGCGGCGCCATCGTCGATGATCACCTCGAAAGGGTAGCCTTTTATCGTGGCGGTGATGGGGCAGCAGACCATCAGGCCCGTGCGCTTGTTGTAGTTCAGCGGGCTTAGCACGATAGCCGGCTTGTAGTTTGGCGCCGCGGTGGCGCCGCTGGTTTCGAAGTGAACGTGGACGATGTCGCCCGCATCGGGAATGTAGCGCTTGCTCATGAGAAGCTCGATTAGTCGCCCGCAGCACCGAAGTCGATTTCGGAATGCAGATTCTTGGCCTTCACGCCGCCGAGCAACTGCGACAGCGCGTACTCACCGGTACGAACTGGTTCGATCACGATCATGCCGCGTTCGACGCGAATGTCTATCATGTCTTCCAGACCGAGCTTCAGCGTTTTGATCATCGAGGATGGCAGACGCACCGCCGCGCTGTTGCCCCATTTCTTTATGACACCGCGCATGGCGACTCCTGTTGACTGGCGACCGGACGGGGCGCCAGGCACTAATGACACAATAAATGATGAATGAAACGGGTGTGGAACCGGGGATTCCTAGCTTACCAGCGGTATCCTTCGGAAACAATCCTTCCTGTCGAGTGAAGATGTTTATACATCCAAACGCCACCCGGTGGCGCCGCGGGATCGTGTGTGCCACCATACGATTCTTGAAATTCTTTCGATCGCCCGCAGATATTCAGCATTGAGAGCCCTCCGGGGCTGTCGATCAGGCTCGGTCGCGAGGCGCGGGTTCGGGCGAACTGATCGCGAGGCCAGCCGGGCGGTGTATCCACCGACATTCAGAGTGATGCAACCATGCGATTCGATAAACTGACCACTCGCTTCCAACAGGCGATCGCCGATGCGCAAAGCCTCGCGGCGCGCAACGACAATCCCTACATTGAACCGGTGCACGTGCTGGCCGCTTTGCTGTCCGACGCCGACAGCGGCGCCGGCAGCCTGCTCGCGCGTGCCGGGGTGGCCGTCAATCGCCTGGTGAGCGGGGTCAACGCCGCCATTGCCGCGTTGCCGAGCGTGTCGGGTTCGGAAGAGAACCTTCAGGTGAGCCGCGAACTCAATGCGCTGCTGACCCGCGCCGACAAGGAAGCGTCGCGTCGCGGCGATACATACATCGCCAGCGAACTGTTCCTGCTCGCGCTGGCCGACGACAAAGGCGACGCGGGGCGCCTGCTGCGCGAGGCGGGGCTGCGCCGGCAGGCGCTCGAGACTGCCATCGAGGCGGTGCGCGGCGGCGCCGCGGTGTCCGATTCCGAGGGCGAATCCAACCGCGAAGCGCTGGCGAAGTACACGCTCGACCTGACCGAGCGGGCACGCCTGGGGAAGCTCGATCCGGTGATCGGCCGCGACGACGAAATTCGCCGCACGATCCAGATATTGCAGCGCCGTACGAAAAACAATCCGGTATTGATCGGCGAGCCGGGCGTGGGCAAGACGGCCATCGTCGAAGGCCTGGCGCAGCGCATTGTCAACAACGAGGTACCCGAGACGCTGAAGGGCAAGCGCGTGCTGGCGCTCGACCTGGCGGCGCTGCTGGCCGGCGCCAAATTCCGCGGCGAGTTCGAGGAGCGCCTCAAGGCGGTTCTCAAAGAGCTTGCGCAGGATGCGGGCCAGACGATTGTCTTCATCGACGAGCTGCACACCATGGTTGGCGCCGGCAAGGCCGAGGGCGCCATGGATGCCGGAAACATGCTCAAGCCGGCGCTGTCGCGCGGCGAACTGCATTGCGTCGGCGCCACCACGCTCGACGAGTACCGCAAGTACATCGAGAAGGACGCGGCGCTGGAGCGGCGTTTCCAGAAGGTGATGGTCAACGAGCCCGACGTCGAGTCGACCATCGCCATACTTCGCGGCCTGAAGGAACGCTATGAGCTGCACCACGGCGTCGAGATCACCGATCCGGCCATCGTGGCGGCGGCGGAGCTGTCCAACCGCTACATCACCGACCGATTCCTGCCCGACAAGGCGATCGACCTCGTGGATGAGGCGGCAGCCCGCATCCGCATGGAAATCGACTCGAAACCGGAAGTAATGGACAGGCTCGACCGGCGCATCATTCAACTCAAGATCGAGCGCGAGGCGGTGAAGAAGGAAACCGACGAGGCGTCGCAGCGCCGCTTGAAGACGATAGAAGACGAGCTCGAGCGCCTGCAGCGGGAATACAACGACTACGAGGAAGTCTGGAAATCGGAAAAGGCGGCGGTCCAGGGTTCCCAGTCGATCAAGGAAGAGATCGACCGCATGCGCGCGCAGATGGCCGAGTTGCAGCGCAAGGGGCAGTTCGACAAACTGGCCGAGTTGCAGTACGGCAAGCTGCCCGCGCTCGAAGCGCGCCTGCATGCCGCGGAAAAGGGCCAGGCGGATACGGAGCATCCGAAGCTGCTGCGCACGCAAGTAGGCGCGGAAGAGATCGCCGAGGTCGTGTCGCGCGCGACCGGCATCCCGGTTGCCAAGATGATGCAGGGCGAGCGCGCCAAGCTGCTGGGCATGGAAGATTACCTGCACAAGCGTGTCGTCGGGCAGGACGAGGCGGTGAAGCTGGTGTCCGACGCCATCAGGCGCTCGCGCGCGGGGCTGTCCGAGCCGTCTCGTCCGTACGGTTCGTTCCTGTTCCTGGGGCCCACCGGTGTCGGCAAGACCGAATTGACCAAGGCGCTGGCGAGTTTCCTGTTCGATTCCGACAACCACCTCGTGCGCATCGACATGAGTGAGTTCATGGAAAAGCATTCGGTCGCGCGCCTGATCGGCGCGCCGCCGGGCTACGTGGGTTACGAAGAGGGCGGTTATCTGACGGAAGCCGTACGCCGCAAGCCGTACAGTGTCATTTTGCTCGACGAAGTCGAGAAGGCGCATCCGGATGTGTTCAACGTGCTCCTGCAGGTGCTGGATGATGGTCGCCTTACCGACGGCCAGGGGCGCACGGTCGATTTTCGCAACACCGTCATCGTGATGACATCCAATCTGGGGTCGCAGCACATTCAAAGCATGGCCGACCAGCCGTACGACGTGGTGAAAGAAGTGATCTGGGGCGAATTGAAGGTGGCGTTCCGGCCTGAATTCCTGAACCGTATCGACGAAGTGGTCGTGTTTCACAGCCTGGATAAGGCGCATATCGAAGCCATTGCGCGCATACAGCTCAATTACCTGGCGCAGCGCATGGCCGCGAAGGAAATGCGGCTGGAGGTCTCGGATGCGGCCGTTGCGCAGCTGGCCCGGGCGGGATTCGACCCGGTGTTCGGCGCGCGTCCGCTCAAGCGCGCCATTCAGCAGTACGTCGAGAATCCGCTGTCGCGCTTGATACTCGAAGGAAAATTTGGACCGAATGACGTGGTGCCGGTTGACTGGCAGAACGACAAGTTCGTGTTTTCGCGCACGCTGCAGTGAATGGCCAACGGAGGCGCCGCGCTCTGTCGGCTGGGTCGGAGGCGCCTGGCGCGTGCTGACGCGCCAGTTTCAGCGGCGTGCTTTGACGGTCGGGGCGCTCGCGGGGGCGGCGTCTGGCTGGCCCGTCGGCGCGGGTGCCGTTTGCGCATCGCCGCGCCCATAGTACTTGACGCCAATCCTGACACGATCGCGGCCCTGCGCCCGCCGGTGCCGGTTGGTGTCGCGCAGCGAATAGACGCAGCCGCAGTACTCCTGCTGGTAGAACTGCTCGCGCTTGCTGATCTCGATCATGCGCTGCGAGCCACCTCCCTTGCGCCAGTTGTAGGTCCAGTAGATCAACCCCGGATAGCGGGCGGCCGCGCGCGTTCCGCTGTCGTTGATCTGGTTCATGTCTTTCCAGCGCGAGATGCCCAGCGAGCTTGTGATAGTGTCGAAGCCGTGTTCGTGCGCATACAGCGCGGTGCGCTCGAACCGCATGTCGAAGCACACCGTGCAGCGGCGACCGCGTTCTGGTTCCATCCCCAGCCCCTTGACGCGCTCGAACCAGTTGTCGACGTCGTAGTCGGCATCCACGAACTCGATGCCGTGCTTGTGCGCGAAGCGAATGTTTTCTTCTTTGCGGATTTCGTATTCGCGCAGCGGATGGATGTTCGGATTGTAGAAATAGATGGTGTAGTCGATACCGGACGCCAGCATGGCTTCCATGACTTCGCCCGAACACGGCGCGCAGCAGGAATGCAACAGAACCCGTTTATGGTTATCGGGCAGCGTGAGCGGGTGATGAGGGTCGTCGGCGTTCATGGCTGCCATTCTAACGCCCGATCACGGTATCCCAAAGCTCCTTGACGGCGGCGCGTTCAGCGCTTAGCGAACCCGTCGGCACGCGCGCCTTCTCGGCGCCCTGCAGGCGCAGGGCGTGCTGGCGCTTGCGAAACGCCCGGTAGGCGTCGGCCGCGTGGGTGGCCAGGTCGGGGGGGATGAGCCCCACGTTCGATGCCAGGCGCAGCAGCGCGATGTTGCCGAGGTTGTCAAGCAGCGCTGGAAATTCGCGTCCACGGCTCAGCACCAGGTACTGTGTCACGAATTCCACGTCGACCATGCCGCCACGGTCGTGCTTCAGATCGAAGTCGGCGGAAGGGTTGGGGTGGCCCAGGCTGATTTTTTCGCGCATGGAGCGTACTTGTTCCCTGAGCCGCCGCGAATCGCGCGGCAGCAGCAGTATGCGGCGCCGAAGGCTTTCGAAACGCGCGCCCAGTCCGGCGTCCCCGGCTACGAACCGGGCGCGCGTGATGGCTTGATGCTCCCACGGCCATGCCTGGCGCAACTGGTATTGGGTGAAGGCTTCCAGCGAAGCGGCCAGCAGGCCGGCATCGCCATCGGGCCGCAAGCGCAGATCGATTTCGTAGAGACGCCCCGACGATGTCATGGTGGCCAGCCACGAGGTTGTGCGGCGCACCAGGCGCGAGTAGATCTCCGTGGCATCCTCGCGAGGGTCGTCGTACAGAAACACCAGGTCCAGATCGGACGCGTAGCCCAGTTCCTTGCCGCCCAGCTTTCCGTACGCGATGATGGCAAAGCGTGGCGGGGCAAGGGTGCCGGCGGGCTGCCCCTTCGGTTGCACCAGCGGCCAGACTCGACCCAGCGTTTCGGCGAGCAGCATGTCGGCCAGGGCCGATAGCTGGTCGGCGAGCTTCTCCACGCTCAGCGCCCCTTCCAGGTCTTGTGCCAGCAATTGAAAGCTCACCTGGCGCTGGACGTCGCGCATCAGGTTCATTTGCTGCTCGACGTCGGAGGTGCCGTCCGGCAGCAGACACGCCGACAAATCGTCGTGGAGCTGCCTGGCGGTCTGGCCGAAATCCACCGGCTCGAGCAGGCTGCGCCATTCGATCAGGCTATCGAGCAAAATAGGGTAGCGCCGCAGAAACTGCGCGGCCCACGAACTGGCGCCCACGATGCGCGCCACGCGCGCCAGCGTTTCCGGATACTCGGCCAGCAAGGCAAGGTAGGCGCTGCGCTGTGCGATCTGCTCGACCAGATCGAGCAGGCGCGTTGCAGTTTGCGGTGGCTCGTCCGTTTTGCGCGCCGCCAGGATGATGCCCGGTATCAGCGCTTCGACCCGTTGGTGGCTGGTGCGTGGCAGGCTGCGGATTCGATGGCTGTCGAGCAGAGCGCTGACTCGCCGTTCGATGTCGGCGCGGGCGGCCTCGGTGAGATCACCCGCGGCGTTGCCGGCGTCCGGGTTGGCGCTGCACGGTGCCATGCGGTGCCGCATGGCGATGCCCGCTGGGTCGCCGCTGGCTCGATCGTCGTCGGCCATGCCGGCGGTGTGAAACGCGTTGCGGAACGCCTGCGCCACGAAGGAGCGATGGCCGGCCAGCGTCTCTTCGAAGTCGCCGCCGGTCATGCCCATGGCATCGGCCAGGGCGGCGCGGCGCGATGGTTCCTGCGGCAGCAAGTGTGTCTGTTCATCCTCGCGATACTGAAGCATGTGCTCGGTGCGCCGCAGGAATATATAGGCCGCTTCCAGTCGCTGCGCGTCCGCCGCGGCAAGGACGCCAGCTTTGCGCTGGCGTCGCAGCGCGCCCAACAGGTTGGCCTGTTGCAGCGACGGCATGCGCCCACCGCGTATCAATTGCGTCAGTTGGACGACGAATTCCACTTCGCGGATACCGCCCGAACCCAGTTTTATATTGCGGCGCGAATCGATCCCATTGTGGGTCAGCGCGCGGCGCTGCCAGTCGACACGGATTCGTTCCCTAAGCTTGCGCAAGGCCGCAAGGGCGTCGAAGTCGAAGTACTTCCGATAGACGAAAGGGCGATGCAGCGCCACCAGCTGTCGGCGTTGACCGGATGCGTCGCTGTCGGCGAATGCCCTGCAGGGGAGTATCCTTGCCTTGAGCCAGGCATAGCGTTCCCACTCGCGCCCCTGAAGGACCAGGTAGTTTTCCAGCGCATCCAGGCTCCAGGCGAGCGGCCCCGCGTCGCCGTCGGGACGCAGCCGCAGGTCGGTGCGGAACACTTGCCCGTCGGCATCTATTTCCGACAGCACGGGCATCATGCGGCGGGTGACGAGTCCGTAGAATTCGTGATGACTGATCGGGCGGCGGCCATTGGTCTCCCCTTCCTCGCCATACAGCATGATCAGGTCGATGTCGGACGAGACGTTCAATTCGCGCCCCCCCAGCTTTCCCATGCCGATGATCAGCATTTCCTGCGGCAGACCCGTGCCCGGATCGGTCGGTACGCCGTGGCGTGCCGCGAGTTCGTCGACGACACGCTTGTAAGCCTCGCCGACGGCCAGATCCGCGAGGGCGGTCATGGCTGTTACCACTTCGCGCAATGGCGCGATGCCGCCGATATCACGCACCATCAACGTGAAAAACACGCGCTTTCTCAATTGTCGGAGAACGTGACGGGCGTCCGGCGAACCGGCGGTCGATTCGCTTGCTCGCGCCCCGATCTCGGTGAACCAGTGCATGATGATGGGGCGTGTGACGGCATGGGTGGCGGCATTGGCCAGCCACTGCCGGAACGCGGGGTCGGCGTCGGTTTTGCGGTGCAGGACGCCCGACCAGCGCAAGGCGCGGTCCAGAATGGGGTATTCCGACATAGGTTTTACAAATTGTGTGGAAGATGGCGGGGTGCGCGGTATAAGATTCGCAAGATACCGCAATTCCCCACGTTCTGGTTGATTCCCGTTGCCGCGCCGACTCTCACTTCTTCTCCGCCTGACCGGCTGGCTTGTGTTGGTCGTGTATTTGTCCGCCGCGGCGTTGGTTCTGGGGGTGCGCTACTGGGTTCTACCCCATATCGATCGCTGGCGCCCCGCAATCGCCGCCGAGCTCACGCGTGCGCTGGGCGTTCGAGTTCGGCTCGGGGGGGTTCGGGCGCAATGGACCGGGCTCGATCCCTCTTTCGAGCTGGCCGACGTTGAACTCGACGGTGCGGACGGCGCGTCGGCCCTGCGCCTGCCGCAGCTGCGCGCGCGGCTGAGCTGGCGCACTTTCCTCGACGGCATTCCGCGCTTCGTACTGCTGGAAGCGCGCGGCATGGATTTGACGATACACCGGCCCGACCGCCAGCACGTGCGGCTGTTGGGTCAATCGCTGTCGCTCGATACGGCGTCCGCATCGATGTCCAGCGGCGAACTGCCAGGGCTTGCGTGGCTGGCGACGCAGCGGCAGATTCTCTTCACCAACGGCACGGTGCGCTGGATCGATGAATCGCGCGGTGGCACGCCACTGGTACTGCGTCACGTGACACTTGCGTTCATCAATCGCGGGGCCACGCACGCGTTCTCGCTGAGCGCCGCGTTGCCTGAAAACCTCGGGTCACACTTCGACCTGCGGGGAATATTGACTTCTGGAAATATGGCCGGGGCGTTGTCGCTGCAGGGGCTCAGCGGACGCTTGTACGCGCGGGTGGATGGTGTCGACACGCGTGGATGGGCGCCCTGGCTGACCCTGCCCGCGGGGCTCGCGTTGCGGCGGGTCGACGGGCGTCTGTGGGCCGAGATCGACAAGGGGGCTTTTGGACACGTATCCGCCACGATGGGCCTGGCGTCCGCTCACTGGTCGGGTCCGCCTGGCGCCGCCGTTTCGGTGGGGCCCGCAACGCTGTCCGTCGCGGGTGCCTGGCCGACCCTGCGGCAGGTTTTTCATCCCGCGCCGGTGGTACCTGCGGTGAAAGGGGAACCGGCGCTGCTCGCGCCGGCCGCGGGGTACCCCCCACTCGACGACGTGCGGTTCCGCGCCTCGGTGAAAGACCTGGCGGTGCAGTCCGATTCGTTGTTTACGCGAACGCTGGGTTTTGATTCGGTCACTGCCCGCGGCATTGTTTCGCGCGACGAGAATCGCGCGCTGCACATTACGCTCGACCAGGCGGACATTCGCAATTCGGACATGGACGTCGCTCTGGCGGGAACGTGGCATCAGGGTGGTGACGGCGTGGCGGGCATCGCCAATGCGCACGGTGTTTTTCACCGCGCGGCGCTGGCGGCGATCGAGCGTTACCTGCCGCGCTCCGTGAACGAAGACGCGCATGACTGGATGCACGCCAGCCTGCTTGCCGGCGATATCCACGATGCCAATTTCATTCTGACTGGCGACCTCGACCATTTTCCGTTCGGGGAACGCCCTGACAAGGGGGACTTCAGTGTGCGCGGCACCTACACGGGGGCTGTCGTGGATTACGTTCCCACGCGTGGCAAGCGGCTCGGCTGGCCAGGGCTGACCGATATGTCGGGTGAGATTTCCTTGCATCGCGTCGATCTCCGGATGGTTGCCGGCACCGCGTCCGTGACGCCGGTGAAAGGCCAGCCGCCCATTGTCCTGAGCCATCTCCAGGCGCAAATTCCGAACATCGAGGGCACGTCCATCCTGACCGTTCAGGGAGATACGCGGGGTCTTGCCGCCTCGTACCTGGGGCTGATGCGGCATTCGCCACTGGGGGGGCTGCTGGACCACGTGTTCGACGATGCGCGCGCCGACGGCGTGTGGAAAGTGCCGCTGCGGCTCACCATTCCCCTGCGTCACGTCGCGGATACCCGGGTGCGCGGCGCGATCGAATTCGGCGGTGGAGAGGTCACGCCAATTGCCGGGTCGCCGCCGTTCACGCACGTCACGGGGGCGCTGCTGTTTGCCGAGGATGGCGCCACCGCTTCCGGGTTGAAGGCGCAATTCATGGGCGGGCCGGCAACGTTTTCAGGCGGGTTCTCGAAGCATGAGCGCCGCCTGACGGCGGTCGGTACGATGCAGGCGAAATCCCTTGCCGACTACGCGGGGCTGGAAGGCATGTCCCGGCTGACCGGTCGCCTGGCGTATCGGGCTACGCTCGATCGTCAGAAATCGGGGCGTTACGAGCTGACGTTCGATTCCGATCTCAAGGGGCTGGCGGCCGGCTTGCCACCGCCGTTGGGGAAGACGGCGGAACAAACGCTTCCATTGCGGGCCGTGTGGGGGCCGTACGGGCAGGACATGGCCCTGCGGGCGACGCTGGGCAAGGACGTATCGTTGCTGTTGGTGCGGCGCAAGGCGCCGGATTCGGCCTCGCTCTTCGGCAGCGGTGTCGTGGCGGTGGATGCTTCCGCCGGCGCCCCGCCCGATCGGGGATTGAGCGTGGACGTTTCGTATCCAGCGGTCAATGTCGATGACTGGAAGCGCGTCTACGACGCCTTTTCCACGCCGGTTCCCGGAGCGCCCGCCGCCAACTGGCATGTCTTCCCCGATTTGCGGCGATTCCATCTGGCGTCGCGCCATGTCCGCGTCGCGGGGACCGACCTGGACGATGTGTCCTTCCTGTTGGCGCCGGCGCAGCCGAATTCTCCGGGCGACTGGCGTATCAGTCTCAGTTCCGCACAATCGGCGGGTACCGCGCGCTGGCGCGAGGCGAGCGATACGCGGGCGGGCAGCATCACCGCCGATTTTCAGCGGCTGGCTCTCGGACAGGGCAAGGGCGGAAAACTGGATGGCGGCAAGGGCGGGAAAGAGAGTGGGCAGTCGGGCACACCGAAGGACGATGATTCGTGGACGGCGCATGGCAGGCTGGATATTCCATCCATTTCGCTGCGGGTGAATCAGTTCACGCTATACGGGCATCCCATGGGCAAGCTGTCCCTGAGTGGCGTCAACGTGACCCGGGGTGAGCTGTGGCGCCTCGACAGCCTTCACCTGAGCAGCCCTTCCTTCACGCTTGATGGAACGGGGCAGTGGACGCTGAGCGGCGCGGATCGGGGGTTGACGCTGCGAGCCAAGGCAAGCGCGACGAATCTGGGCGACTACTTCGAACACGTTGGTTTCGGACACGTCATGCGCAATGGCGAGGGCACGCTCGGCGGACATTTGCAGTGGCGCAATCTGCCATGGTCATACGACAAGTCGAACTTGAACGGTCAATTCGACATCGCGCTTCGCAAGGGCTCGTTCAGCTACGAAGATTCCCGCACGGCACGCTTGCTGAAACTGCTGTCGCTGCAATCGGTGGGCCGCCTCGCGAAACTCGAGTGGAATCCGGCCACCATGCTGAGAAATGGCTTTCCGTACGACGATGTCCTTGGCACGGTGAGCCTCGACCAGGGAATATTCCGCACGGACAACTACCGCGTCGTCGGACCGGTCGGCACGATCGTCCTCAGCGGTTCCGCCAATGCGAATTCCGAGACCCTCGACCTGCGGGCGCTCGTGGTGCCCAATCTGGACGTCAGCGGCGCGGCGATTGCCGCCGGCATTGCGATCAATCCCGTGGTGGGCCTCGGGGCCTTCCTCGCCCAGTGGCTGTTGCGCGCGCCGCTGTCGAAAGCCATGGCCGCGGAGTATCGGATTGGCGGTAGTTGGGATGATCCCGTCATCACTGAAGAGGCGCTCGACAAGCAGGCCAGTGGCGCCGGCGCGCGCAATGCACCCGCGCCGGCGGCAAAACCGCAAGTCAAATGACGGATCCGTGGCAGGTGGATCGTGCTCCGCCGCGGTCACTTCTTCATCATGTCGAAGAATTCGGCGTTGGTCTTCGTCGCGCGGATCTTGTCGAGTATGAATTCCATGGCTTCGACTTCGTCCATGTCGTGAATGAACTTGCGCAGCACCCAAATCTTTTGCAGCAGATCCGGGCGCACGAGCAGTTCTTCGCGGCGCGTGCCGGACTTGTTCAGATTGATGGCGGGATACACGCGCTTTTCCGCCAACCGCCGTTCCAGATGGACTTCGGAATTGCCGGTGCCTTTGAATTCTTCGTAGATCACCTCGTCCATGCGGCTGCCGGTCTCGATCAGGGCGGTTCCGATGATGGTCAGCGACCCCCCTTCTTCGATATTGCGTGCGGCGCCGAAAAAGCGCTTCGGCCGCTGCAGCGCGTTGGCGTCGACCCCGCCCGTCAGCACCTTGCCGGAAGCGGGCACCACGGTGTTGTAGGCGCGCGCCAGGCGCGTGATGGAATCCAGAAGAATGATGACATCCTTCTTGAGTTCCACCAGCCGCTTCGCCTTTTCAATGACCATTTCCGCAACTTGCACGTGACGTGTGGCGGGTTCGTCGAAGGTCGAGGCAACCACCTCGCCGCGCACCGTGCGCTGCATTTCAGTGACTTCCTCCGGGCGCTCGTCGACCAGCAGCACGATGAGCGTCGCATCGGGATAGTTCGTGGCGATGGCGTGCGCAATGTGCTGCATGATCACCGTCTTGCCGGACTTTGGGCTGGCGACGATGAGGCCGCGCTGGCCTTTGCCGATGGGCGCGAAGATGTCCAGAATGCGTCCGGTGGTGTTCTCTTCGCCACGAATGTCGCGCTCCAGAGTGAGCGGCTCGTCGGGGTGCAGCGGCGTGAGGTTCTCGAACATCATGCGATGTTTGATGGCTTCGGGCTGCATGCCGTTGACTTTATCGACCTTCACCAGCGCGAAATACCGCTCGCCGTCTTTCGGCGTACGGACTTCACCTTCGATCGAATCGCCCGTGTGCAGATTGAAGCGGCGGATCTGAGACGGCGAGATGTAGATATCGTCGGTGCTGGCCAGGTAGGAGGTGTCGGGCGAGCGCAGAAAGCCGAATCCGTCCGGCAGTACTTCGAGCACGCCGTCTCCGAAGATTTGTTCGCCCTGTTTGGCGCGCCGCTTCATGATGGCGAACATCAGTTCCTGCTTGCGCAGGCGGTTCGCGTTCTCGATTTCCAGGCCGGCGGCCATTTCAAGCAGCTGCGATACGTGCAGCGCTTTCAGTTCGGTGAGGTGCATGTGGGCAAGGGAGGGGGGTTGTGGAGGTTTGCGCCGGGGGCGGTGAACGCTGGTGTCCTGTTCGGACAGCGCGCTCAGGGATTCGATAATCGGGCTCGATCGACCGCCGTGCCCGCTGGGGAACGCCGTGCCGCTTTCGGGGTGTGGCCTCGGGAAGAACGGGCGATGCTGCACCCTGCCTTGCCGATCATCCCTTCAGCGGACGCGTTGGGTTCGTACAACTGGATCAGCGGGTTCCCGCGGAAGGGTTCGCACGAAAAACGAAAGAGGAGTGGAACAAGGGAAATAGAATATTGATGAGGGGGCGAGGCGGCTACAGCGAGTCACTCAGGAACGACGTAAGCTGCGACTTGGAGAGCGCGCCGACTTTGGTCGCCGCTGTCTTGCCATTTTTGAAAAGCATCAGGGTTGGAATGCCGCGGATGCCGAATTTGGCGGCGGTATCGGGGTTTTCGTCGACGTTGACCTTGGCGAAGGTAATGCGGCCCTGATATTCCTTGCTGGCTTCTTCCAGCATGGGCGCGATCATCTTGCAGGGGCCGCACCAGGGCGCCCAGTAGTCAACCAGAACCGGAACGCTTGATTTCAGGACGTCGGCTTCGAAGCTGGCGTCACTCACATGTTTGATGGAATCACTCATGATGGGAGAATGGCGAAAAAAGGATGAATACGACGGAACTATAAGAGATCACTGGCCTGGAGCACAACTCGGCACCAAAGTATTTTATTAATGAGCAGTGCCCGACCGTTGCCAATTTCATACAAGCATACCACTGACGAAGCGTCACTGCACAAAGTTTATGATTCCGTGTCACGGGGGGTTGCGCCCCGTCAGTCGTACCCGGTCAGTCACGTTCCGCCGGCGAATCCCATCGGTTGCGCCTTGTCTTCCCCCGGTTTGTAAAATACCGCCTCGGGAATCACAACCATCTGGAAAGTATCTTGGCATCATCACGCTACGACGAGGCATCGATTCAGGTTCTGAAGGGACTGGAGCCCGTGCGGCAGAGGCCGGGAATGTATACCCGCACCGACAATCCGCTGCACGTCGTGCAGGAAGTCATCGACAACGCCGCGGACGAGGCACTGGCCGGTTACGGGCGGCATTTGCGCGTCACATTGCATGCCGATGCCAGCGTAACGGTCGACGATGATGGCAGGGGCATTCCGGTCGGTTTGCATCCCACGGAAAAAGTGCCTGTCATGGAATTGGTCTTTGCGCGGCTGCACGCCGGAGGCAAGTTCAACAAAAAAGCGGGCGCCGCTTACGCGTTCTCCGGCGGGCTTCACGGGGTGGGCGTCTCTGTCACGAACGCCCTTGCCAAACGTCTTGAAGTAAGGGTCTGGCGCGGCGCCGGCGAGTATGCCATGGCGTTTGCGGGGGGCGAGGTCGTCGAGCCGCTGCGCCGTATCGGCGCGGCGCCGCGCCACAGAACGGGCACCTGCGTGCGCGTGTGGCCCGACGCCAAATACTTCGACAGCGCGGCAATTCCCATCGCAGATCTGGTTCACGTATTGCGCGGCAAGGCGGTGTTGCTCCCTGGAGTAACCGTATCGCTGACCGTCGAGAGCAGCGGCAAGGCTCAGACGTGGTGCTACGAAGACGGGTTGCGCGGATACCTCGAGGCATCGTTGGGAGACGCCGACACGATAGTTCCTTTGTTCGAGGGGCGGCAGTATGCGCGGGCCGGCGATGAGGCCTTCGCCGAAGGCGAGGGCGCCCAATGGGTGGTGGCCTGGACCGCCGAAGGCGCGGTGGTGCGCGAGTCGTACGTGAATCTCATTGCCACGACCGCCGGCGGTACCCATGAAGCGGGTTTGCGCGAAGGCTTGTTCGTTGCCGTCAAAACCTTCGCCGAGCAGCGGGGCATGCTGCCGAAAGGCCTGCGGCTGCTGCCCGAGGATGTGTTCGCGCGCGTCAGTTTCGTGCTGTCGGCCAAGGTGCTCGACCCGCAATTCCAGGGGCAGATAAAAGAGCGGCTCAACAGCCGTGACGCGGTTCGGCTGGTTGGCGGCTATGTCAAGGATACGTGCGATCTGTGGCTCGCGGCGCACGCCGATTTCGGCAAATCGCTGGTCGACCTCGCCGTCAGTCAGGCGCAGGCGCGCGCGCGGTCGTCGCGGAAGGTCGAGAAGCGCAAGAGCTCGGGCGTTGCGGTGCTTCCCGGGAAGCTGACCGATTGCGAGTCGTCCGACCCCCTGCAGACGGAAATTTTTCTGGTCGAGGGCGATTCCGCGGGCGGGTCGGCGAAGATGGGCCGCGACAAGGCGTTTCAGGCGATCTTGCCGCTGCGCGGCAAGGTGCTCAATTCGTGGGAGGTGGAGCGCGACCGCCTGTTCATCAACAACGAGATTCACGACATCGCGGTGGCGATCGGCGTCGATCCGCACGGCGCGGGCGATACGGTTGATCTTTCGGGGTTGCGCTATGGCCGCATCTGTATTCTGTCCGATGCCGATGTCGACGGCTCGCACATCCAGGTATTGTTGCTTACGCTTTTTTTTCGTCATTTCCCGCGTTTGATCGAGCACGGCCACGTGTATGTCGCGCGCCCGCCACTGTTTCGCGTCGACGTGCCAGCGGCTGGCAAGCGGCCCGCGCGCAAGCTGTATTGCCTCGACCAGGGGGAGCTCGATGCGCTGCGGGAAAAACTGGCGGGGGAGGGGGTGCGTGCCGGTTCCTGCGGCATCAGCCGCTTCAAGGGCTTGGGGGAAATGAGTGCCGAACAGCTGTGGGAAACTACCATGAATCCCGACACGCGGCGGCTGATGCCGGTGCATTACGGTGAACCCGGGGCGGATGGCACGCGCCGCGTCTTCGAGATGCTGATGGGCAAGGCTGAATCGGCCCAGCGCCGCGCGTGGCTCGAAGAGAAGGGCAACCTTGCCGAGGTGGATATCTGACGTGGATACGACGCAAATCGAGCTGTTCGATGCCGGCGCGAACGATGACGGACTGCTGCTGGCGGATTACGCCGAGCAGGCCTATCTCGATTATGCCGTGTCGGTCGTGAAAGGGCGGGCACTGCCCGAGGTGGCCGATGGCCAGAAGCCCGTTCAACGGCGCATTTTGTATGCGATGCGCGCCATGGGCCTGGCGCATGACGCCAGGCCGGTCAAATCGGCGCGCGTCGTGGGTGATGTGCTTGGCAAGTACCACCCTCATGGCGACCAGGCGGCCTACGAGGCCATGGTACGCATGGCGCAGGATTTCACGCTGCGGTATCCGCTGATCGACGGGCATGGGAATTTTGGTTCGCGCGATGGCGACAACGCCGCGGCCATGCGCTACACCGAGGCGCGCCTGACTGCGTTCGCCAGCGTCCTGCTCGATGAGCTGGACGAAGGCACGGTGGATTTCCTGCCCAATTACGATGGCAGCCAGCGTGAGCCGCAACTGCTGCCGGCGCGGCTGCCGGTGGTGTTGCTGAACGGGGCCTCGGGCATTGCCGTTGGCCTGGCGACCGAGATACCGTCTCATAATCTGCGTGAAATCGCCCGCGCTTGCGTGGCGCTCCTGAAAACCCCCACCCTGTCGGACGCGGCTTTGTTCGATCTGGTTCCAGGGCCCGATTTCTCGGGCGGTGGGCAGATCATCTCGGCGGCCGACGAGATTGGTCACGTTTACGAAAGCGGCCGCGGGTCGATCAAGGTGCGGGCGCGCTGGCGCTTCGAGGAAATGGCACGCGGCCAATGGCAGTGGGTCGTCACCGAACTTCCTCCGGGAGTGTCGGCGCGGAAGATTCTCGAAGAGGTTGAAGACCGCACCAATCCGAAGCTGAAGGCCGGCAGGAAGAGCCTGACCGCGGAACAGCAGCAGTGCCGTGCGCTGGTGCTGGGCCTGCTCGACACGGTGCGCGATGAATCGGGCAAGCAGGCGCCGGTTCGCCTGGTGTTCGAGCCCAAGACCAGTCGCATCGATCGCAATGAATTCGTGACGACACTACTGGCGCAAACCAGTATGGAAACCAGCGTTGCCATCAACCTGGTCTGCATAGGCGCCGACAGCCGGCCCGGCCAGCGCGGCTTGCGCCGCATGCTGGAGGAATGGCTGCGCTTTCGCGCGCGTACGCTGACGCGCCGCACACGCTTTCGCTTCGAGAAGGCGTCCGACCGCATCCACGTGCTGGAAGGGCGCATGGTGGTCTATCTCAATGTCGAGCGGGTTGTGGAAACCATTCGCGAGGCCGAGGAGCCGCGCGTTGCCCTGATGCGGCGCTTCGATCTGTCCGAGCGGCAGGCGGACGACATCCTCGACATGCGTCTGCGTCAGCTGGCCCGCCTCGAAGGTTTCAAGATCGAAAAAGAACTGACCGAGAAAAAAGCCGAGCGCGGCGCGCTCGAAGCGCTTCTGAACAGCCCGGCGGCATTCCGGCGCATGACGATCCGAGAAATCGAGGCCGATGCGAAGCGCTATGGCGACGAGCGGCGCACATTGATCGAGCCCGCCGAGCGCGCCGTTCTGGAGACGCGGGTGGTCGACGAGCCCGTGACCGTCGTCATTTCCCAGAAAGGGTGGGTGCGTGCCCGCCAGGGCCACGAGCACGACCCGTCGCAGTTTGGTTTCAAGCCGGGCGATGGCCTCTACGATATTGTGGCGTGCCGCAGTGTGGACGATCTGGTGGCGCTTTGCGACAACGGGCGGGTTCATACCGTGCCCGTGGCAAATCTGCCGTCGGCGCGCGGCGATGGCCAGCCCGTCAATTCCCTGACGGACATCGCGCCCGGCGCGCACGTGGCGCACATGGTGGTCGGCGCCGCTGGCGACCGTTATGTCGTCGGCACACGCGGTGGCTATGGATTCCTGGCGACCGTCGGCGACATGACCTCCCGCCAGCGCGCGGGAAAACAGTTTGTGACGGTGGGGGCGGGCGACGCACTGTTGCGCCCGTTGCCGGTTCGGCCCTCCGACCGTCAATTGGCGTTGCTGACGCGGCATGGACGCTTCCTGGTGATCGATCTGGACGAGCTGAAATCACTGCCGAGCGGGGGCCGCGGAACCGTACTCATGGGCGTCGACGGCGGCGACGCGCTTGCGCAGTGGGTGTGTGTTGGCTCCGACGGCATTTCGGCCAGCGGCGTCTACCGCAAGAAGGAAACATCGCTGACGCTCGACACCCGCGATCTGGCGGACTATGTCGGCAGGCGCGCCCGCAAAGGGAAGTTGCTGGCCATCAAGATCAAGTATCCCGTGTTGTCTCCCCGATAAGAGTCGGAGTCGCCATGAGTTTCAAGGTCGTCGTTCAACCCAGTCATCACGAATTCACGGTTGCGGACGGGCAGACCGTGCTCGATGGCGCGCTCGCGGCGGGCGTCATTCTGCCGTACAGCTGCCGCGATGGCGCGTGTTCGACGTGCAAGGGCAGGGTGGTCGCGGGCACGTACGACGCGGGGCCCTGCCCGGCGCGCATCCTGCCGCCGGAGGATCTGGCCGCCGACTACACGTTGTTCTGTCAGGCGAGACCGAGCTCCGATCTGATCATCGAGGCGCGGGAAATTCGCATGGCGGGCGACATTCAAATCCGCAAGATGCCGTCGCGCGTCATGGCCCTCGACCGCGTGCGCGACGACGTGGCCATCATGTCCCTGCAATTGCCGCCCGCGAGCCCGCTGCGCTACTACCCGGGGCAATACCTGCAATTCATACTCGCCGATGGCCGGCGGCGCAGCTACTCCATGGCCAATCCGCCGGCCGACGACAACCGGGTGGAACTGCACATCCGGCACACGCCGGGCGGGGTGTTCACCGACCGTGTGTTCGGTGTTGGCGCAACGCCGTTGAAAGTGCGCGAAATTCTGCGCATGGAGGGGCCTTTCGGGTCGTTTTTCCTGCG
>SCQX01000309.1 GCA_004298545.1 Candidimonas sp. | reverse complement strand
GCGGTGGCCAGCAGTGCCGCCAGAAAAAGGGTCGAGTGGTAACGTCGCAGCACGTCTGTTGGTGGAAAGAGTTGCGGACATGGCGCACCAGCCCGCCGGGGCTACTTGCTATACTGATCGACCACTATTTTAGCCTTATCGACGACGGCTGCCGCATGCTGCACATTTATAACACCCTTTCTCACGCCAAAGAGCCGCTGCGAACGGTAGAGCCGGGTCGTGTGCGCCTGTACGTGTGTGGCATTACAGTCTACGATTTCTGCCATCTGGGGCATGCGCGCATGCTGGTAGGGTTCGACGTCGCGCAGCGCTGGCTGCGGGCCAGCGGGTACGACGTCACCTACGTGCGAAACATCACCGACATCGACGACAAGATCATTCGCCGCGCCGTCGAGACGGGCAGACGCCTGGGCGATGTCACGCGCTTTTACATCGATGCGATGCATACCGACGAACGCGTTCTTGGCGTGGCGCCGCCCGATGCCGAGCCACGCGCCACCCAGTACGTCGGCGATATGCTGGACATCATCGCCCGGCTCGAAGACAGGGGGCTGGCCTACCGGGCGGGCGACGGCGACGTCAACTATGCGGTCCGCGGCTTTCCGGGTTACGGGAAACTTTCGGGCAAGTCGCTTGACGCTTTGAGAGCGGGACAGCGCGTGGCGGTGACCGATTCCAAGCGCGACCCTCTGGACTTCGTGCTCTGGAAGGCCGCGAAGGACGGCGAGCCGCCCGAGTCGCGCTGGACGTCGCCGTATGGCCTTGGTCGGCCCGGATGGCACATCGAGTGCTCGGCGATGAGCAAGGCGCTGCTTGGGCTGCCGCTGGACATTCATGGCGGTGGTCCCGATTTGAAATTTCCCCATCATGAGAACGAAATCGCGCAGACCGAGGGGGCGTTCGGTCAGAAGCTGGCCACGATCTGGATGCATTGCGGGCCGATGATGGTCGATTCGGACAAGATGTCGAAATCTTTGGGCAACTTCCGCACCATTCGTGAAACGGTCGCTGATGCCGCCGCGCTTGCCGACGGACGGGCCCAATACCGGGCAAACCCGCGCGAAGCCGAGATGCTGCGGTTCTTCATCGTGCGCAATCACTATCGCAGCGTGCAGAACTATGCGCCCGATAATCTTTTCGATGCGCAAAGCGCTTTGGATCGGCTCTATCAGGCGCTGCTGAACGTGGCGCCGGCGGCGGTGGAGATCGATTGGGGTCTTCCCGCGGCGCGCGCGTTTCGCGCGGCGATGGACGACGACTTCAATACCGCCGGCGCGGTTGCCGTGCTTTTCGAGTTGGCCACGGATGCGAATCGCTCGGGTTCGCCCGAGGCCGCCGGGCTGTTGCGCGCGCTGGGGGGGGTGCTTGGGTTGCTGCAATCCGATCCGGCCGGTTACCTGCAGTCGCCGACCCGCTACCAAAGCGGCGCGCGCGCATCCCGCGTGACATGGGATAGCGGGCGCGTCGAGGCACTGATTGCCGAGCGCGCCGCGGCCAAGCGCGCGCGCGATTACCGCAAGGCGGACGAGATTCGCGCCACGCTGCGCGGCGCGGGCGTGGAACTGGAAGACAAGCCGGGCAGCGTCACGCAGTGGCGGCGGGTATAGGGGGCCTGATGGAGGAGCGGTTGTCGAACAATGGCAAACCTGCCTTTTGGGACGAGGCTTCGGCGCACCTGATTGGCCGGGATCGAATCCTCAAGAAGCTCATTCCGCATCATGCCTCCGAATGGCTGGCGCCGTCGGCAACGCCGTTCACCACATTGGCGCGTTCCATTGTCGGCCAGCAGATATCGACACGCGCGGCGGATTCCGTTTGGGAACGATTCGCACACTTGTGTGTGGGGCGCCTGACGCCGAACGCGGTGTTGGCGGCATCCGGCGAGGATCTTCGCGCGGTGGGTCTGTCGCGGCGCAAGGTCGGCTACATCCAGGATCTCGCGCATTATTTCGCCGAAAAGAAAGTGCGCCCGGCGCGTTGGGGAACGATGGACGATGAAGCCATCGTCACCGAATTGTGCACCATTCGCGGCGTCGGTCGTTGGACCGCCGAGATGTTCCTGATCTTCGGTCTGCGGCGCCCCGACGTTTTGCCGCTGGACGATGCCAGTCTGCTCAGGGCGATCTCGCTGTATTACTTCAGTGGCGAACCCGTTTCGCGCTTCGAAGCGCGCGAGGTGGCGCAGGCATGGTCGCCCTGGCGCACGGTTGCCACCTGGTATCTTTGGCGCAGTCTCGATGCGGCGCCCTTGTGACCGCTGGCCGGGCATGGGTTCCTGAGGTATGGTGGGCAACGGCCGCTTTACCGCTGCAAATAAAATAGCAACGCTTCTATAGAATTCAGGTGCCTATGCGTAATACCTTTCTCGAATTTGAACAGCCTCTGGCCGAGCTTGAAAGCAAGATCGAAGAATTGCGCTATGTCCAGACCGACTCGGCGGTCGATATTTCCGACGAACTGGCGCGTCTGCAGCAGAAGAGCCAAGCGCTGGCGCGAAGCATCTACGCCAAGCTGAGCCCCTGGCAGACGGCGCTGGTGGCGCGTCATCCGCAGCGTCCGTACACCTTCGATTACGTACGCACGATATTCACCGATTTCCATGAGTTGCACGGCGACCGCATGTATGCCGACGATTCCGCCATCGTGGGTGGCCTGGCGCGCTTCCACGGCACCGCGTGCATGGTGATCGGCCATCAGAAGGGGCGCGACACGAAAGAGCGCGCGATGCGCAATTTCGGCATGCCGCGGCCGGAGGGCTATCGCAAAGCCATGCGCCTGATGCGCCTTGCCGAAAAATTCGGCGTGCCGATCTTCACGTTCATCGATACGCCGGGGGCCTATCCGGGCGTTGGCGCCGAACAGCGCGGTCAGGCGGAGGCCATCGGCCACAGTATCTACGCGATGGCGGAACTTGAAGTTCCCACCGTGGCGACCATCATCGGCGAAGGCGGGTCGGGCGGCGCCCTGGCAATTGCCGTGGCCGATGTCGTCATGATGCTGCAGTATTCCACCTACTCGGTGATTTCACCGGAAGGGTGCGCATCCATCCTGTGGCGCAGCGCCGACAAAGCGCCAGTGGCTGCCGAGGCGCTTGCCATCACCGCGCCGCGCCTCAAGACCCTTGGGCTGATCGATCGTGTCGTCAACGAGCCGGTGGGGGGTGCGCACCGCGATCCGGCCACCATGTCGCGGCAGCTCGGCCGCGCCCTGTCCGATTCGTTGCGCCAGCTCTCGGGCATGACTCCGGCGGAGCTCATCGAACAGCGTATGCGGCGGTTGATGTCCTATGGCCGGTTCCAGGAGGCCCGCGATTGACACGGCGCGCGATCCGATTTCCGAAAATCCATGACTGACACTGGCGCGCCGCCCGTTTCGTCCTTTCTGACGGGCGCCATTGCCGGGGCGATCGATGCGCTCGCCGCCCCGCCGGAGGCGTTCGCGGCGGGCGTGAGCGGCGGCGTCGATTCAGCGATGCTGGCCGTGCATGCTGCGCTGTTCGCGCGCGTGCGCGGTATTGCCTTCCACATCTTCCATGTGCATCATGGGCTGCAAGGCCCCGCCACGCAGTGGCAGGCGCAGGTTCACGATCTGGCGCAGGCTCTGGGCGTGCCGTGCCACAGCCTGCGCGTACGGGTCGATCCGGCGTCTGGCAAGGGCGTCGAGGCGGCCGCGCGCGACGTCCGTTATGCGGCGTTTGATGAGATGGCGCGCCTGACCGGCGTGCGTTGCATACTGCTGGCGCATCATCGTGAAGATCAGGCCGAAACCGTGCTGCTGCGCTTGCTGCGCGGAGCCGGCCCCACGGGGCTGGCGGCGATGGCGGCGGTTTCACAGCGCGCGGGTTTGACCTATGTGCGACCCTGGCTGCGGGTTCCGCGTGTCCGTATTCTGGCGGCGGCGCGTGATTACGCGGCCTATGCGGGCTGGCAGCCCGTGTGGGACCCGACCAATCATGACGACAGATATACGCGCGCAGCGGTGCGCGAGCGGCTCGTGCCCATCCTGGATGCGCGCTGGCCTGGCTGGCAGAATACGCTGCTGCGGCATGCGCGCCTCAGCGCGCAGGCGCGTGAAGTGCTCGATGAGGTGGCGCGGCAAGATCTCGCGGGTCTGGATCAGGCTGACGGCGGCGCGAGTTTTTCGCTGGCGGCGTGGCGGCGCCTGAGTCCCGCCCGCCAGGCGCTGGTGCTGCGCTGCTGGCTGCGCGGACTTGGACAGAACATGCCCAGCGAGGCGCGCCT
>SCQX01000308.1 GCA_004298545.1 Candidimonas sp. | reverse complement strand
GTTCGGATGAAGCCATTCCCTTTCCCTGGCAATTGAATGGTCTTCAATGCTACACCGGATCGCGCCCCGAACCGGACGCTTTCTCGCGCGCTATTCCTTACGCGCGACGACGCCCGACGGACCACCGGCACGGCGAAATCGACGCGGGAGTCATCGAATCCGGAGGTCGTCACGGGGGATTCCGCCCCCGATCGACCTCGATCACCGTGACCCTGGGTTGCCACGTCTTGGACCATAGAGTCACTGACGGTCGTCCTTCCGCTGTTCGCCACGCCCGCCACCGCGTTGTCTTTCCTGGCTCGGCCGCGCCTGTGGAGCCGAACGGGGCCGCTCGACCGCGGGCGGACGCCCGGGCCCAGGCCCGGCGCGGCGCTCGGGAGGCCGCTGCACCCGCTCGGGCGACCGTTGCATCCGCTCGGGCGACCGTTGCATCCGCTCGGGGGGCCGCTGCATACGCTCGGGTGGCCGTTGCATTCCTTCCCGCCGGACCGGTTCTGACGCACGTCGATCCGGGCGCCCTGCATTGGGATGGTTCCCGGGCGGCGCGACACGGGATTGCGGCACCGGGCCGCCGGCACGGGGTGCTTGTTGCGGCCCCCCCGTGCCCGGACGCGACTGTTGACGCCCCTCGGGCTGGCGTCCACCCGCGCCGGATTGCCGCTCTTCGGGATGCGCCAGGTATTGACGCGCCGGCGCTTCGGGGCGGCCTCGGTTCGCATCGAAACGCTGCCCGCGGTCGCGCTCCGACATCTCGCGCTGCCGCGTCTGGAAAGATGTGGGCGCGTAATGGTGCTGGCCCTCATACCGCCGCTGCGCGGACGTCGGCCGCGCAACAGTGCCACCTCGCCCGCCGTTGAAGCTGACCCGGTTTCGAACATTGTTGACGACTGTCTTGCCGACGTAGACGTTGCGAATATTGGTTACATTGACGTTATTGACGGTACGGTTGTAATAAAAATCGCGACCACGCCAGTAGCCGCCATCGTAACCCCGGCCGCTGTAACCGAAGCCGTAGTCGATGCCGCCATAGAACCCCACCCGCGGGCCCCAGTAACCGGGATACCAGCGGTAGAAACCGGCAGACCAGCCCCACCAGCCGGGCGTCCACAGCACACCCACCACAGGCGGCAAGACCCACACCCCGGGCACCCAATAGTAATAACCGGCGGGCGACCAGGCCCAGTAGCCGGGCGTCCAGATGTAGCCCGGCCCCGGGACAGGTGGCTGCGTGTAAACAGGCAGTGGTGGCGGCGCGATACCGACCGAGACCCCGACGCTGACTTCGGCGGCGGCAGGGGGCGACACCAACAGCGCCGGGCCGCCCAGCAGGCCGGCGGCAAATACAATTGCGGAGACACGATTCATTGACAACGCCTCTAAACAAAAGCAACCCTTCTCAGGCGCCGCCAGTATAGGCACGAGATGACTACGAAACTGCTACGAGAACTGGTGATGAGGTTACGCCGCGTTACGGGGTGATCTCGGGGCATGCCGCCACCACTCCGCCAGCGGCAAACGTGCGACATCGGGAAATGCGGCAGTCATCTTTCTACAGCAGGTCATCCGGCGTCAGAGGCGCCAGCAATTTCGTCAACAGCCGTAGCCACACACTGGTGTCGGGGTCGTGATCGACGCCGGGAAGACGCACACCCGACGGCGCATGCCAACGCAACGCGCCGTCGGGCGTGCGTTCAACCTTCCAGGCCGCTACCGCGATCACCGCCAGAACATGCCCGGCGGCCCGATGCGCCAGTATCGGGCTGCGAATCACCAGCGCGATTTCCGTATTTCGCAGCTTGGAGCGCAGATCCAGGTTCATCGATCCGATACCAATGACGCGTCCATCCACAATGACCAGTTTTGCATGCAGGCTGGCATGAGATCCCCTGCTTCCCGACCCCAGCACGGTATCCCTGAGCCGTGCGCGCTCCCGCGCCCTCATTTCATACAACTCGATGCCCAACCGCAGGAGCTGCTCGCGGTGGCGCGCGTAACCCACCTGCGCCAGCAGCGCGTCGGTGGAAGCCAATGAATTGGTCAGCACACGCACGCGAACGCCACGCGCTTCCAGGCGCGCGAACAACGCCATCATCTGCTTCCCAGGCACGAAATACGGTGAAACGATGATCACATCGTGCTGCGCCGTACGCAACAATGACAGAAGGCCTTCTATCACGGTATCGTCGGCATGCCCGCCGTCGTCCGCGGGCATCAGCTTGAGCGGACTATCGACCAACAGCCCCGCAGGTGCCCATACCAGCGGCAATGCCGCCAAATCCAAAGGTGGCGGAAGCGCTTGCGCGCGTGGGGCCGCGGGCTTGTCGGCGGCCCCATCGCCGGATGCGGGTTCGGTGACTTGGCGCAAACGCGCGAGCTTGGCGGGCGTGATGAGCGATGCAACCGGATAGGCCAACGGGCTGTTCCAGTAACGATCGAAGCCGGCTGAAATGCTCCGCACGACGGGGCCTGCGGCAAGCACGTCCATATCGACGAAATCGCGCTCGTGCGCGGTACCGAAGTATGCGTCTCCAAGATTACGGCCGCCGACGATGCCCCAGGCATTATCGGCAACGTACAACTTGTTGTGCATGCGGCGCTGGATGCGCGCAAGATCACCCAAAGACCACAACGCGCGCAACAGGCCCGCGCTGCGATCGCCGGGCAGGGGATTGAACATGCGCATTTCCACGCCCGGTACATTCGCCATGCGCATCACCTGGGCGTCGCGCCCGACACTGTTGAAATCATCGAGCAGGATGCGCACCCGCACTCCACGCCGCGCCGCCGCGCGCACCGCGCGCAGCAGGCTGGACACGGTGGAATCGACGTGAATGGAGTAATACTGGATATCAAGCGTCCTGCTTGCCTGTCGGGTCAGCGCGAGTCGACCGGCGTAGGCCATATCGGGCGAAGCAAGCAAGGCGAAACCCGACAAATCCCGCGCAATCGTGGGCGGCCGCTTTTGGTCGACGAGCCGCCCCAGGAAGGTGGTGTCGGTCGGGGCCAGAGCCTGCGAGACCGGGCGCTGTACGTCCTTGGGCAGGCTGGCGCAGCCCGCCAGCAGCAAGGCCGCCACCAACGCCACGCCCGGGGCTAGGCCCCGCGGGCGCGCAATCGAGCAGAGGCAGGCCAAGGATAACCGCGCAGCCATGTTCACATCCCCGGATTGGCAACCGATCGACAATGAAGTGGATCGAGCCAACGCACAACAACGTGCGGCCAGTACCGTCATCCCGGCGCCATTCGCAGTACGTGTTTGATGGGTGCTTTCGACGCCAGCACGGCGTCGTACGCGTCGACCGCCCGCGCGAATGGCCAGGCCTGAATGCGCGGCGGGCGATAACTCCCACTCTCGAAGCCATCCGCCAGCCGTGCCAGGATCGACGCGATCTCGATGCCTGTCAACGACATCGTGTCCACACCGGCCAGGTGCCCGAGGTTGTGGTAGAAGTCGACCAGATTGAAGCTGACGCCCTGTGGATTACTGGCGATCGCGATCTGGCGGCCACCCTTGCGAAGTGATCGCAGGCATGGCTCGAACAGCGGGCCACCCACGGCGTCGAGCACGAGGTCCACACCACGCCCTTCGGTAAGCGCCCTGGCCTCGGCCGCCAGGTCGTGGCGAATCGTGTCGATGACCGCATCGGCGCCAGACGGATTCGCCGCCGAGCGGCCAGCGCCGATGACGCGCGCGCCGTACCGGTGCGCGATCTGCGTCGCGGCGTTGCCGACCGCGCCGGAAACGCCAGTGATCAACACGGTCTCGCCGGCCCGCAGTTGGCCCGCGGTGACCAGCGCGGTCCACGCCGCGAGCCACGGCACACCCACGGCCGCCGCCACTTCCGCGGTCAGCGTCCGGGGCCGACGCGCAACCCATTCACGCGGCATCGTAATGTATTCCCGATGCACCCCATCGCGGGTCACACCAAACCCCGGGCCACTGCCCCACACCGCTGCACCGTCGCAATCGGGCGCGCCGCCAACGATTACGCCCGCGAAATCGCGCCCGGGCACCCTGGGCAGGGTCGATTTGAAATGCCCCGCCACGTTTTTGACATCGCTTGGGTTGATGCCGGAGACAAGCACCCTGATCAATACCTCGCCCGGACCTGGCGTCGGTCGCGGTAGCTCAACGAGCCGCATGACCGACGGTTCGCCGAAACGGTCGAAACGCCACGCCTTGGAATAATTCATATGTGCAATGTCCTCGTGCGCTGCGCTTCATCGACGTCGGCGCCGCCTAGTATGGCTACCTTGGGGCGCCGGCGCAATCATGCGCGCAATGGAGCACTTACATTGAAAATACCATGACCAGAGGGATACTGGATATTCCTTCCCGGTACCACCCGCCACCGCGCCGTTCGATACCAAGCAGCGACCACCACTCCGGTGCGCCAGCAACCAGCGGCAGTAGGAACCGCCGCTCGTTGTCGTCCAAGCCCTGCCGGATTTCGCGCACCATGCGCTCTCACGCGGCGAGCAATGCATCGAGCGACCGATCGATTGCGCGCAGCGTCTCCGTGTAGGCGAACGCGTATACGCTCAGGCCGATCGTGCCGCGAAGTCGCCGAATTCAGTGACGTGCCCCGCCGGGCGCAACGCCGCGAGATAGTGGTGCGGTCCATGCGCGGCAACCGCGTAGCTCAGCGAGGCCCGGCGTTTCTCATTGGCCAGCATGGCCAGCAGCGATTTCGGGATTTCTTTGATGCGGGTCAACTGCGCGACCGCGTTCTCAGAGCGTTGCCATTGGCCGTCCGCGTACCGATACTCGTGCCCGAAATGCGCGAATTGTCCCCACGCCGCCGGAGGCAAGGTCGGCACGGGATCATCCGGCATCACGTGGCGGTGGAGCCTTGCACCGATCCGCGCCGCGGTCTCCGCCGGAAACGGCTCACCGATCACCATCGGACCGCCGAAGGTGTAGACGGCACGCAGCCGCGCATCGAGCGCCGAGTTCGCTCCGCGTTCCGCCAGGCCTAGCGCGAACAGCACGGCCATCGCTGCACCCAGGCTGTGGCCGGTCACGAACAGCGCTTGCATCGGGTACTTGAGCCGCCGGCGCGGTTCGGCCAGCGACCGTGCCTGCAACGCCGCCTTCAATTCCTGGTCGACGGCCCAGCGAGTCGCCCGGAAGTTGCGGTAAAAGCCGGCATGCACCCGCGGCATCTCGACCGTGTCGCCGGCGACCAGATGCAGCGTTGCCGAACCGCTATCGAGGTCGCCGAGCCAGTTGCCGATCGAGGCCAGTTCGGTGCCACGATAGCCGAGGATCACGACGCGACCGCAGCGGCTTTGCACCAGACTGGCGGTCGAATAGATGTACATCGCATCAACGACCTGTGTGAGCTGTACGCAGGCGTTGGCTTCGAGCCCGACCCTGGCCATCATCGTTGCGAGGGTGTCGGCGTCGGCATAGGCGTAGCCGGCGCAGGTGGCCAGCACGTGCGCGACCATCGGGTCTCGCCCGGTTGAGACATCGTGTGCCGCGAGCAGGCTGTCGACCAGGTTCTCGTGGATCGGGAACGGCTGACCAGTGTGCTCGGCAGTGACGCGGCTGATCTGCATGGTTTCGCCTCGGGTTCCTCGGTAATCGTCGTCCGTTTTCTACTCTCGACCGAACGCCAACGTCATACGCTCGCGCGTTTACCGCCAGCAGGCAACGGCGCATGACGACAGTTTATGCGCAACGCCGCCGCATCGGCGAGTCTGTCACGCAACCACAGGATGCGCATCCGTACATCGACCGGCGGGTGATCCTCCGTGTTTCCGACCAAAGCCGGATACTCGACGTCCGACACGCCTGGCCCGTTCCCCTTCGGTGGACGCCTGAAGCAGTTCTTCTCCGGGCACAGGTCCATGGGCTCCGGGGCGCCCAAGCTCGTAATGTGGCAGAACCGGTCGACCCGGGCCGTTGAGGACTGCGCAGGTACTTATAATTAATGTATAAAATATTGACATTGATATTTTTTGCGTCTATAAGACAGTTTTGAATATGATAAATAGGTGAGCGGCATGATCACTGCGGGACAGATGCGGGCGGCCCGTGCGCTTCTTGCGCTGGATCAACGTGCTCTGGCTGAGCAGTCAGGCCTGTCACTTCCAACGATCCAGAGAATGGAAGCCAGCGAAGGCGTTATCCGCGGGAACGTCGATTCCCTGATGAAGCTGATTGCCGGGCTTGATGCGGCAGGCGTCGAACTCATCGGCGAAGGCGCAACGAGTTCGGGCGGGGGCCGTGGCGTCCGGCTGAAGGGCTGAGGCAAGCGACATGAACGAGCCGCTGCAAACGAACCGGCCAAGAGGTCGCTGATGTCGACGGTGTTGGTATGTGTCGCGGGTCTGCTTGGCGTGTCGGCACTATCGCTCATCCCAATTCACCACCGTGCCGCGACGCCGATCGTCTACGGCGCCTGCTTGGCAATCTCGCTCGCGCTGTGCGCGGCCGCCATTCTGTGTATCCACCAAGCCCCCTCACAGATCGTGCTCCCGCTGGGGCTCCCGTGGCTTGGCGCGCATTTCCGACTTGATCCACTCGCATGCGTCTTTCTTGCCATCATCAATTTCGGTGCGGCGAGCGCGTCTCTCTACGCGCTGGGCTATGGACAGCATGAAGCGGAGCCCGCCCGCGTATTGCCGTTCTATCCCGCCTTTCTCGCGGCCATGAATCTCGTCGTCGTTGCGGACGACGCCTACAGTTTTGTGTTTTCTTGGGAGCTCATGTCGCTCGCGTCGTGGGCGCTGGTGATGGTTCGCCATCACGCAGCGAAAACCGCCTATGCGGGATTCGTCTACCTAATTATGGCGACCCTGGGAACGTTTGCGCTACTGTTCGCCTTCGGCTTATTGGCCGGTGCACATGGCGATTACGCCTTCGACGCTATTCGCGCGCATCATCTCTCGCCTGGCCTGGCCGGGCTTGCGTTCGCATTGGCGATTGTCGGTGCAGGATCCAAGGCGGGTCTCGTCCCATTGCACGTCTGGTTGCCGCTGGCACACCCGGCTGCGCCGAGCCATGTTTCGGCGTTGATGAGCGGCGTGATGACGAAGGTCGCCATCTACGCGTTCGTCCGGATCACCTTCGATCTGATGGGGGATCCGGCCTGGTGGTGGGGCCTGCCAGCCCTCCTGCTCGGCGGCGCGACGGCCGCGATCGGCGTGCTGTATGCCCTGATGGAAACCGATCTCAAGCGTGTGCTCGCCTACAGTACTATCGACAATGTCGGCATCATCTTCATCGCGCTCGGTCTGGCCCTGGCCTTCAAAGCCAGCGGGTTTGAAGGCGCGGCGGCACTGGCACTGACCGCCGCGCTGTTCCATGGCCTCAACCACATGCTGTTCAAAAGCACGCTGTTCTTCGGGGCCGGCAGCGTGATCGCGGCGACTGGAGAGCAAGACATGGAGCGGCTCGGCGGTTTGATCTGCCGCATGCCGGTCTCGTCCGCCGCCTTCCTCGCCGCCAGCATGGCGATTTCCGCGCTGCCGCCGTTCAATGGCTTTGCATCCGAATGGTTGATCTTCCAGAGCGTCCTCGCCAGCCCGCAACTGCCACAGATGGGATTGAAGCTGCTGGTCCCCGCCATCGGCGTTCTGCTTGCCCTCGCGGCGGCCTTCGCGGCTGCATGCTTCGTGCGCGCGTTCGGTGCCACCTATCTGGGCCGTGCGCGCACCGCTGCAGCAGCACAGGCGCATGAAGCCGACCGCTGGTCACTCGCGGCGATACTACTCTGCTCCACCCTCTGTCTGCTGGCCGGCCTGTTTCCCGGGGCCGTCATCGACTGGCTTCAGCCGGCTGTCGGCGCACTTGTGGCCGGACAGATGCCGCTGCAAGCGAACGTTCCCTGGCTATCCATTGTTCCAATATCGGCAAGCCGCAGCTCGTACAATGGTCTGCTGTTGTTCGGTTTCGTCGCGGCCGCGGCGTGCCTCGCTGCCGTAACCGTCCATCGCTTTGCTTCCCGCGCCGTGCGCAAGGCACCGTTTTGGGACTGCGGCTATCCAGGGCTTGGCGTCGTCGCACAATATTCCGCCACCAGCCTGGCGCAGCCCATACGGCGAGTGTTCGCGACGGTGGCATTCGCGGCTCGTGAGCAGGTCGAGATGCCGCCGCCCGGCGACACCCGGCCCGCGGTCCTTCGAAGGTTCCTACGCGATCCCGTCTGGGACTCCATCTACGCGCCGATCGCGCGCGCCGTCGGCATATCGGCAACGATCCTGAACCATATCCAGTTCCTCACGATCCGCCACTATCTCGGATTTGTCTTCGTCACGCTTGTCGTTCTCCTGGTGGTTCTCGCGCTATGGGGATGACGGCTGCATTCACGGCTCAGCTCGGGCAGATGCTGCTGGTTCTGGTAATTGCTCCGGCACTGACCGGCCTCACGCGCAAGGTGACGGCGCGGCTGCAGCGCCGGATCGGCCCGTCGATCTTTCAGCCATACCGCGACCTGAGACGCCTGTTCGGCAAGGACGTCGTTGTTGCCGACAACAGCTCCTGGTTTTTCCGCGTCGCACCGTATGTGATCTTCGCCGCCACATGGGTGGCAGCGGCCCTCGTCCCGACCTTCCGGACCGGCCTGCTCTTCAACTGGACGGGCGACTTGATCGCCATTGTCGCGCTGCTTGGCTCCGTGCGTTTCGTCCAGGCCGTCGCCGCGCTCGACACCGGGACCAGCTTCGGCGGCATCGGCGTCAGTCGCGAGATGATGATCGCCTCGCTTGCCGAGCCGGCGATGATCATGGTCGTATTCACGGTTGCCCTCGTCGCCGGTTCGACGCAGCTATCGACCATCGCGGCCCACATGGCGGACATGGGCGGTCTGCGCGTCTCGCTCGCCATGGCGCTCGTCGCGCTCATCATCGTCGCACTCGCGGAAAATGCCCGCATTCCGGTCGACAATCCGTCCACACATCTCGAAGTGACGATGGTGCATGAAGCGATGGTGCTCGAATATTCGGGGCGCCACCTCGCCATGATCGAACTGGCATCATCCCTGAAACTGCTCCTCTATGTCTCGATCATCGCCTGCATCTTTTTTCCGTTCGGGCTGATCACCGGCGAAGCCCGATTGTCGGCTCTTGCGATCGCGCTGGCGGCCTACCTGCTGAAGGTGGTTGCCGCCAGCCTGCTTCTCGCGACGCTGGAAACGGTGATCGCCAAAATGCGCGTGTTCCGCGTTCCCAACCTGCTCGGGACCGCGCTGATGCTCGGTCTTCTGGGGATGCTGCTCATGTTCGTACCGGGAGGTGGCATCTGATGTCGCCCCTGGCTTTCGACGTCGCGCACATGTTCGCGGGTGGTCTTGTCCTCGTCAGCTTCCTGATGCTCTACCAGGATAGGCTGCTGCCGCTGATCAACGTGCTGGCGCTGCATTCCTTCATCCTGGCGCTGTCCGCCGCCTGGCAGGCGCACATCCAGGACAACCCGGATCTGTATGTGACGGCGCTGGTGGCGCTCAGCCTCAAGTGCATCGTCATCCCCATGGCCCTTCGGCGCATGATCGTGCGCATGGGGCTGCACCGGGAAATCGAGGTGGCCGTCGGCACCGGTCTGACGATGCTCACCGGCATCGGGCTCGTCGCGGTATCGATGGACCTCATGCTGCAGGCCACGGCCGGCGCAAACCTCCTCGCGCGCCAAGATGTCGCCCTTGCGCTCTCCGTCGTGCTCCTCGGTTTGCTCATGATGGTCACGCGGCGCAACGCCGTCAGCCAGGTGATCGGCTTCATGTCGATCGAAAACGGATTGATCCTGGCGGGGACCGGCGCCCACGGCATGCCGCTCGTCGTCGAGATCAGTATCGCCTTCTCCATCCTGGTCGCCTTCATCGTCATCGGGATCTTCCTGTTCCGCATCCGGGAACGGTTCGACACCGTCGATCTCCAGGCGCTGGACCGTTTCCGTGAGGAACGTCGATGACGGTAGTTGTGTTCAGCCCCATCGCCGCACTGCTCGCGACCTCGCTGGTCGCCGCGGCCCTCCTCGCTTTCGTGCGGGATTACCGATGGTCAGCCCGGTTGAATATCCTTGCCAGCGCAATCGTGCTCGGCTTCGCGGTTCAGTTGTTCCAGAGCCGCCCGCCTGCCAACGCGTACCTGCTCGCCGACGACCTCAATGTGGTCTTCATCGTCCTGAATGCCTTCGTGGGTCTGACGACCAGCATCTTCAGCGCAAGCTACATCGGCCACGAACTGGAGACTGGGCGCCTGACGCCAGGTTATCTGCGCTTTTATCACATGATGTTCCAACTGATGATGTTCGGCATGGACCTGGCATTGACGGCCAACAACATCGGCCTGATGTGGGTCGCCATTGAACTCGCGACGCTTTCGACGGTCGTGATGGTCGGAATCTATCGCACGCACGAAGCGCTGGAAGCCGCGTGGAAATACTTTATCCTCGGCAGCGTTGGCATAGCGCTGGCGCTTTTCGGGACGATCCTCGTCTATCTTGCAGCCGTATCGGCCATCGGCGAGGGCATGGGCGCAATGGCGTGGACCAATCTGCTCAGGCACGCTGCGTCGCTCGATCCCTCGCTCTTGAATATCGCATTCGTTTTCCTTCTCCTTGGCTACGGTACCAAGGTCGGCCTCGCGCCGATGCACGCCTGGTTGCCGGATGCGCATGCAGAGGGACCGACACCGGTTTCCGCTGTGCTCTCGGGCCTGCTGCTGAACGTCGCGCTCTATGCGCTGCTGCGGTTCAAGATGATCGTGGCTGCCAGTCCGGGAACAATCTCCGTCGGGCCACTGATGATTACGCTTGGCCTCGGCTCCCTGATCTTCGCAGCCTTCATGCTCTACCGGCGCCGCGACATCAAGCGCCTGTTCGCCTATTCATCGATTGAGCACATGGGCATCATCGTCTTCGCCTTCGGCATAGGCGGCCCGTTCGGCAATTTCGCTGGACTGCTGCAGATGACCATGCACAGCCTGACCAAGTCGGCGATTTTCTTCTCGGTCGGCCATATCGCCCAGGTGAAAGGGACGCAAAAGATCGCCGACATCCGTGGACTGACGAGCAGCCACCCGCTGCTTGGCTGGACACTCGTCGCCGGCGTCATCGCGATCGCGGGTGTTCCTCCCTTCGGAGTCTTCATGAGCGAGTTTCTGGTTCTCAGTTCGGCGTTCGCACGCGCGCCGGCGCTCGCTACGCTCGCAGCCTTCGGTCTGTTGGTCGCTCTCGGGGCTCTGTTGCTACGCCTCAGCTCTGTTGCTTTCGGTGAACCTGCCGGACCGAAGACGCCCGTACGCGCCTCTTACGTGCCGATCTTCGCGCACCTTGGCCTTGTATTGGTCGGAGGGCTTTACATGCCCTCTGCAATGGTCGCCTGGTTCCAGAACGTCGCGGACCTGCTCAAATGAAGATACCCGGAAAAACACTGCCCGACCCTTTCCACAGCCTGCAAGGCCGCATCGTTGCCGAGCACCGGCAATGGACCAGGACTGAGGTGCAGGCCGATATCTGGGCCGAGGCGACCGAACGGCTGGGCGCGGGCGCGCTGACATTGCTCGGACTCTGGGGCGAACCGCAGGCTGTTCACATGGTGGTGGCGGACGCCGGTGCTCCCGGCCGCATTCTGATGTTGAGTCTCGCCTGCCCTGATGGGCATTACCCGTCGGTCGGACGTATTCATCCGCCTGCCATCCGATTGGAGCGCGCCGCGGCAGATCTGTTTGGACTCGTTCCGACCGGCCTGCCAGATACCCGGCCCTGGCTCGATCATGGCAAATGGGGAATGCATGCGCCGCTTGCCGCGGAGAGGAATGACGCCCGATCCGACAAGGAATACGCGTTTCTGCCCGTCGATGGGGAAAACGTCCACCAATTGCCGGTCGGTCCGGTCCATGCCGGTATTATCGAGCCGGGCCATTTCCGCATCAGCGCCGACGGCGACACCATTGTGCGCCTCGAGGAACGTTTCGGCTTTACCCATAAGGGTGTCGAGTACTTGTTGCAGGGTGCCGACCCGAAGCGGGCTGCGCAATTGGCCTGCCGCTGTTCTGGCGATTCCACCGTCGCCTACGGTCTGGCATTTGCCCGCGCGGTCGAACAAGCGCTCGGCTGGGAACCACCGGTGCGTGCCGTCTGGCTGCGCGCGTTGATGGCCGAACTGGAACGTCTCGCAAACCATCTTGGCGATGTCGGCGCGATCTGCAACGATGGCGGGTTCGCGATAATGCTCGCCCATTGCTCCGTTCTGAGGGAGCAAGTGCTGCGCGAGGCGTCGGCTTCTTTCGGACACAGGCTGATGATGGACCGCATCGCACCGGGCGGTGTCACTACCGACCTCGACGGCGCGGGCGCAGCGCGCATCGCCACGCTGATCGTGGATATACGCCGCCGCTTCAAGCGGCTCGTCGACCTCTACGATACCACCGCGTCGTTGCAGGACCGCACCGTCGGGGCCGGCGTCCTCCGACCCGCGCTTGCCGCGCAATTTGCAGCCGGCGGATTCGTGGGGCGCGCCTCGGGAAGGCGCTTCGATGCACGCCGCTGGCCCGGCTATGTCCCGTATGATGAACTCGAATTCGAGATTCCGTTGCTCGAGGAAGGTGATGTAAACGCCCGAATCTGGATTCGCATCCACGAGGTGGAGCAATCCATGCGGCTGGTCGAACAGATTCTTGCCGGCCTGCCCGACGGCCCAATCTACGCAGAGCACGACAGCGGCAACAAGACCACATCAAGCGAGGGAATGGCGATCGTCGAGGGCTTCCGCGGCGACATTCTCGTTTGGGTACGGACCGGCGTCGCCGGCCGCATTGAACGCTGTCACCTGCGCGATCCATCCTGGTTCCAGTGGCCGCTGCTGGAGGCCGCAATCGAAGGTAATATCGTCGCTGATTTCCCGATCTGCAACAAGTCCTTCAACTGCTCCTATTCCGGTCACGATCTCTGAGAACGACCAATGCGTAAAACACTCTTTGAAAGCCTCACGCGCCGCCCCTTCACCGAGAAGTTGGCTATTCCGACCGACCCGGTAATCGCTCGCATGGCCGCCGAACTGGATGTCAGGGTTCGCCGGCGACTCGGCCGCAGCCTGTCTCTGCGGCTCGTTGATGCGGGCTCGTGCAACGGCTGCGAGCTTGAGCTCAACGCGTTGAGTAATCCTTATTACGATCTCGAACGCTTCGGACTGCGCTTCGTCGCCTCGCCTCGCCATGCCGACGTACTGCTCGTGACCGGCCCGGTAACGAAAAACATGCACGAGGCGCTTCTGCGAACCTACGACGCGATGCCCGCGCCGAAATGGGTGGTCGCCGTTGGAGACTGCGCGGCATCCGGTGGTCTTTATGCGGGCAGCTATGCATGCGAGCGCGGTGCCGATGCGGTACTTCCCGTCGACCTCCGCATCGTCGGGTGTCCGCCATCGCCATATCGGCTGCTGGAGGGGCTTCTTGCCCTCTTCGGTTCATAATCACGCGCGCAGAAAATTCTCGTCATGAACAGGCAGCCGTCGAGAATCTTGAAACCGGCGAAGCAGATCAATGCAAAGCCTTGGAACACGGGCGTACCGGGAGCGGCTGTCTCGCTCATCTGCTCGAAAAAGACGTATGGATCATCTGGACGCCGCAGGCGTCGTTCGCGCCACCGCCGGTAGCGCCATCACTTACCGCTCGAAGTAGCGAGAGCAGCATGCCGTTCAGCGGTGTCGCGACACCGAGCTGCTTTCCGCGGGAAACAATGGCGCCCGTCAACGCCTCGACCTCAAGGGCACGACCACCGAGCCGGTCGAAATACATGGAGGTTCCCGCATCGGCGTACCCGCCAACAACCCGGCAAAGTCCCGCCCGTCCGCACCTCCGTGTCGCTCAACAACTCATGTACCAGCCGCAATCTCGGCCACATCATCGCGCACCACTTGTCGTGTCGCAGGCCATCCTCGATGCCAATCGGATTGTTATTCAGCCATTCCCGAATCATCGGGGCATTGACGTTATCGTTGTAGCTCCACCCCTCGTTGCCCGTGTTGTAAGGCGGATCAATGAAAATGCAATCCACCTTTCGGGCGTAATACGGCAACAGCGCCTTGAGCGCATGCAGGTTGTCGCCCTGGATGACAAGGTTGCCATCCAACGATGCCGGGCCTATCCCTTTTTCCGGGTGCAGTACCAGGGGCCGAAATGGCACAGCCAAGTGGTGGTTGTAGACGAATTCTTTCCCTTTGAAGCTGAGCGCCGTCATGATCAGCGTTCTCCCTTTTTAGATGACGGCACACATGGGTGCCTGTATGACAGCATCAGCCCGGTACCGGCAAATAGAGTGTCAGTGCTGCGCCGGCCGTGCGCCGAAAGCCAAAACCTTCGTAAAACGCGGCCACCTCCGCATCCTTTGCATCCACAATCATCACCCGCACACCCATAGATTGCCGCACAGCTACGGTAAGATTCACCGCATGGCCCAGTAGCAGTTGACCGTACCCTTTGCCCTGCTGCACCTGGGACACGGCCAAGCGCCCTACCCGTATGGCGAGTACGGGATACGCCGGTAATCGCCTGCGATCCCGCTCAAGCATCTCGTGCAGGTAGAGTTGTGCCGCTGACAGGGAGCAATAGCCAAGAATGCGCGCAGGGTCAGTATCGTCTACCAGGACATGCGTGGTGGCGATACCGTCGCGCTGATGCCGTCCCGCCCGGCGGAGTAGGTAGTCATCCAGGGCTGCGACACCACAGGAAAAACCAGCGCGGTCATGCTGATGCCCATCGAGGACAACAAAGGCTAACGCCATGGATCAACGCTGTGCCACAGAGGCGGCAGCATCCATCGTTGCCTTTAGGCGAGCATTGGGCTGAAATGGAGCATCCAGCGCCGCCAGGAAGCGACGTGATTCAGCAGCGGACAAAGTGACCACGGTATCGGCTGCAATGGCGGCATCGGCTTCGCGCAAGACAGCGTCACGGACAAAAGACGACACCGGCAGGCCGCGCAAGGCAGCGGCCTTAGTGATACGTTCTTTGTCGCGCGGCTCAAGACGCAAGTCTAGGCGGGCGGCGGCAGTAGTCATGGTTCATCTCCATTCTGTACGCCATTATACCGTACAACTCCGCCACACTAACGGCACCTTACCAGTCAACCACGAAGCGCCTTCATCTCACCGCCAAGGCGGTCGCCTGCCTGTGCAATCGATGCTGTGCCATGCTCCTCTATGAAATCATTTCCACAAATCCCACTCGATCATCAACAGGTCACGCAAGTCCGCATGACTAAAGGGTTTGGCTTCGATCGACATAGTGCCTTTACCGTCGCTTTTACCGTCAGAAACGCACACCCTTTGCTGGCGCGGGTTTACGCGGTATCAGCTTATTATCAATCAGACGTCCATCATACCGGACCCGCGACCACACTTCAGCCTCCTCAAGTCGATGCATTCCGACGTGCTCCACGATGGGCAGCGTGAGGGGACGTTCGGCCGGATAACCATTTTTACTCACAGCGAATCATGGCCGTTGCTGCGGTTGTGGTCTGCCACAAGACGCCTTTGATTTGGAATTGTTTCTCCAGTCGTGTCCAGACTACGGCAGTGGGAACTTTCCAAGAGCACTCGCGACGCCCCCTCGACGCTCGCCCAGCATTGCGGTAGGACTCCCACCTGTGCCCTTCCCTGCTTTTTCCTCGACCACCCCGCCGAATACGCGGGCGTACAGGAAGGAAATGCTGCTACCAAGATGTCAGAAACTAGTATATCGTTTCTCTGATAGAAAAATACTCCGTGAACACGCTACCCGAGACCATCCTGCAACAAGCACAATCCCTCCCCGAGGGAGGCGTGCTGTCGCCCAAGGAGTTCCTGCATCTGGGAAGCCGGTCGGCGGTGGATCAGGCGTTCTCGCGGCTGGCCAGGGCTGGCAAGCTGCTGCGCGTGGCGCGTGGCGCTTACGCTGCTCCGGTTTCCAGCCGGTTCGGCTCGCGCGCTCCCGCACCCGAGAAAGTCGTCGAGGCACTGGCCAGGCAAAACGGCGAAATCGTCGTACCGCACGGCGCCAGTGCGGCCAATGCCCTGGGCTTGACGCGGCAAGTTCCTATCCAAGAGGTCTATCTGACTTCTGGCCGTACCCGGAAATTGAAGCTCGGGCGTTCGGAAATACTGGTGAAACACGCGCCGCGTTGGATGCTGGCGCTTGGTGTCCGGCCGGCCGGTACGGCCGTGCGTGCGTTAGCCTGGATGGGACCCGTGCACGCCGGCAAGTCGCTCGCGTCACTGCGCCGCACCCTCCCCCGTTCCGAGTGGAATGCGCTGGCCGCCGTGCGTGCAACGCTGCCTGGCTGGATGGCGCAAGCCATCGGCGAGGAAGCCGCACGTGGCTGAGCACGCCCATCTTCAGACGCCTATACGCAGCGTTTGTCAATTTCCAGGCGTTACTTACCCTTGAGCCGAACCATCAACCTGAGCCAAACACGCTCGAAGGCATCAGGTGCGTCGTCATCGTTGAACCCGCACTCCGACGGGCAGCAACAGCGTTACATCTTCACGCCCTGTAGAACGCCAGTCAAACATCGTACATGCGACGGACCGCTTCCGCCGCCAGAAGCAGTCCTTGAAAGCATCCCCGCAAATGACTGCCTCAGGCTGAGTGCAGTCGCTCGAGTTCGCAACGCTGAACGCCAGGTGCAGGCAAGACCTGATGCTGGTCCTCCAGTAATTGATACCGATATCGTCGTCGTGTCCTCGACGACATACCTGCCGATGTTGACCATCAAGGTCGACTCGGTCTGGCACAACATCGAGCGCCAGCAACGGAACGACAACAAGAAGGACCGACTGCTCACAGCCGCCGGCATTCCGTTCATGCGCCTTCGGCCGACCGGTAGGCCGTCCGAGAACACCATCCGTGCCCAAGTTACCGAGCACGTCGATGAGCTGGTGCGCAGCCTGCATGCCGACCTGCGGGGGTACGATCAAGTGCGGAGACTGCTGGAAGGCCTGTCTGGCGTTCGAACTTGAGCTGTCTGAGCAGCAACGGAGGAAGAGGTTATGGGGGTTGGAGACTGGTTTCAAACCTTCTGCGGAAACATCCGTATCGGCTTGGAGAAGCGGAGTGCAATTGGCTACCGCACGGGGCGCATCGTTGGCCAACTGAACGCTGACCTGCGGAACCTTGACTCGAAGGCGAGCTACCGTTTCTATGTGGGTTCCTATGGGCGCTCGACGGCCATCCCGAGCGTGAGCGATGTAGATCTACTGTACGAGCTGCCCAACCAGCTCTACGCACGTTTCAACGCTCATTCTAGCAATGGGCAATCTGCCCTGCTGGCCCATGTGCGTGCGTCCATCCAGAAGACCTACTCCGTCACCGAAATCGGCGGGGACGGGCAAGTTGTCGTCCTGCGATTTGATGATGGCGTGAAGTTCGAGGTGCTGCCGGCGTTTTTGAACACTGAAGGCGGCTACACGTTCGCCGACACCAACAACGGCGGCTGTTGGCGCGCCTGCAAGCCCAAGCAAGAGATGACAGCCTTCAGCACGCGGAACTCCGCATGCAATGGCAACTTGGTCGAGCTGGCGAGGATGGCACGTGCCTGGCGTGACCAGAACAACGTCTCCATGAGCGGCATGCTCATCGACACCTTGGCCTATCAGTTTATCGACAGCTGGGCGTACAAGGACAAGTCCTATGTCTACTACGACTGGATGACCAGGGACTTCTTCGCCTTCCTGGCCGATCAGGACGGCGGCAAAACGTATTGGACGGCGCCGGGCAGCGGTTCCTGGGTCTACGGCAGTGGCTTCCAGTACAAAGCCCGCCAGGCCGAGCTGCGCACAAAGGAAGCCATCGACAACCAGCAGAAGAGCCATGACTACACCGCCAAACAACTCTACAGGGGCATCTATGGCACCGACTTCCCCAGCTAGTCCGACCACTGCGCTGGAAGGGCAACTGCGCGAAATGTACGGCCGCGCCGCGTACACGCACAAGACCCACCAGAAGATGGCCGACGGCTATGTCGCCCGGTACAAACGCATCAAGCTCATTGAAATCGTGCTTTCGGCGGCCACTACCACTAGCCTGCTGGTAGCTCTCTTTGGCAAGAGCGAGGCGGCGACCACAGTGGGTGCGGTCCTCTCCGCCATCCTGGCTGGTTGCGCGCTGTACTTCAAAGAGGCGTCGCTGGGTCAGCAGGCACAGCTGCACACCGAGGTTGGTGCGAAGCTGTGGGGCGTACGCGAAGCCCTTCTCAGCCTGCTTATAGATCTGCAAGACGGTCGACCGTTGGAGGAGGTTCGCCAGGATCGCGACCGCCTGAACGCCGAGCTGGAAGGCATCTACAAGGCCGCGCCTAGGACCAACAGCAAGGCATACGGCGAGGCGCAAGTGGCGCTCAAGAACGCGGAGGAGCTTTTCTTCACCGACGAAGAGCTGAACAAGATGTTGCCGAAGCAGTTGCGTAGCAACGCTGGAACTACGACGCAGCGACACGCCAACCGTCAATAACGGGGGGCGCGGGTACCGCCGAGACGAGTCGTTCACAATTGGGGTGCGAACGTCAGCGCCCGCTGCGGACCTGCCGGCCTCTTCGGCTACCCGCGATCGACGGCCCCCCGACGACGAAGCTCGACGTCGAGAGGATGCCCCACCAGCGAGAGGACGGCGTTTTTGTTCCAGACGAAGCTCGCCTCGACGTTGATCTGCTTGGGGTCTTTGGCGGTGACGGATTTGTCGTCCAAGAAGATTACGCCGGAGAGGTGCCTGGTGACGTCGGCGGCCGTGATGTTCGACTTGATCTTCTTATTGAAACTCTTCCCGAGGTCGGCAGAGCCGAGATAGTTGTTGAAGAACTGCCTTCCGAACTCGGTCTGGAACGTATCCTTGCCAAACCCAAAGAAGGCGGTCTCTCCCGACCACGGAAACATCACATAGACGATTGCTGTCGGCTCTGTGCGAGAGAACTTCTTGATGTGCCCAAACAGGAGCAAGTGGTGCCGCGTGGCATGTTCGACTGGCGAGTAGGAGCCCTCGCTGATATAGACCCCAGCATTCCAGGCAAATTCGTAGGAGAGACCCGGGATGACCTGGCTTGTCAGACGCGGCGTCCTGCCGTTCACGTCGACGCCGCTTACAAGCTCAGCGAGCAACTGCGGGCGGTTCGAGGCATACGGCGTGAAGTCGTCGTCGTGATCGTAGGTGGGCATGATCATCATGCTCTTGATGCCCTTGGCCTTCCGAAACTCATCGAAGATGCCATCGAGAATCTGCCTGGTCTTGTCTGAGAGATTCTTGGTGTCCATCGACACGCCAAGAGACTTTAAGTGCATATCGTGGTTCGCGTTCTGCATGCCCATTTCGGACGCGAGAGTGTCTGAGGCCGGCACTGTGTGGTCGAGCTCGATGTTGCCCGGGCCGGTCAACGAGGCGGCCAAAAAGTAGTCCAGCGCGCAGAGTTCCGCATACGCGCCGTCCCACTCATCTTCGGCAACGCGGTTCACCGCGCCGATCACGCCTTTGCGGAGGCTAGGGTCGGATTGGATAGCTGCATTGATCCGCCGCAGCCTCTCCTCGAAGTTCGCTGTAAATTCTGCAAACCTTTGCGGGCTCGCAAGCGCGCCGACTACGTTGTTTGTGTCGGTCTTGGCGATGTCGAACTTGGCAGATCCGGCCCCAAAGATGTTGTCGACAAATGCGGCGTAGTTCGCTCTTGGCGTCATTGCTACCTCTGGTGTTGTTAAGAATAGCGCGCCGCAGCCGTGTCGCACCGGATTCGCAGGATTTTAGATGTCCCCGTCTTCTCTGCTCACCGTCGGACCGAGTGTCAAATATCGACCGGGTGAGTAGCTGCAGCCCTTGTCGTCGTACTTGCTGCCTGCTGCGAGTTCAAACTGTCGCGGCGGAGCAACTGCCGCTGAAGACCGAACGTCGGCATCCTGGGCGAAACCGTGGGTTCAATGCACGCCCGGCAACCGTCAGCAACCGCTGCGCAGCGGACAAAAGCCAACGAGGCACGAACGGCAGCAATGGATCAGAAGCTACCGCCTGCATCTTAGCGCGCCCAACCGCTCGTCACGGCCGATGTCAGCGAAGGCGGTGGGGCTTTGGTAGTTGAGACCATAGCGATGCTGGCCGATCTCGAACCCAAGGATCTACTCGTGATAGCGTTCAAACTTGGTGTGGTGTCCCAAAAGTATCTTTGTCATTCCGGGCGCCGCGCAGTGGCGATCCGGAATCCAGCTCTTGCCGTCGAGCCATCAGAAGCTGGATTCCGGGTTGCCACACCCGCACGCGGGCGCGGCCCCCGGAATGACGACGCGTAAAGGTTCTTGCGGGACATCACACTAGCCATTCCCAATTCATATGCGAAAAGCCACGATTTTTGTATAGCTTTGCATATGACTTGGGGTACGCCCTACCCCGCCGTGCTGGCCAATTTCGCCTTCGACGACGCCCCTGCCCGCCGAAAGCTGCGATCCCCCGCCATGAACACCTCCAGCATGAGCGGGATCAGTGCCACAGCATCGACCGCCTCGCCGTAGGTCTGTGCATGCAGCGCCGCATAGCGATCGAGGTCGGTCTTGAGCCGCGCCGGACACGCAAAGGCCAGCTTGACGGTCTGTGTATCCGGCAACGGCCCCAGCCGTAGTTTTTTCGATGGTGCGCTCATGGCATCGGCCCTCGCTGGATGAAAAGCGGCTGGTACGGCCGCAGCACCAGGTCCTTGTTCACCATGACGTTGACCTGGAAGCCTGGTCGCACGGTCAGCGTCGGCTGGATGCTCAGGTTGCGGCGTGTGATCTCCTGGCCGATCTGATTGGTGGTGTCCTGGGCGCTGTCGCGCAACGCGATGACGGTGTTGCCGTTGGCTTGATTCTGATTGGAGACGGCCAGTTCGGCGTTGACCCCCAGCAACGTGGACAGCGCCGCGCCCGCCAGGATGCGGCTCCAGTGCCAGTCCACGCCGTCTTCCAGGCCGGCGTAGCCTGCCGGGTCGATGCCTGGCAGCTTGTCCAGCGCGATCGATGAGGTGTCGGGCAGCACCAGGCGCAGCCACACCAGCAGCACGCGACTCTGCCCGAAGGCCACCTGGCTGTCGTAGCGGCCGATCAGGCGCGAGCCCTGCGGAATCAGCAGGTAATGGCCCGTCGCCGTGTCGTACACCGGCTGCGTCACCTCGGCGATGATCTGCCCTGGCAGGTCGGAGTTGATGCCCGTCACCAGCGCGGCCGGGATGATAGTGCCGGCCATTACCGTGTACGGCGAAGCCGGTGCCTGCAAGGTGCCGGTGTTGCCCGTGGCGGCATCGCCACCCTTGGCCATGAACGCCTCCTTCTGGCCTTGCCGGTTCTGGATGGCCGTCGGATCGTTGGGCTGTGCCGCCGTGGAAGCGGGGCCGGCGCCCATCGGATTGAACGGGCTGGCCAAGGCACCGTTCGGCGGTGTGGCAGGCGCCGCGGCCGCAGCCACCTCTTGCTTGTCGCTGTTGTTGCTGGTGCGGAAGAACACTGCCGAGCGCGCAACCTCTTCCGCCTGGCGCTGCCGATCGACGCTCTCGGCCGAGGGCCCCGGATTCGCGGCACCATTTGGCAGCGGCGTCACGGCTGATGTCGCCCCGAACTCACCAGGCAGCGGTGGCCCAAGCTGGGGCACGCTCGCAGCGGGCGCCGGCGCGGGCTTCTCGGGCAGCTTAGAATAGTCGGCAGGCAACTGGTCCAGGTCGTCGGCCTTGGCGACGCGATCGACGTTGTAGAGATTGGTTTGATCGACCGGGCCGCGCCTGCCCTTCGATTGCAGCGCCCACATCGAGGCTGCAGCGACCGCGACCACCAGGATCGTAGCGAACGCAGCCAGCGTGCGGCGGTTGAGCCGCGTGACCGGACGCGGCGCCGCGCGCAGCGCCATGCCCTCGGGCGCAACTTTCGAGGTCGATTGGGCTCCACGGTCAGTCGTGTCCATGCCCTGCTCCCGCGGCCACGCCATCGGTGCGCTCAATGCGCACCACGGCGGCCTTCTTTCCACCCAGACGCAACTCGGCGGCGCCGAACAGCCGATCCACGACGTCGTAGGGTGCGTGAAACCGGTAGTTCACCAGCTCACCCTTGCCATCCGGCCCGACGACGAACAGTGGCGGCAATTCGCCCTGTGCGATGCCGGCCGGGAACTGGATGTAGACGTGCCGGCCATCGTCGAAGGCTCGCACCGGCTTCCACGGCGGATCGTCACCCGTGATCGCGTAGCGGAAATGCAACCGATCGAGTGACAGCCCACCCGCCGCCGGCGCCTGCGCATCGGCGGCCTGTGCCTGGGCTTGCAAGGCCAGCATCTGGTCCTTCGGGTACTCCCATGACACCGAGGCCATCCACGCTTTGGGGGTGGACGTGAGTTCCATCAGATAGGTGCGCCGGCTGGTCGTGATGACGAGGTTCGTCTTGATGCCCACACGCACCGGCTTCACCATGACGGCGACACGCCGGTTCGCCCCGCTGCCGCTGGCTGTATCGCCCACGATCCACTGCACCGTGTCGCCGGCGGCGACCGTCACGAGATCCTCGCCGGGCTGCAGGCGGATCACCGTCACACGCCCGGGGCTCGTATAGATCTGGTACAGCGCTCCGTCGGAGAACGGCCAGACCTGGATCGCGTTGATGTAGCCCTCGCGGGTGGGCGCGACGCTCGCATCGGCATTCGCCCGCTCGACGCGCACCTTCGCGTCTGCAGGCTCCGGTGCCGCCTTGGCATCGGCCTTGCCGGGCAAAGGCTTCATCTGGCCCGGCAGCGGCAAGGGCTTGGGCACCTCCACGACCGCGACCGGCTTGGCCGGTTCCGGCAGTGGCTCGGCCTGCACCGGATGGTCCAGCGAAATGGCGGGTGGCGGCTTACCCTGCGTCGCGCAACCGGATAGCGCGGCCAGTACGCCGAGAACGGTGATGGCAGTCATGGCACGTTTCATTTCTTGGCTCCTTGAGGTGCATCCAGGTCGCGGCTCCAGGACAGGCCGTTGACGTAGATACCGAGGGGATTGCGGCGCACCTGCTGCTCGGTACGCGGGGTCTGCACGACGAGCGTCAACATCGCGGTCCAATGCTCGCTGCCCGTCGGGGTGCCCTCGTGGTAGTGCTGCTCGGTCCAGCGCACCTGGAACGAGGCGTCGCTCACGCGCACCACGCTGGCCACGTCCACCGATACGGAGTCCTGCCCGACGTGAGCAAACGGGTCATGGGCGCGGGCATAGGCGTTCAGCGTCGCCGCGCCCTTGTCGGTGGTGTAGCCGTAGGCTTCGAGCCAGTGCTGCCGCACCACGATCGGGTCAATGGACAGCGAGCGCACGTCGGTGATGAAGCGCGCGAGATACCAGGCGATCTGCGCGTCGGTGGGTTGGTACGGTGTCACCGCCGCTCCGACCGCGCGCACCTGCCCGGCGTGATCGACTTCCACCACGTAGGGTGTGACGCGCGACTCGCCGGCTTGCCAGACGAGGCCGGCTGCCATCAGCAGCGCGAGGCCTAGGCAGCCGAAAGCCATCAGCCGCCAGTTCCTGGCCTGTACGCGAGCGCTGCCAAGGCGTTCATCCCACACCTGCGCGGCCGCCTGATAAGGCGTCGCGGGCGCTGGAGTATGGCTGTAATGCACGCCGGGTCGTTTAAAGCGCATGATGGGTCTCCGTCAATCGTTCGAGGGATCGCGCAACTCGGGCGCGGTCCCGCCGCCACCGTGATCGCCCGAGCGCACGACGTGTGCGGCGGTCGAAACGCCTTGCGAGAAGCGTTGCCGGCGTTGCAGGCGTTGCGCCCAATCCGGTGCCCCGTTGCGGGAGGCGGTGGATGCACCACCCGCTCCGACGGCAGACGCCACATGGCCACGCGCGGCGCGGGTGGCACTCGCCATGCCTGCCCCGAATGCTCTCGCTCCGGTCGCGCCCGATGCGGCGGCCCCCGCGCGATAGGCGGAGGCAGCGCCACGGGTGGCACGCGCAGTACCCACCGCGCCACGAGCGGCCAGGCGCGTCCCGGCCGCGACTGCGGCACCGCCGGTCGCCACGGCAGCGCCGCCCGCAACGGCAAGACCCGCAGCGCCTAGCGCCGTGCCAGCGGCCGCGCCAGCGCCAAGCTGTGGCGCCCCGGATACCAGGCCGGTCGCGATGCCCGGGCCGAAGATTCCCAGGCCCAGCATCGTGAGCGAGGCCAGCATGAGGGCGAGTGCGTGATTCAGCGTTGGATCGGCGCCGGCTGGTGTCTGGAACTGCCCGAAGATCGTCGAGCCGATGCCGACGATCATGGCCAGCACCAGCACCTTGACGCCGGAGGACACGACGTTGCCGAGCACCTTCTCGGCGAGGAACGCGGTCTTGTTCCAGAGTGCGAACGGCACCAGCACGAAACCGGCGAGCGTGGTGAGCTTGAACTCCACCAGCGTCACGAACAGCTGTATCGCCAGGATGAAAAAGCTGATGACGACGACGGCCCAGGCGAACAGCAGCACCACGATCATGTCGAAGTTGCTGAAGACTGCCGTGATGCCGTGCGACATCGTGCCGACCTGCTGCAGGATCGGCTCGCCGGCGGTGACGCCGATCGCCGCGAGCCGTCCCGGCTGCAGGAAGTCGCCTACGCTCATGGTCGAACCGGACGCAAGCAGGCCGAGCCCCACGAATGAACGGAACACGATGCCGGCCAGCGTGTTGAAGTTGCCGATGATGTAGGCGAACGCACCGACGTAGAGCGTCTTGCGGATCAGTTTCGCCAGCACCTCTTCGCCGCCCATCGCCCAGAACAGGCCCGCGAGCGTCATGTCGATGACGATCAGCGTGGCCGAGAGATACGCGACCTCGCCGTGCAGCAACCCGAAGCCCGAGTCGATGTACCGCGAGAAGACGGCCAGGAACTGGTCGATGACGGACAGGTCGTTCACGGCCGCGCCTCAGTTTCCGTAGAAGTCCACCGGCTGCGGCGTGTATTGCGGGCCATTGCCGATGAAACGCGTGCGGACCTGCTCGGCCTGCACCTCGTCGGCCGCCGCCCGCGCCTGATCCAGCGCCGCCGCCCGGTTTTGCGACACCGCGAGTTGCTGGGCCTGGATCGCCTGACGCGAAATCAGCGCGAGCAACTGGTTGGTGGCCTGGCTCGCTTGCAGGGCACCGACCGCACCCTGGCTCTGCGTGACGAGACCGCTCAACACACCCTGATCCGCCAGCAGGTTTTGCGCCGCCTGCGATTGCATCTGCGTCGCGGTCTGCAGCGCCTGCATCGAGGTCTGCCAGCGCGTCTGCGCGTCCTGCACCATCTGCGCGCTGGTCGTGCCGGCGCCGTAGGATGCGGGATACAGCCGATTGAACATCGCCTGCGACTGCGCGACGTTGAAGGACAGTCCTTGCGCCTGCGCAATCAACTGATTAGTGCTCGCCAGCGTCGTCTGCAACTGCGCGAGCACGCTGTAGGGAAGACTCGCGAGATTGCGGCCCTGGTTCACCAGCATCGTTGCCTGGTTCTGCAGCTGCTGGATCTGGTTGTCGATCTGCTGCAGCTCGCGTGCGGCCGTCAGCAGGTTCTGGGTGTAGTTGGCTGCGTCGAACACCGCCCACTGGGCAAAGCTCGTGGACGACACCGACAGCAGCAAGGCCGTGACGACGGCCAGCCCGATCTTCTTCATGGTCGAAGCTCCGAGGGCGAGGAAAACGTTGGGATGAGGTCGGTGGCCCAGTCGAGGCCGCGGCGCCGCAGCCAGTTCGCGGCGAAATCGCCCGGCGCCGCATCGGCGAGCACGGCATCGATATCACGCTGGTCCTGTGGCATGGAGGCGCCCGCGAACGCGAGCGCAACCGGCCCGAGGTCGAGGTCGAACAGGCGGTTGCCGAGGCGCGACTGGTAGTAGTAGTCGCGCTTGGGCTCGGCGGTGGCGACGATCTCGATCTGTCGGCTGTTGAGGCCAAAGCCTTCGTAGATCGTCCGAATCTGCGGCTCGGTGGCTTGTGGGTTCGGCAGGAAGATGCGGCTCGCGCAGCTCTCGATGATCGCGGGCGCAATGCTCGAATCCTTGATGTCGGCCAGCGACTGCGTGGCGAAGATCACGCTCACGTTCTTCTTGCGCAGCGTCTTGAGCCACTGGCGGATGCGCGCGGCGAACACCGGGTCGTCCAGGAACAGCCAGGACTCATCGAGGATCAGCAGCGTCGGCGCCCCGTCGAACCGTTCCTCGAAGCGCGCGAACAGATACCCCAGCACGGCGAGCACCGCCGCGCGACTCGCCATCAGTTCTTCCATCTCGAAGCCCTGCACGTCGGCCACGCCAAGCTGATCGTGATCGGCATCGAGTAGGCGCCCGTGGGCGCCGCCGAGCACGTAGGGCGCCAGCGCCTGGCGCAGCGCGTTGGACTGCAGCAACACGGACAGGCCCGTGAGCGTGCGCTGTTCGACGGGGGCAAGGTACGCAGCGCCACGGCGGCAGGCGATTCCGACACGTCGGGGGCAAAGCTTTCCAGCCGGTCTTTCACGGTCAGGCGCACGCCAAGCGGCAGGCCGTCGCTGTAGGCGTCAGGCTGCAAGACGGTTTGCACCATGCCATGCACCAGCGCAGCCAGCGCGACGTGCGGATGCTGCGCGACTTCGATTTGCAGCGCCGCCGTGCGGTGAGCGCTCAAGCGTTGCGCCAACCGGTCGGAGACGTTTGCGGCCTTGGTCGGTTCGGGTTTGTCGCCGCCCTCCTCGTTCGCGCTTTCCCCGGCGAAACCCTGCCGCAGCCGGTGCAGCGTGCGCAACGCCTTCGCCTCGGCCTCGCGCAGCAGCCCGCGATAGATCACGGCTTCGCCTTCGCGGTCGATGGTGACGATGGCACCGGCCACGGCTCGCACGTCCGGCGCGTAGTCCTGCATGGCGTCCTCGATGGCTTGCAGTTCGCCGGCCACCTGCTCGCGCCGCTCTTCCAGCGCCGCCACCTTGTCCTCGTCCTCGGCGTCGTAGGCTTCTTCCAGCGTCGCGTCGATCTTGTCGAGACGACCTTGCAACGAAGCGATGCGGCGGGCTTCCCGCGCGGTCGGTTCGCGGCGCCGGCGTGGCGCATTCTGGAACGTCTGCCGGTCGGCGTGGCTCATGTGTGGTACGGCTTCCACCCATGCCCAGCCCTCGGCGCGCACCTCCTCGGCCTGCGCGTCCAGCTTGGCGTGCACCAGCGTTTCGAGCAATGCAGCGTCGGTCAGGTAAGTGCCGCTGTCGTCGTCCGCAAACAGGTCGCGGCGAAGGCCACCACCTGCCTTCGTGTAGGCATCCAATCCGACGAAGCGCACCAGCGGGTGCGTCGCGTCAATTTCGCGCTCGGTCAGGCGCTCACGCAGGGTGGGTGCCCTACGCTGCCATTCCGGCGCGTCGTAGAACGCGGCCTCCTGCGCAGCGTGGTCATCGGTGATGGTGAGCGCCATCAACTGCTCCAGCGTCACGGCACCGGCCCGGTAGTCGGCCAGCAGGCATGGCGACAGGTTGGCGAGTTTCAAGCGGCGCTGCACCACCAGCGGAGACACGCCGAAGTCGGCGGCAATGTCCTCGATGGGGCGGCCTTCCTTGACCAGCGCGGCGAACGCCTCGAACTGGTCGGCGGGATGCATCTGCTCGCGCAACAGGTTTTCCGCGAGGCTGACGGTGCGGGCCGAAGCGTCAGGCACCAGCAGGCACGGCACTTCGTAGTCGGCGGGAATGCGCTTCTTCTTCGCCAGCAGCTTCAAGGCGGTCAGGCGGCGGTCGCCAGCCACGACTTCGTAGCGCTCGCCATCCGCAGCGGCAATCACGATCAGGTTTTGCAGCAGGCCGACGCGGGCAATGCTTGCGGCAAGCTCCGGGATGGACAGGCGCGGCGTCGTGCGGGCGTTGCGCTTGGAGCGGCGCGGCTGCAACTGCGAGAGGGGAACCAAGATCAGGTTCTTGGCCGGGTCGGCCGCTTCCAGCAGCGCGGCGGTTTCGATGGCGACGGCTTCGGCTTTGGTAAAGGCATTCATGGTGGTGACTCCAATCAGTTGGGGGATGCAGCAGCGAGAGAAGCGGCAAGGGCTGCTGCCCGCCCCTGCCGCGTGGGGAATCAGGCTTTCAACTGGCGCAGGCCATCGGCCAGCAGCCACAGGGCACGATTGAGGCGGATGCCGTTGTCGATGCTCTGCACGGGCCGGGTGGTCTGGCGGCGACCATTGGCGGTGCGGGCGGACAAGCCGCCCTTGATGAGGTTTTCCTGCGTGCGGTTGAACACGCTCCACAGATCGCGGCGGTTGTCGTCGCCACGGCGCGGCATCAGGATTTGCGTTTCCGTGATGGGCGCGGGCTTGTCCTCGTCGTACTTCAACGCCAGCGCGGCGCGGGCGAACACTTCCGATTCCCCTGCGTCCAGCGTGATGGCCTGCATGGCGTTGCGGGATTCCTGCGCCCGCTCGAAGCCGTGCAGGACTTCGTACGCGCCTTCGATCACCTGCCCGGCCACGTCACCCTTGTGAGGCACGCGCACGTCCGCCACGGTGTCGCCGCAAACAAGGCCGTTCTGGCACACGAAACGGAACATGCCCGCGAGCATCTGGTAGCTGCTCGTGCCGTCGTGCGAGTTCAGCAGGATGATTTCGTTGGCTTCGCGGCCGTTGATCTGGCTGGCGTGGCGCAGCCGGATCATGTGCTTGGTGTAGTCGCGGCGGTCATCAGCCCGTACGCGGGTCTGGCACACCATGAAAGGCTCGAAGCCTTCGCCGCGCAGTTCCTGCAACACGGTGGCGGTCGGGATGTAGCTGTACCGCTGTGAGCGGCTTTCGTGCGGGGCCTCCGCGAAAATGGATGGGGCTACCCTGCGAATCTGGTCATCGGACAGCGGGTATGCGCTGCGCAGTGCGGGGGAATGGGAAGCGAAACGGGATGCGAGTTGCATGGTCCTTCTCCTGACGAAAAGAGGTTTGCTGTTCACCGCACACCGGATTCCAAGATTCGGAGCCCAGCCTTTCGGCTGTTCGGTGCGGTCGGCACGAGGAACCCGGTTGGCCCTGTTGCCACCGTCTTTCCTGAGTTCATCGCCCGCGACGGTCAGGAGCGCGCGGACGGGGGCCGTCAAGGAGGCAAGCGCGAGGTTGGTGCGGCCCGCAGGCGCAGCCGAGGACTCGGCCCCGCGCGCCTTGACGGCACTCGGGAGCGGGCTACAGTCGCGGACAAGGTGATGAAGTCAGGGGAGACGTGGACCAAGGCAACGGCCGTCCCCGTGTGTCGATCGCACGCAAGCGAAGCGCGCAGGCCCGGATCGAGAAATCCGGGCCGTAGGCGTCAGCGATGGAAGCCCGCAGGGGGCGAGACTCGCGCAGCGAGGCTCGATGCGAAGCACGACAGCACGGCCGGCCATCTCCCAGGTGGCCGGGGACGCCCGGACTTCAAAGACTAAGAAACCACAGGATCAGGGCGAGCACAGGCAAAGCGCGGCGGAATTGCTGCGGCTGCTGTCTGGCCGATCCGGCGCAGCCGGGTCGGCGATATCGAGGGGCGCCAAGCCTGCGCGGCGGGGATAGCCCGCAGGGCTTTCCCCTGGAGTGCAAGCGAAGCGCGCAGCGCCGCAGGCGCGAAGGTATCGGCACCGGACGCAGCAGAAAAAATGGCGCGCCGCCCCGAAGGACAACGCGCCAGATAGATGCGCGATCAGTTCGCCGCCCGCGCCGTCATTGACTGCAATTGCTCGATCACGCCAGGTTCGACGAACACACAAGCCTGGTCGTCCGCGATCGGCACGTTGAACACCTGCGCGAACACCGTGCGCCGCAGATGGGCCAGCCGGCCCGTCCGATACGCGTGCTCGGGCTTCATGCGACCACCCGCCTGCGAGCCGCTGCGCTGCGGATCACATTCGACCAGTGCGACGAAGCCCTCGTCGAACAGCTTCTGATGCTCGGGGCACAGGCCCCAGCCAGTGACCGTCTGGTGCTCCATGCTGGCACGCAGGCGGCGATCCAGCAGGACGGCGCCGGTGTCGAAGCGAATACCGCAGACAAGGCAAACGTGTTGTTCGAGGGAAACGTGCGATTTATCGTTCATGACGATCTCCGGTTGCACGGGCGGAATTGCCCGGAACCGTGGCCAGCACGGCGCAGCGCAAGCAGTCACAAGGTCGAAGACGGCCGCAGGACGCAAGCGCCACGGGCGCGCAGCCCTTGACGGCGAGCACGCCGTGATACGGTGAAGGGAACAGCAAGACCGCCCCCCCCCCGCCCATTGCTCATGTCCGCTTTTGGGCAAGCGGAGCGCGCAGGCCCACAGGGGCCGGAGTCGTGCCACGAGGCGCAGCAAAAAAGGGGGCCGAAGCCCCCTGGCTTTACAGTAGCCCTCGTTCGGCCATCGACACCGTGCTATTGCCGCCGACGACGACGTGATCCAGCACGCGTACCCCGATGAGAGCCAGCGCATCCCTGAGCTGACGCGTAATCGTCCGGTCGGCCGTGCTTGGCTCGGGAACCCCGCTCGGATGCGGATGCGCGAAGATCACTGCCGCCGCGTTGAACCGCAGCGCTTCCTTGACCACTTCGCGCGGATGCACCGACGCCCCATCGAGCGTGCCGCGGAACATTTCCACGTATTCGATCAAGCGATGACGGTTGTCGAGAAACAACACTGCGAACACTTCGTGGTCGAGGCCGCCCAGCTTGGCGCACAGGTATTCCTTGACCGTCGCCGGCGAAGTGAACGACGCCCCCCGCTGCATCTTCTGGTCGATGACCTGGCGCGCGGCTTCCAGGATGTCGTCGGCCGATGCCGGCAGATAGCACCCGCGTGCATCGCGCACCAGCAGCGCGGAATCGAACGAGGGAAAGGACAGTTGCGACATGATCGTGCTCCGGTTACTCGGGCGGAATTGCCCGGAACCGTGGCCAGCACGGCGCAGCGCAAGCAGTCAGGGGGCGCAGCCGGCCGCCAGGACGCCAGCGCGCAACGCGCGTGCAGCCCTTGACGGCGAGCACGCCGTGGTACGGTGAAGGGAACAGCAAGACCACCCCCACCACGCCCACTGCACACACTCGGCTTTGAGCAAGCGGAGCGCGCAGACCCGAGAGGGCCGAAGGCGTCAGCGATGGAAGCCCGAAGGGGTCGAGACTCTCGCGCAGCGAGGCTCGACGCGAAGCACGACAGCGCGACCCGGCCACGCCGTTGAGGCCGGGAGAACGCCCCCGGAAGTTAAGGACTCATCCATAGTTACTTATTGAAACTCAAGGATGATCATGGTCTAATGCGTTTTAAGGATTTATTGAAATCATGATTAACCGAACTGCTGTGGAGGGCTCCAGCGTGTCTACAAGCTCGGGCAAGTTGCGGAGCACCAACTTTCATGATGAGCCTGAGGTGCCGTTGCAGATCACTGTGCCGAAGCACGTCAAACGTGCAATCGACCTGAAGTCGGTTGAAACCGGGCGCACGCGCCGCGCGCTCGTATTAGAGGCTTTGCGCGAGGTCGGAGTCCCAGTAACTGATGGCGACATAGCCGGCCGCCGGGGAGCAAAACAGTGATGACTAAGACCACATTACGCCGGCGCCTCCGAACCCTCGAGACAAGGCCACCGAATGCTTGGCGCGAAACGGGTAGCAACGCCCGGCCCAATTTGCATGGCCTTCTTCGCTATCCAGCGATGATGGTGCCCTGCATGCAGGGGGACATTATCGATATCATCCTTGACCATAAGTCGCAGCCTTCCTGCCGGATACTGGACCCGTTCGTAGGGTCTGGTACTGTAATGACGGAAGCCTTGATCCGCGACCTGGATTTCACGGGAGTCGACATTAACCCGCTTGCGGCGCTGGTTTGCGAAGCCAAGGTGGCCATAGATGCGGGCGCTGACATTGAAGGAGCGGCGCAAACGGTTCTGTCAGCACTTCGAAGCGACATATATGATGCCATCGATGTCGAGTTCCCTGGTATAAATAAATGGTTCGACGACGAAAGCGCAGTGAATTTTTCTCGCCTGCGCCGTGCGATTTCCCAGGTCGAAGATAAGGGCGCACGTAGAGTCATGTGGACAGTCTTTGCGGAAACTGTGCGACTTTGCTCGAACAGTCGGACTAGCACATACAAGCTTCATATTCGTGCGTCTGGTGATCATGTTGATGCGAATCAAGTGCTTCTGACGTTCGATACCAATTTGCGTCAATCTCTAATGCGAGTTAGGGAATATCGGGAGTTGATTGGCACACGAAAAACCAAGCGACCTTTAGTTAGAATCATCTGCGGTGATGCGCGCAAGGCTCCGCTGAAATGGAATATTTCTGATCACCAAATATTAGTCACTTCACCACCGTATGGTGATAATCAAACTACCATTCCTTATGGGCAGTTCTCTTATTTAGCAATGCGATGGATTCCTGAGGACGACTTTCCAAGCTCCGATGCGAAGCGTTTGATGGCGAATACAAACGCGCTCGATGCGGTGAGCCTCGGCGGAACAGTTCGCGGGGCAGAGGAGAAAGAAACTGCCGTGCGGGCTACTTCTCAACACTTCGATGCATTCGTGAGAGAAGCTGAGCGCACGGATCGCAAGCTCGCGATTCGCAAAGTATCAAGCTTTATAGGCGACTTCGCTGATGTCCTGAATCATATGCGGTCAAGCTGGGCTGGAACTGCACATTGGGTATTGACCACAGGAAACCGCACAGCAGCTGGCTTGACCGTGCCTTTTGATGCGATTTGCAAGGATCTTGTCACCAAGCTTGGCGGCAAACCGATCACATCTCTGCATCGACAACTCCCCAACAAGCGCATGCCATTGCGCAATTCACAGGGCGCCATGATCACAACCGAAACTACTACAGTATTCGAGTTCAGCTAATGGCGGAGACTGACAACCACGAAGCCGAATTGAAGGTCGGCGCTCACGTTCTGGTCCAGCTCGGCAGTGAGCTGGTTACCGACGTAGAGCAAGCCATCCTCGAATGCGTCAAGAACGCCTACGATGCCGATGCACCCGGCTGCAAGATCGATATCGACACACGTGAGGTTGGATTTAAGCTTGAGGAAGGCCCCGTAAACAAGTATTGGGGCTTCGACGGATCTACTGAGAGCGTCACGGTCGAGATTCTTGGAAAAGACGGTCAACCGCTAACGATTCGTCCCGCCGCCGACAATGTCGAAGTCATACGAAAGCTCAACTACACCGGGCGTATCACAATAGAAGATAAGGGCGACGGCCTTGAACCGTCGCAGCTACAGAGTTCTTGGCTTGTGATCAGTCGTTCCAGCAAACGAAGCGCGGCCGACGGTCGGAAAAGCAAGACCAGAAAAGGGCGTACCCCACTTGGGGACAAGGGCTTGGGCCGACTTGGCTCCATGAAGCTTGGCGACATCCTGCGAATTGAAACAGCAACTTCGGCGTCGACAACGTTAGCAGTCGCAGAGTTCCGTTGGGCTGACTGCAACGCGGCACGCACGGTCGATCAGATTCCCGTTTTTATCGCCTCCTTACCTAATGATACGCACTTCAAGGGTACCCGGGTATCAGTCCTCGGTTTGCGTGATCTTCCAGAGTGGCGTCGCAAAGATCGGGTCGCGGAAATCACCCGTAGCCTTGCCCGATTAATCTCCCCCTTTGAGGCTACTTCGACATTTCCAGTTGGTATCACTTTGGATGGTAATGATCAGTCACTAGTGTCGGTTACAGACGAACTTCTGAAGCGGGCTGTCGCTGAGTTCGAATTCTCCTGGAAGAACGGAGAAGATGATTCTTCAAAACGCGTCCTCGTAGCGACGGCGCGGTTTAGAAAGCGACTTTTTACCTCGGAACGTAATCGCAAGAATAAAGAACGTACGGCAAAGGTGTTCGGTACGGATCGCGGCATCGGCTTTGCCGAATCGCTAAAATCCTATGGCCGCCTGAAGCCTTACCGTAAGGAAGAAATCGACGTCGACGGCGCGTGGTTCGTCAAACTCAAACGAACGTTTCAGTGGTCAGATATGCAACTCGACACAGGTGCGGCCATCGTTGACCCTGGCCCGCTCTCAGGTGCATTCTACTTCTTCCATCTCGACAAGCTCGGGACTGAAGACGAAGGCGCTCCCGACGTCGACGCACCGGCAGCCGCTGGCATAGGCATTGACCGGCAGCTTCTGAAGGACATGACCGGCATTTCTATTCTCCGAGACGGATTTCGAGTCAGATCACAGGGAGATTGGCTCGGCCTGTCACAGTCAATGACATCTGGCAGCACCTATGGCATGCGAGTTGATAATACCGTTGGTTATTTCGCGTTAACGGGTGAGCATAATTACAAGTTAGTCGAAAAGTCAGATCGAGAGGGCTTTGTCGAAGACGCAGCCTACCGAGGTTTTATGCAAATCGCGAAATTCTGCCGAGGATTCGCGAATGAGAGCCTCGAACAGGTCCGTAGAGCACTCGATGATTACTACAAACGCATCTCATCGGACAACGATAATCCACCCGCCAACGCCTTCCACGTTTTGGAAAGCGGTATTAAGTCCACCGAAGGAGCGCGTGCTGACGCCGCGCGGATCGCAGCCCAGCTTCAAGCCGATCTAGATCGCCTTGAGCACGAAGCTACGACAGGTGGAGTGAACACTGAAACTGCGAACTTGGCTCTGAATGTCGCCAGTCGCGCCGTGACGGCCATGCACAGCGTTCAGGCAAAACTCACAGACGGTGCGCGGGCGAGCGCCAACCTTATTCGCTTACGCCAGGAATTCGATGAAAAAGACGAACGGACCATTGCACTTCTCGAGAGTGCTGCAGTCGGGTTAAGTGCCCGTGGCCTCGCTCACGAGCTCCGAACCCACCTTACCGAAATTCGTCAGCGGACTTCAGCGATAGAAAAGGTCGCCAAGATAGGGACGAGTGAAACTCTTCCTCATCTGAGGGCGATCCGCACATCGTGCACAGCAATTTCAAGTGCTGCTGCATTAATAGACCCGATGCTGCCGCGCTCGAGATCCGTTAAAGAAACGGTCGCCCTGAGGGCATTCGCTGAAGACTTCTTCAAAAGCCGTTCGTCGATATATGAACGCGCTGGCATCCGTACTCGGATAGTGGGAGACAGCGTGACAGTTAGGGTGAACCGCCCACGCCTCACGCAAGTTCTCGACAATCTCGCCCGCAATAGTGCGTATTGGCTGCACCGTGGAGAGGTAACTGGCCATGTGAAGCGGCAGAAAGAGATTGTTGTGGAATTGACGGCTAACGGGTTCGTCATTTCCGATAGTGGACCAGGGGTTGATCCGGACTACGAAGCATCGTTGTTTGAGATATTCGTTACCGCCAAGCCTGAACGCGATACGGGTCAAGGCCTAGGCCTTTTCATCGTGACCGAGTTGCTTCGTGTTGACGGTTGCGAAATTTCGCTTCTTCCTAACCGAAATGCAGATGGGCGTCTGTACCGTTTCGCTGTTGATTTAAGCTCATTGGTGGTGCACGCATGATGATGCAGGTCTCCCAAGTTCTTGATATTTTGAATGCAAAGCGAGTGATCTGGATTGACGACCGCTTTAATACCACACCTAGCCAACTCGCCGCTCTGTTGACAAATGGTCTCGAGATCACAAAAGCTTGCAAAATCGCAGAATTACAGGATGCGTTGGAAAATTACGAGTTTGACCCTGCCGGTGCAATACAAACCATCACTCAGATCCTGACAGATCTTAGCCCGCAGCGCGTAGAAGAAATCCGCGCTGCCTTCTTCGCAAAAGAGAAGGCAGACGCTTCATTCCAGACTAACGAGCTCTCGGCTGACGCTATTACCAAAGCGTGCCAGCTACTGCGTGTAGCGGACGACGACAAATGGACATTCGAAAAGGCGGACCAAGGGCTAAGCGATTTATGCAAGGCGGGTGACGCCAATACCTTCTATATCGTTGATTTGAACGAATCAGGTGGATCACCCACTCGCGGACTAGATATGCTGCGAATTCTATGGAATAACGATTCCAAAGGGACCGCATTCATCCTTACTCACGAAGCCGATGTGAGCAGGGAAGTTGAGGTCGAGCAGCAGCTACGCGAGCAACTACTTAAGGGTCTTAACAACCTCGGTTTACCAGTCTGCGTCATCGCTAAAGAGCGCCTCTCCGACAAGGACGACGACGAAGAGGGAATGGCGGAAGCACTACGAGTCGGAATGAAGCGAGCTGGTCTGCGACGAAGCATGCACCAAGTGCTGGCCAGAGCACAAGATACGTTGCGGTCTGCGATTAATAGCGCTACCCTAAATTTGCTGGCCATTCCGCCCGAACAACTCGAGGCGCATGTGTTTGAACGGGGCTACAAAGAAGGCGTATCAGAGTTGCACGTTATTGAGCGGGCTATCACCGCGTACCTTGGAAAGGAAGCCCGTACATTCTTCGGCAGTGATAAGCAAGTTCAAGATAGTGTTCAATGCCTTCGCGCACTACGAGCGATACCACTCAAAAAGCCTGCTACTGAGCCTGACCCACATTTGGCTTCGTTCCGAGAGGCCGAAGTTTGGGAGTCCGATACGTTTCTTAACACAGCACTGACTCCTATTGCCTGTGGTGACGTGTTCGAAATCGACAAGGACGAAGCATCGACCAACGGTAGTAAGCAAAGGTTCATTCTGCTTGGACAGCCATGCGATATTTCTCTTCGACCTGAAGAAAATTCGCGGGCGCAGGATACGGCCTTTTTCGTTCCGCTTAAAGTGAAGACTACTCTTCCGGAAAGTGATAAGGTCAGGCCCAAGGAACCGCTGCTGCCATTCTCTCTTGGTGGAGAGCATTGGGCTTGTGACTTTCGGAACGCGACTATTGTCAAGCTTTCGATCCTTGATCTTGCATCCTTTAGAACAGACGGCCGGGTGCGGGTCGACAAAGGTCACGCGGCACCAAAGGGCCTCCTTGTCGCCCAGCAGAAGGTCTACGATGATCGTACTAAACCTGCGATTGACGCGCTGGGCGATCCATCGTTGAGGCCGATCACCGGACAGGTACCTGCCGTGTTGCAACTCAGCTTTGCGGCGGCAGGAGCATTCAAATACATCCAGGCCCCAGTTTTTGAGGAAGCATCAAAACAGAAGATTGATGGCCAAACCATCATCCGCCCCGAGCGAGCAACATGGCGTCTAAAGCGCTGTGGACGTGTCCGCATGCCGTATGCGGCTGCGCTATTGGATCTCTATACCAGCGTGATGAGCCGCCAAGCGTTTGACCTCGACTTCATGTCTCTTGGGCTCGATACCTCTGCAAGCGATACGAAAATTGCTGTTCCGCCCATTGATTCAGTTGCTCAGGAAGTATCACTTCCGGTCGCGCCTACCTAGGCTACGTCCTGGCTAAACCGGCCTAAGGTTGTCTAAGCTACCCATCACGAATGGTCGCGCTTCAACCGATCGCGGGGCGTAGCTTGCAAATTCGGCACCGAGAGCAACGCTATCAGTCCGATAGAATGAGGAAGATTCGCCAGGCGCTAGCTGGCAATTCTGACCCCCTTAAACCGTTGAGTGTCGCTCGTGAGCCCATGCTGGCGTATTTATTCCATACGCCCAACTATGCTGCAACGAGTTGCCACGATCGCCACCGATAGCCACCATGATGTTCATTGCGAACCACTTCATGGAATCTAGATGATGGCTGCCTCGGAACTGCTCTGGACCTCGGCGCAACCCAACGCTTCCCTACCCCATCCTGGTACCGAACAGTACACCAAGCTTCCGCAATTCCCAAAAGGGTCCCCACTCCCCTTTCGCCGCACGATCCGCCGCCGCGAGCTGCATCAGATCGTGCCCCTGGCGGAGACCACTATCTACGAAATGGAGCAGCGCGGCGAGTTCCCTCGACGCTTCCGACTGACGCTACGGTGCGTGGTCTGGGATTTGGAAGAAGTTGAAGCTTGGATCGAAGCTCGGAAGCGGGCCGCACGAACCGTAAAGATCGACGTGCACACTGGCCCGGACGTCAGGCAGCGTCGATATCGACCCATGCGGTGAATGCTCCTACTCAGGCCGAAGTAACGCCCCCGCCTTTCTCGTGCGTCTCGACCGACCGACAAATAAAGCCTGCCAGCGGGGCGAGAGTGCTACTCACCCAACCAGAGCCTCCAATCCTTTGGACGCCGACCGCGGCAGCCGCCGCCCCTCCCTTGCCACATTGACCTGCATGGCCACTCGCGCCACCTCCAGCATGTCCGCCGTTAGCGCATAGCCGCCCTTGGTTTGCAACCAGGCCAGCACGTCCGCCAGATGCCAGATCGACACAGTGCCTTCATGCACCGGCGCCGGGAAGCTGCCCGGATGAGCCAGCATCAACTTGCGCATGTTCTGCCGCGACACGCCGACGATCTCGGCGACATCGGTCAGCCCGACCAGATCCGGCGCCACCTCGATCAGGCGTGCCGACGGCACCGCACGGCGCACGTCGGCCAACGCGCTATGCACGGCGGCATCCACGTCAGCCGCCTCGCGGGTGAACTCCAGCGCCAACCGCCCTGGTTGCCCGATGCCGACCAAGGCATCGTCGCAACCGGCTTCACCCAGACGCTCGACCAGCGCATCCGTATCGCGGTCGTCGTCGGCAAGCTGGTACTTCAAGGTGAAGGTGTATTCCATCGCGCTACTCCTTGGCACCATCGTCAGCACCGTGCTGCTTGCGGTGCGTGGTGCAGTTGTCCACGACGTGCCGCATGGCGCGGGCGTGGTTGCCGGGGCTCTTCGGCGTGCTCCATACACTGGTGATGCAGAATTCACCGCAGCGGCATTCCTCGTCGTTGTACGGACAGTAAATCCGGCCCCAAGCATGGCTGCCGCCGACTTCGACGCGCCAGTCCTGTTCTTCGGCGTGCCTGAGAGCTTCCTCAACCTCTTTCTTCGGGTGTGAGGGGCGGGCCATCAGTAGCCTCCAGTATGAGGATGGATCGATAGGTTGTCAAATGACAACCTATCTAGGACAGGATTAGGCCGCGTCTCGCCCAGTCCAACCAGCAAGAAGTTCAGATTTCCTCGTTTTCGATCACTCAGAGTGACACTTTTCTCGAAAAGATAAACCCGATGCAATGCGGCAAAGACCGATTCAAGGCAGGCCATGATGCGGCCCCTACGCGATTGCGCTCAACGCCGGCACGACCACGTTCCTCGGCATCAGCTTCGGTACGTAGGTCTGTCCGGCACCCCAGGCATCGACCAAGTTGGCCCACTCTTGCAGCATGTGGCGCCGCTGCTCGGCATACTCGGCCTTGTTGTAGACCGAGCGCGAGGAACGGCCCTCCTCGTGGGCCAGGCACTTCTCGATCCAGTCGCGGTTGAAGCCGATTTCGTTCAACAGCGTCGAGCCGGTACGGCGCAGGTCGTGGACCGTGAACGGCTGCAGCGGCAGACCCTTGGCTTTGGCGCCTTCTGCGATGAGCATCGTGATGCGATTCAGGGTCGCATTGGACATGCACCGCCGTGGATCGTAGCGAGAAGGGAAAACGAAGTTTGAGCCTGCCGCGCAGGCGTGCAGCGTGACGAAGATGTCGAGCGCCTGAGTGGACAGGTAGACCACGTGTGGGTTACGCCCCTTCATCCGCTGCTTCGGAATCGTCCAGGTCGCATTCTCGAAATTGACCTCCTCCCAAGTGGCCTGGATCAATTCGCTCTTGCGCACCAGCGTCAGCAGGATCAGGCGCAGCGCCAGCTTGATGGTCGGGTAGGTCGCCACCGACTCCAACTGCTGCACCATCAGCCGGATTTCCAGCGGCGACAGCGCGCGATCCTTCGGGACGAAGGTCGCGATCGACGACGCCCGCACGCTGTCGGCGGGGTTGTCCACCTTTTCGCCGTGGGCGATGGCGTAGACGTAGACCTGCTTCACGATGTCCCGAATCTGCACGGCCGTGGCGGGCGCACCGCGCTCCTTGACCTTGTTGCACAAGGCCCGTAGGTCCTCGGGTTGGATTTCGATCAGCAAGCGGTTCCGGAAGACCGGCAGGATGTCCCGGTCGATGATGTGCTTGCGCATGGCGCGCGTGCTGTCGGCCAATCGTGCATTGGTCAGCCACGTGTCCAACGCCGTGCCGAAGGTCTCGATGGCGGTCACCCGGCGTTTCGCACGCTGCTTTTCGAGCGCAGGCGATACGCCCTGGGCCACAGTCTTGCGCGCCTCCAGGAGCAGTTCGCGCGCCATCGCGAGTGAGATACCGCCCGGGCCGTAGCGTCCGAGAGTCAACGTCTCGCGGCGACCGTGCAGGCGGTAGTCGTAGCGAAAGGTGACGGTACCGCCAGGCGATACCGTCACGTACATTCCATCCCGATCAGAAGCCTTATAAATCTTGGACTTAGGCTTCAGGTTACGCAGTGCAGCGTCGGTGAGCATCGTGGTTTCCTCCGGCTTTTGACGGCTTTACCGTCAGGTTTTACCGTCAGGGACCAGGAAACCTGTTGATGCCCGGAAAGCCGCATGACACCAGCATTCCAGGGAGCGCTTTTACCGTCAAAGACGGTAAAAGTCTGAATAGTCAACGAGCGGGTCTTAATTCGGCCTCGATTTTTACCGTCAGCGCTACCGCCAACTTGTTTTGCTGGCCGGCGATAGCCACCGATAGCTGTCGTAACGTATTTTCTTTTATATCAACACGTTATGTCAGATTTTCGATAACTGGCGATAGTCCTCGAAGGACGTAAATTCACTCCCACTCGATCGTCGCCGGCGGCTTGCTCGACACATCGTACGTGACGCGATTGATACCTTTCACTTCATTGATGATACGTGAAGACACTTTCTTCAACAGCGAATACGGCAACTCGGCCCAGTCGGCGGTCATGAAATCGGTGGTCTGCACGGCGCGCAACGCGACGACGTAGTCGTAGGTGCGGCTGTCGCCCATGACACCAACGGATTTCACCGGCAGGAAAACGGCGAACGCTTGCGCAGTGAGGTCGTACCAGCTTTTGCCGCTGGCGGGATCGACCGTATTGCGCAAT
>SCQX01000307.1 GCA_004298545.1 Candidimonas sp. | reverse complement strand
GTGAGCGCCCTGTTTCCGGCAATCGCTGGTGGCCTGGCTGCCTGGAACCGCAGCTATATCGACCCCCCCAGCGGATTCGATCCAACGATCGATCTGCTGACCATCGCGTTCGTGCTGTTCGGCGGCATCGGCACGCTGTGGGGCCCGCTCATCGGCGCGTCTACGCTGATGGTGGTCGCCGAGGTGCTGCTGGTGCGGCTGCCCGCGATCAAGCTCGCGCTCTATGGCGTGATCATGATTTTCGTCGTGCTGATGCTGCCGGGCGGCATCGTCTCCCTGGTCAACCGCTTTGGCGGGCGCCTCGCGCGCAGACCCGCGCTGGTTCCGGCGGCCTATCCCGAGAACTTCGATCCGCGGGTGTCGAAGCAGGCGCCGGCCGGCGACGAGAGTGTCCTGACCAGCGGCGAGGGTGTCCCGGTGCTCGACGTGAAGGGCATCTCGGTGCATTTCGGCGGCCATGTGGCTGTCGACGACGTGTCGTTCCAGGTGGGCGAGGGCGAGATTCTGTGCGTCATCGGTGCCAACGGCGCGGGCAAGACCACGCTATTCAACGCCATCACCGGTGCCGTTCCCGCCTCCCACGGCAGTTTGCGGCTTTTCGGCAAGGACATCACGGCCGTGCCGCTTTATGGCAGGGTGCGCATGGGCATTGCGCGCACTTTCCAGATTCCACGCCTGATGGCCGACCTCACGGTGTGGGAGAACGTGCTGGTGGCGGCGCGTCACGGCAGGCAGGCCGCCCACGCGGTCGAGCACACCTATTGGGTGCTGCGCACCCTGAAGCTGGAACCGCTGATGCTGGAGCGCGCCGCCATGCTAAGTCCCGGGCGCCAGCGCGAGCTGGAAATGGCGCGCGTGCTGGCGGTCCAGCCCGACGTCGTTCTGCTCGACGAGGTGATGGCGGGCATGACGCGTGAGGAACAGGAAACCGTCCGTGGCGTCATTCGCCAGTTCCCGCGGCTGGGCGTGCATGCCGTCATTTGCGTGGAACATGTAATCGCCGCCGTCGCGGATCTGTCCGACCGCATGCTGGTGCTCGATTTCGGCCGCAAGATCGCGCACGATGCACCCACCGCGGTGCTCAACGACCCCGCCGTGGTGCGGGCCTATCTCGGAGACGTGGCATGACGCGACAAAATGCCGGCGCCGCGGGTGTGGCGGCGGATGAAGGTGTGCCCACGAACGAGGTCGTGGCGGGGAACGGAGGTGTGGTGGCGGGCGGCGATGCGCTCACCGTCGCGTCGGTGAGCGCGGGGTTCGGTCCGCTCACCATTCTGCATGACATTTCGTTTTCCGTGCATCCCGGTGAGGTGGTCGTCATACTGGGCGCCAACGGTGCGGGCAAGACCACGCTGCTGCGCGTGATCGCCGGCCTGGTGCCCGTGCGTCAGGGAGAAATCCATCTGCGCGGCGTACCCATACACGGCAGGCCCGCGCATCTCGTCACCCGGTTGGGCATTGGCCACGTACCAAGCGGGCGCGAGCTGTTTCCGAAGATGTCCGTCGCCGACCACCTGTTCATTGCCAGCCGCTTGTGTGCCCCCGCGCGCCGCGAGGCGGTCAGGAAGCGTGTGTTCGGCATGTTTCCGATACTCGAAGCGCGCGCGCAGCAGTTGGCGGGTACGATGTCGGGCGGCCAACAGCAGATGGTGGCGATCGCGCGCGCATTGATGACCGACCCGAAGGTACTGCTGCTCGACGAACCGTCCACGGGTCTTGCACCCATTGCGGTGAAGGCAGTATTCGAGACACTGCCGCGTCTGCGCGAGCAGGGCGTCAGCACCATCCTTGCCGAGCAGAGCCTGACCCTCGGGCTTTCCTATGCCGACCGCGCGTTCGTCATGGACCACGGGCAAATCGTCCTCTCGGGCACGACGCGCGACCTGGAGAACGATCGGCGGGTGGTGGATACGTATCTCGGGCGTTAGGCCGCCGCGGCGTTGTGGAGGAAATGCGCATGAAGGCGTTCTGGATCGCGGCGGGGAATGGGCGGACGAATATCGCGCTGCGGGAAACGGCACAGCCCGTGGCGGGTGAGCATCAGGTGCTGGTGCGCGTGCATGCGGCGGGTCTCAATCGCGGTGAGCTGTTGCATGAACCGGTGGCGGCGGATCAGCGCGCCACGCCCGCAAAGCCCCTGGGCAGCGAAGCCGCCGGCGAGATCGTGGCGGTGGGCCGGGGGGGCGACCAGACGCGTATTGGCGAGCGGGTGATGGGCCGCGCCCGCGGGGCGTTCGCGCCGTATGCGCTGATGGATGCCCGAGAGGCGATGACGGTTCCGGCCAATCTGTCATGGGAGCAGGCGGCGGCGATACCGCTCGTCTTCGCCGTGGTTTATGACATGCTGGTGGTACAGGGGCATGCGGCGGCGGGTGAGTGGCTGTTGGTGACGGGCGTCACGTCGGGCGTGGGGGTCGGGTCTCTGCAGCTGGGCAAGGTGCTGGGCATGACGGTGATGGGCACCTCGCGCTCCGCCGCGAAGCTGGCGCGGCTTCGCGGGCAGGGTCTCGATCTTGGCCTTTCCGCCACCGGGCCGGGCTTCGCGGATCAGGTTCTGCGGGCCACCAATGGCCAGGGCGTGGATCTGGTCGTCAATAATGTGGGCGGGTCGGTGTTCCCCGAGTGCGTTCGCGCGCTGGGCTATGAGGGGCGGCTGGCCACCGTGGGCTATGTCGATGGTGTCTTCACCAGCGAAATCGATCTTGCGGCGCTCCACAGGCGGCGACTGAGGCTGTTCGGCGTATCCAACAAAATGCGGCGGGTCGAGCAGCGGCTTGCCCTGCTGGCAGGTCTCAAAGCCGATGTCATCCCGTTGTTCGCGAGCGGCAGCATCGTGCCATTGATCGACAGCGTCTATCCATTCGACGAGCTGCCGGCCGCGGTCGAACGAATGGACGCGAACCAGCATGTGGGCAAGATCGTGGTATCGGTCGGCGCATGAGCGGCGGTCTTCGAGAGCGGCCGTTGAAGATTCACGAGCTCCACCGAGGGAGTTCACGACCTGAATGCGTTCCGTGAGGTATCCAGCCTGACGCGCGATGCTGCTTCGATCGTGTCGGTCAGTCCATTCCCGGCGCGATTCAGTCAGCCATAGCTTTTTCCCATGCGGGCGGGAACAACGGATTTATTATTGTCGCACCCAGCTTGCTGGAGAAAGAAACCATGGAACCTCGTATTTCCGTTCTAACCCTTGCCGTCTCCAGGCTTGTTCGCTGTGTCTATCTTCCTGGCCCGCCCAAGACGCCGCGAGCG
>SCQX01000306.1 GCA_004298545.1 Candidimonas sp. | reverse complement strand
CACCATCCTGAACCTGCGCGCGCCGGGGATGACGCTGATGAAAATGCCCATGTTCTGCTGGTGCTGGCTGGTCACGGCCTACCTGCTGCTGGCCGTGATACCGGTGCTGGCGGCCGCCCTTACCATGCTGCTGACCGACCGCCACTTCGGCACCACGTTCTTCAACGCGGCCGGCGGCGGCGACCCGGTGCTCTACCAGCATGTGTTCTGGTTCTTCGGGCACCCCGAGGTCTACATCATGATCCTGCCGGCCTTCGGCATGGTCTCCGAAGTCGTCCCGGTCTTCGCCCGCAAGAAGCTGTTCGGCTACAGCTCGATGGTGTATGCGGTTTGCGCCATCGGCATCATTTCGTTCCTGGTCTGGGCGCACCACATGTTCGCCGTCGGCATGCCGGTCACCGCGCAGCTGTTCTTCATGTATTCAACCATGCTGATCTCGATTCCGACCGGCGTGAAGGTGTTCAACTGGGTGGCCACCATGTGGCGCGGCGACATCACGTTCGAGACCCCGATGCTGTTCGCCATAGGCTTCATCTTCGTATTCGTGATCGGCGGTTTCTCGGGGTTGGTCGTGGCATTGGCCCCGATCGACATATCCCTGACCGACACTTTCTACGTCGTGGCGCACTTCCATTACGTGCTGGTGGCCGCCGCGTTGTTCGCGATGTTCTCCGCCACCTACTACTGGCTGCCGAAGTGGACCGGCCACATGTACGACGAAAAGCTGGGTAAATGGCATTTCTGGATGAGCATGATTTCGTTCAACATCGCGTTCTTCCCCATGCACTTCCTGGGGCTTGCCGGCATGCCGCGGCGCGTTGCCGACTACCCGGCGCAGTTCACCGACTTCAACCAGGTGGCAACCATCGGCGCGTTCTGGTTCGGTCTGTCGCAGATCATTTTCCTGTACGTCGTGCTCAAGGCCGTGTCGGGTCGCGGTGCACCGGCCGCGGCGAATCCGTGGGGAAGTAGCGCCGAAAGCCTTGAATGGACCGTGCCCTCGCCCGCGCCGTACCACACGTTCCTGGTGCCACCAGAGGTCAAGTAACGCATGACGCCGGAACAACGCCGCCGTAGTCTTCGCACGGGAATCATTCTGCTGATTTTCGTCATTGCACTCATGGCGTGGACGTTCTGGAACGGCTACACGCCGTAGCCGTCACCCGGAATAGTGGTAATGAACGACGATACGCAGTCACCGGAAGAAGAGGAACAGCACCCCAGCTTTCTGCAGACGCTCAAGGCAGTTTCCTGGGGGTTTTTCGGAGTACGTAAACGGCGCGACCAGGAAAAGGACGCGCGTGGCACGAGCCCGGGCTATTTGATTGTCATCGGCCTGTTGCTGGCGGCGGTTTTCGTGCTCGTGCTGGTAGTCGTGGCGAACCTGGCAGCAGGGAGCCTCCAATAGACGGCGGCGCGCGCACGGTTCCGCGGAAGTATTCAGTTCACGAAAGTTCATAAATTCGCATCAGGAGAACACAATGAGTGCAAGTCACTCGGGCCAAGGCGCCGCGGCACCGTATTACTACGTGCCGCCCCATTCGAGCCATCCGATTCAAGCCAGCATCTCGATGCTCATGGTACTGATCGGCGGGGCGCTCTGGCTCAACGATTTTCAGCCAGGGCCATGGTTGTTCCTGATTGGCGTCATCTGCATGCTGACCACGCTGCTGTTCTGGTTTCGCGACAGCATTGGCGAGTCGGAAGGCGGGCTCAACAGTCGCCGAGTCGACCACTCGTACCGCTGGAGCATGGCGTGGTTCATTTTTTCGGAAGTCATGTTCTTCGGCGCATTCTTCGGGTCGCTATGGTACACGCGCCAAGTGTCGCTGCCATCGCTTACCGACATTGACGCCCAGAACCTGCTCTGGCCACATTTCACCGATGTCTGGCCCAACTTCGGCCCCGCGGGGACGATAGCGCCATTCAAGACGGTAGGCCCCTTCTGGCTGCCAACAATCAATACGGCGTTGCTGCTGTCATCGGCCCTGACGCTCACGGTTGCCCACTACGCGTTGCGTGCCAACCACCGCGCCAAAGTGATCTTCTGGATGGTGGTCACGCTTCTCCTGGGCTACGCGTTCATCGTTTGCCAGGCAACGGAATACTACCATTCGTACACCGAACTCAATCTGCGGTTCGATTCAGGCGCCTTCGGTTCGTTGTTCTACATCCTGACGGGCTTCCACGGCTTCCACGTCATCGTGGGCGCCACCATGTTGACCGTCATCACGCTGCGGCTGATACGCGGCCATTTCACGCCCGAGCACCACTTTGGCTTCGAAGGGGTGGCCTGGTACTGGCACTTCGTAGACGTGGTGTGGCTGGGCTTGTACCTGTTCGTCTACTGGTTGAACTGATTCGCACGCGCCGCCCGGCCTGGTGTCCCGTTCAGATGGGCTCCGTCCAGGCGGACCACGGCCGCTCCGCGGGCAAGCGCAATGCGGCTGGCGCTCGCGGCGAGGAGGCGACGGGTAGAGTTCACACGGCAAGTTCACATGACGGTGCCCAGTGACGGCGGGTCGACGTCGAACCTGCCCGTTTCGGACATCGCGCCAAATTCCGAGACGAACCCGCCTCGGGTGGCAGGCGCCACGGCGGGCATCGCGCGTTGCGCGGATGGTTGCTGCTGACGAGGGTCAGCGCTGGGCAAACCCAGAGCTTTGGAGCCAGCCCATGTAATGGGCGAACAGCACGAACAGGAAAAGCGCGATCGACAACCCGACGCGCACGGTCAACGCATTGACGGTTCGGTTGGTGGTGCCTCGATCCTGCATCAGGTAGACGAGAGCCGACCCCAGACTGGCAACGATACCCAGGAACGCCAGGATAACGATGAGATGCATTTCGGCCTCCGGTGGAACTAGAACAATTGCAAACATGGCACCCGCGCATTCACCCACAAGAACGTTTGCCACATTGCTGCTGCTCGGCCTCATGATAGCGGTTTTCATTCCGCTCGGAAACTGGCAGCTGCGGCGCGCCACTCTGCGGAAGCATACGTTGCACGCCATCGAAGCGGGCGAACGCAGCGCCCCGCTGCCACTGGACGCGAACTTGCCAGCCACCGCCCTGCGGAACTGGCGGCCCGCCACGATGCGCGGCGTATGGCTCGACCGGTACACCGTACTCTTGCAGAATCGTGGCCACAATGGGCGGCTGGGGTACTGGGCGGCAACGCCCCTGCTGATCGATGCCCCAAGCAATACCGCCGTGCTGGTCCTGCGCGGTTGGCTGCCCTTCACCGGATCGAAGGACACGCCGCACCTGCCCGCGGCACCGGCGGGCGAGCAGCGCATTGACGGCACGATCGTCGACGCAGTCCCGCGCACGTTTGAACTCTGGTCGTTCTCGGGGGCTTCGGTCGACAAACTACCCGGAAAATTCCCCACACCGGGCGGTGTGCTGCCCGAAGTACAGAATCTCACTCTGAACGATTACGCGCGCGCAACGGGGCTGAACCTCCTGCCAGCCGTGGTCGAACAGACTTCCGCAAGCGCCGACGGTCTGATCCGCGACTGGCCGCGGCCCTCGATCGACTACGCCCGCAACAACGGCTACGCACTGCAATGGTTCAGCTTCGCCGCCATTGCCGCGGGAGCGTGGCTGGTGGTCGCCTGGCGCGCCCTGAGGCGCTGGCGCACGACGCACACCCCCACGCCGCCGCAAACATGACGCCACCGATTTCCCACGAGGACACCCCGTGACTCAGCAAGCATCCACCACCAACGACGAATCGCCTCGCAAGCAGCGATCCCTCGTGCCGCTGTACGCCATCGTGGCAATCTGCCTCGCGCCATTCGTTCTGGCGCTCCTGGCCTACTACTTCCCGTCACTCGGGCTGCGCCCGGGCGGCAGCACGAACTATGGCACACTCATCGAGCCGCAACGCCCCATGCCATCGGCGCGGGCGCTGCCACTGACCACACTCGACGGCAAGCCGTTCAACCTGAGCACACTGAAAGGCAAATGGATACTGGTCACTGCCGACGCAGGCGCCTGCTCCGAATCCTGCGTGCGCAAGCTGTTCGTCCTGCGCAACGCGCACGCCAGCCAGGGCAAAAACGTGGAACGCCTCACCCGCATCTGGTTCGTTACCGACCAGGCACCCATTCCCGCCGATATCCTGAAGGCTTACGTCGGCACCCACATCGTGCGCGCCGATCCCGCCCGGCTGGCCGCATTTCTGGCGCCGCGCGCTGGAAGCGACAGCGCCGGCGCGTTGCGCGGCCCCATGTGGGTCATCGACCCGCTCGGCCACCTCATGATGCGGTTTCCCGCCAACGCCGATCCCATGTCGGTGCGCGGCGACTTGAGCAAACTGCTGCGCAACTCCCAGATCGGCTGAATCATGCCAGACACACTGCAACGGGCGATCCCCAGCCACGAAGCGCGCGAGCGAGATCGGTTGACGACACCAGCGGCACGCATCAAGGCGCGGTATCGCAAACTGGTTTTCGTTACCTGGTTCCTCACCCTCGACCTGATCATGTTCGGCTCGTTCGTGCGCCTGACCGACTCGGGGCTTGGCTGCCCCGACTGGCCGGGCTGCTACGGGCACGTTACGCCCATCGGGGCCGCGGGCCATATCGAAGGCGCGCTCGCGGCCATGCCCTATGGCGCCGTGAGCTTCTTCAAGGCCTGGATCGAAATGATTCACCGCTACGCGGGGTCGATACTGGGGCTGCTCATCATCGCCATCGCCGTCATGGCCTGGCGCCACCGGCGGCAGCTGGGCAACACGCCATACCTCGCGACGACCGCCCTGGTCGCCGTCTGTGTACAAGGGGCGTTTGGCGCCTGGACCGTCACGCACCGGCTCATGCCCCTTATCGTGACGACCCACCTGCTGCTGGGCATGTCGCTGCTGGCGCTCATGACCTGGCTGGCCGCTCGCGAGAAAAGCCATTTGCCCGTGGCGGCGCGCCGGGGCGCGGCCCTGCCATGGATGGCGGCCGGTCTGGCGCTGCTGTTCATGCAGATTGCACTTGGCGGATGGGTCAGCACCAACTACGCCGCGCTGGCGTGCATGGACTTCCCCACCTGCCACGGGCAATGGCTGCCCACCATGGACTTCCGCGACGGCTATTCGCTCATCCGCGCGCTGGGCATGCTGCCGTCCGGCGCCGTGATTTCCCAGGCGGCCCTGACCGCCATCCACTGGACACACCGGAACTTCGCGTTCATCGTTTTCGCCTATCTCGGCACCATGGGGTTTCGGCTGCGCGCCGATCCGGGGCTGCGCGGGCCGGCAACCCTATTGCTGGCGCTCCTGCTGGCGCAGCTGCTCACGGGACTGACAACCATTTTCTTCCAATGGCCGCTGGCGGTGGCGGTTCTGCACAACGGCGGCGCGGCGGGCCTGGTGCTGAGCACGGTCACTCTGCTCGTGCGGCTGAGCCGTGCCAGAAACGGCGCTAAAATACCATCATGACCACTCTCTCCGCTTCGTCGCCGGGCCTGCTGCGCCAGTACTTGGTTCTAACCAAGCCACGCGTCACCCAGCTTGCGGTCTTCTGCGCCGTCATCGGCATGTTCCTGGCAAGCCCCGGCATCCCCGACATGCGCGCGGTGGTGGCCGGCACGGTGGGTATCTGGCTGCTGGCCGCGGCCGCTTTTTCCATCAACTGCCTCATCGAACGCGAAATAGACGCCCGCATGGTGCGCACGGCGCGGCGCGCCACCGCGCGCGGCACCATCTCCAACGTCCAGGTCCTTTCATTCTCGGGGGTGCTTGGCGGTGTCGGCATGATGGTGCTGTACACCTTGGTCAATCCACTGACCATGTGGCTCACCTTCGCCACCTTCGTCGGTTACGCGGTAATTTACACCGCTGTGCTCAAGCCGCTCACCCCGCAGAACATCGTCATCGGCGGGCTGTCGGGCGCAATGCCGCCAGCCCTTGGCTGGGCCACCGTCGCCAACGCCGTTCCCGCTGAAGCATGGCTTCTGGTACTGATCATCTTCATCTGGACACCGCCACATTTCTGGTCGCTGGCGCTCTATCGCAACAACGACTACATCAAATCCGGCTTGCCGATGCTGCCGGTCACGCACGGCAAACACTTCACGCGCCTGCACATCCTGCTCTACAGCGTGATTCTGTTCGCGTCGTCGCTCATGCCGTTCGTCATCCGCATGAGTGGCGTCGTGTACCTGGCGGCCGCGGTGTCGCTGAGCGGGCTGTTCGTCCACTACGCCTGGCGCTTGTATCGGCACTATAGCGACGACCTGGCCCGCAAGCTGTTCCGCTACTCCATCGTGTACCTGTCGCTGCTGTTCAGCGCGCTGCTCATCGACCACTGGCTACTGATGGCCTGAGCCGGCGGAAACACCGCCGCCAATGCCGGCACACGGCGCATTCGAAGTAACTGTATGATGACCTTCCCTTTTTCTTCCGGGCGCCGGGCGGCTATTGCAAGCCTCGGAGCCGGCGTGCTTTCGGTCACGCTGGCAGCTTGCGGCGGCAGCGATCCAAAATTCGATGGATCGAACGTAACGGGAACCCATCTGGGCCGCGATATGGCCATGGTCGACGCGGCGGGCGCGGTGCGCACGCTGGCCAGTTATCGCGGCAAGGTACTGATCATCTATTTCGGTTATACACATTGCCCGGATGTCTGCCCCACTTCGATGGCCGATCTGGCAAACGTGATGACCCTTCTGAAGGGCGATGCCCGCAAAGTGCAGGTCGTCATGATTTCCGTGGACCCCGACCGCGACACGCCAGCCATCGTCGACCATTACGCCAAGGCATTCAACCCGGCGTTCATCGGGTTGAGCGGCAGTGCCGAACAATTGGCGAAAACCGCCAAGTCGTTCAAGACGTACTACGCCAGGGAGCCCTCCAAGACGCCGGGCGAATACGCGATGAGCCACGCATCGATGTTCTACATCATCGACCGCACAGGGGAGGCGCGCGTCATCACCAATTCGACCGCGTCGCCCAAGGCCATCGCCCACGACGTCGAATTGTTGCTGTAATCGAGCGCGATCAAGCGCCGGTCGCGCGGATATCGGTCGACGCCATGGGCTCGGCCAAGGCACTGGGCGAAGCCACCGGTTCAGAAGCGGGCAACGGGCCGCCATCATTTGAATCGCCACTATTTTCATCACCCGCCTGCCAGGTCGGCAGCGGTTCGAACTGCCGCTTGCCCGACTGGAACTCCTGCCAGACTTCCAGTGCGCGCAGCCGCTCGCGCGCCACTTTCTCGATTTTTTCGCGCAATGCGGCGTCGCGTTCCAGCAGCGCGTCGAAATCGCGCGCCAGAAGCCGCAGCAGACGGCTGTAGCCCAGCGACGTGGCCTCGGTGGCAAAATCCTCGCCGGATAACAGCGCGATTTCGCCGAAGAATTCGCCGGTGCCAAGTTCGGCCGTCGTACCGTCCGGAAGCGGCAGTGATACGGCGCCAGACGCCACGAAGTACATGGCGCGCGTACGGCCAACCTGAATGCGGATACGCTGGTCGGGCAACGCCAGCCGCGGCTTGAGCAGCTTGCCAATCGCCCTGAGTGATTCCGCCGACAGCCCCTCGAACAACGGTACACGCTTGATCAGGTCGCTTGCGCTCATGGCGATGTCGAGCGCCGGCACTTTGTCGACCCGGCGCCAGCGCTGCTCGATCTGTTTGATCAAATCGGCATACACCTCGCTGGAAATCAAGAATTGCGAAAGCATATCGCGGTAGTGCAGCCGCTCGAGCGAGCGAGCCATTCGGCCCAGGTAGGCTTCCTGGAGCCAGGATGCGAACGCCGGGTACTGCAGGTTCATCGTCTGGAGCGCGCCCTCGATCTGCACCAGGCGGCGCCGATGCGCAGCAATGATGGTTTCCGTCGCATCGGCGCCGAGCAACGGGCGTATCTCGGTCTGCGCGAACTGGATCAAACGCTGCGCCGCGCTGCGCTTGCTCATCAAGCCCATGAACCGATTGGCCAGCACACGTGCAAGCCATCCCTGAAAGCCGAACAGATAATACATGCGCAACGCCGTGCGGAACGCCAGCGAATAATGCAAGTCAGCAGCAACGGCCGACTCGAACCCGGCAAGCCCGCCATTGCGCACCGCATCGCCGACACGCTCCGCGCGTGACAGCAGCGACTCGGCCATGCGCCAGTCGACGATGCGCGCCTTGAGCACATCCACGCACATCTCTTCCTCCCGCGCCGCCATCATGACCAGACCCACCGTCACGCGTTCGTCATGAGACAGCTGACGCACCTGCGCATCGGCCACGCTGGCCAGACTCGCATCGAACACCGAATGGATCCGCGCCCGCACCTCCTGGCCGATATGTTCCCTGTCGGCCAGGTCATCGGTTTTCTCCTGCAGATCGCTCAGCGCCATGACCAGCACCTGATTGCGCAACGTTCGATCGATGGGCAGAAGCTGATCGAGACGCAGGCGCCGGATCAGCGGCCTGAGCGTCATGCCATTGATGAAGAGCGTCATGAGCACAAAACTGGTGGTTGCCACCGCGATGAACTGGCGGGCCTCGTACGGCACGTACCGCTGTTCCGTCACGGCCAGCGCCAGGGCAAGCGATACGGCGCCCCGCAGGCCGCCCCACGCAATGACGACCCGGTATGAACGGCTGACCCGCGTTCCGAAGCGCGTGCGGCCCAACAACGGCAGCACGCCGAACACCATTACCGCGCGCGCCGCCAGCGCGACGATGAACAAAAGCGCCACCAGCACGACTTCGTACCACGTGACATCGGCCATCATGTGCGGAATCAGCATTGCGGCAAACACGAAAATCAGCGAATTGGCCCAGAAGCCGAACTCGCCCCACGCGCCACGCAGTTGTTCGAACGTGGTCGGCGACATGCGCGTGCGGCCATTGGAACCGATCACCAGACCCGCGATCACGGTGGCAACCACGCCCGACACGTGCAGGTAATGCTCAGACAAATAGAACGTGAGATAGGCGAACGCCACCGTAAGCGTGATTTCGGCCGCGGGCCAGCCGCGCAGCCACATCACCAGCCAGCAAGCCAGGCGCCCCATGAAAAACCCGGCGAGGCCGCCGCCAAGAAAGCTGATCAGGAACGTAGACACCACCGCGCGCGCCGATACCTCACCCCCATTGAGCAGCACGGCCAGCAGCACGGAATACAGGGAGATCGACGCCGCGTCATTGAAAAGGGCCTCTCCCTCGACCAGCGTGTTCAGACGTTTGGGGGCGCCAACCTCGCGAAATATTCCAACCACCGCCACCGGGTCGGTGGTGGCGACGATCGCGCCCAGCATGAGGCAGACCACCAGGCCGTAACTGGATACCGCATCGAGCACATAGCCTACCGCGATCGTGGATACGACGACGGCCACGATGGCCATCATGAGTATGGGGCCCAGATCGTCGATCAGGCGGCGCACGTTCATGGCCAGCGCGGTCTCGAACAGCAGGACAGGCAGGAACACCAGTAAAAAGGTTTCCGACGATACCTCGAAATGCTGAAGCGAATCGAGAAAATCGCTCATCACTGGCGGCGCCCAGCCATGCACATTGATGATGAGCCCAAGCAGGAAACCGACAACCGCCAGCAACACGGAATACGGCACGCGCAGGCGCCCCGCAAGCGGCGGCATGAACGAGACCAGCGCCAGCAGGCCGGCAAGTCCGAATACCAGTCCGCCGATCAGCACGGGCCGCCCCGCAGCAGTCTTTCGTCGTGAATCGTCACCGTCCTTTTCCCTGGTTCGGCGGTCTGCCACAAAAAATATTCGTCAGCGAAGTCTGCGACACGGCCGAGCACGGAGCGCCACGACCGACCACCCATCACCGCATACCCGATGCTTCCGTCTTTAGGATACTTTTTTTCCCGGAATATTTTCGTGAAATGAACGTTTTTTTACGGAAATCGCGAGTGTGCTCCGGGTTCGGCCGCCACGCCCGCCCCGTCATGCCCCCGCTTGCGGCTCGCCGCGGACGAATCACACGCCCAACGCCGCCAGGCGCCGCGGCGCGCTGGATAAGCAAGAGGGCGACCCACTGCAAGACCGATCGGCTCGACCCTATCCACTGGTGCCACGGCGCTGGACAAAAAAAAGGGACACCTTGTTGCAAGGGTCCCATAAACATCCGCTTCAAAAGGGAGGGGAAGAGGAGAAGCCGAAGCGGATGATAGAGTGGCTATGCCGGCAATGACGCCAAGCAATAGCGTCTACAAAGCATTTGTCCGCGACCATCCTGAATAGTTCGATGATCTCTTCGACTCAATTGAATCAAAATGTATCAATTCGGCGGGATAATTCCTGCAGTGGCGAAGCCACCCAGGCGCCGGACGACACACAGGCCGATTTCACGCGGTCAGCGCGGCACGCATTTTTTTCAGCGCGGCCCCTTCGATCTGGCGAATGCGCTCGGCCGAAACACCGAATTCTTTGGCGAGTTCATGCAGCGTGGCGCCACCGTCGTCACTCAGCCAGCGCGCCTGGACAATGCGCCGCGAACGCGCATCGAGCGCACCAAGGGCGTGCTCGAGACCCGGCCCCTGGAGGTCGTCGCGCGCGCGCCGCTCCAGCACACGGGATGGCTCTTGCTGGCCGTCGTCGGACAAGTAAGCGATGGGCGGGAAAGTGTCGCCATCGCCGTTCGGCGCATCGAGCGCGAGTTCACGCCCCGAAAGCCGCACTTCCATCTCGCTGACATCTTCGCGGCGCACGTTCAATTCGCGCGCGATGTCGCCAACTTGCGCGGAATCCAGCGTCTGGCCATCCGGCGTCATGCGCCGCAGATTGAAGAACAACTTGCGCTGCGCCTTGGTCGTCGCCACTTTCACCAGGCGCCAGTTGCGCACGATGTACTCGTGAATTTCCGCCTTGATCCAATGCACGGCGAAGGAAACCAGACGCACGCCGCGCGCCGGGTCGAACCGCTTCACGGCTTTCATCAGGCCGATATTGCCTTCCTGAATGAGGTCGGCATGTGCCAGCCCGTACCCCAGATAGTGGCGCGCAACCGACACCACCAGCCGCAAATGCGACATGATCAGTTCGCGTGCCGCATCGAGGTCCATGTGATCGCGGACCCGCCTGCCCAACTCGGCCTCGCGTTCAGCCGAAAGCATGGGCACGCGGTTGACCGCGCTGATGTACGCTTCTATGGTACCCAGCGCGCCCGGATTGGAAATTGCCATTGCCAGCGCGTTGGGCTGTGGTAGGGCCAGAGCTTCTGAGCGTTGTGTCATCGAATAAAGACGTCCTGCGTCTGAATAGAGGGTTATCTACGATATTAGCACTCTCCCACCGCGAGTGCTAATTTAAATCACCCGGCAATGATGACGCGCAAGAGACTCACCAGCCGGTCCGCATGATCGGGGCCCAGTTTGGCCAGGACGCGGCGCTGATGCACCATGGCCGAATCGCACAACCCCCCCACCAGCCGACTGCCCTTGGGCGTAATCCTTACCAAGGTCCTACGACGATCGGTGCGGGGCGTCCCCAACGTGATCAGCCCCTGGCAGGCGAGGCGCGGCAATACTTTGCTGAGCGTGGGCTGTTTCGTGATCGCCAGCCGCGCAAGCTTGCCGACTGGTTCCGCGCCACCTTCCATGAGGCTGGACAACACACGCCATTCCGTCACCGTAAGCCCCGCCTTTCGCACCTCGTCGTGAAAATCCGCCGAGACGTGGTTGCTTGCCAGCGACAACAGGGACGCCAGATAACGGTAAACGAAACGATCCTGATCAGTGTCTTTGGCCATTTAGTGTGCTGCCCGGTCGATCTGTGTACCCAAACCCCGACACATAGACTGGTCACGCCGCGTGCAAACCACGACGCGCCCACGCCATTGCACGGATTCGCAACCCGGCGTCGCCCGTACAAAAACCATGTAGTGTGTAATGATAATAGTTCAGGGCGCTGCCCGAAACAAGCGGAACCGATAGGCGCAAACGCATGGAAATGGCGCCACGCGAACTGCGAACTGATTGCTACTGCCCTGTTATATCTGCCTATTTTTTATTCTATATGAATTCTCATATACTGAATCATCACGCATATTGGAACAATATCGCTATGGCAACATTGAACCTGATCGTCGATGACGCCCAGGCTGAAACCAGCACAATTCGATCATTCTCGCTGAAGGCGGCGGGCGGCGATCCACTGCCCGCGTTCTCGGCCGGTGCCCATGTGAATGTGCACGTACCGGGTCTGGACGCGCCGCGCAGCTATTCGCTCGTCTGTCTTGGAACCGATCTGGCGGCGTTCACCGCGCCCGATCGCTACCATTTGGGGGTGCACCTCGAAGACCCAGGCACCGGCGGATCGCGCTACATGCATCGGGTCGCGGTCGGCGACACGTTGACTGTGGATCCTCCCAAAAACGATTTCCCGGTGCGGGCCGCGCAGCGTGGTGAACCACCGCCCTTGCTCATCGCCGGGGGCATCGGCATCACACCCATCGCATCGATGGCAACGGCCTTCACCCTGCAAGGGCGGCCGTTTCACCTGCACTACTATGGTCGCAGCCGCAATCAGATGGCCTTCGTCGACGCGTTGTCGAAACAATGCGGCACTGCGCTGCATTTGCATTTCGACGACGAACCGGCAACCCAGATGGCACTCGATTCGCTGCTAGCAAGCGCCACGCCCGCGGGCCATCTCTATATTTGCGGCCCCAAGGCCATGATAGACACTCTCGTCGAGATGGCCCACGCGCGCGGATGGCCGCAACCCAACATCCATGTAGAGCTCTTCACCACACCCGTGCTGGCGTCGGGCGAACGCGGCTTCGACGTGGAACTGCGCCAATCGGGGCTGACATTCCACATACCGCCCGACAAATCCATACTCGAAGTCCTGATCGAGGCCGGTCTCGACCCAATGTACGACTGCACTCGCGGCGAATGCGGCGTTTGCCAGGTGGACGTGCTGGAAGGCATTCCTGACCACCGCGACTACTACCTGACCGACGCCGAGAAAAAGGCCGGCAAGGTCATGCAAATCTGCGTGTCCCGCAGCTTTTCCGACAAGCTGGTCATCGACCTCTGACGCAACCCCCCGGCGTCAGCATCTCAGGCGTTCCGTGTGGAACGCCAGGTGATCCGCGACAAAAGTCGAAACGAAGTAATAGCCATGGTCGTAACCGTCGTGCCGGCGCAGTGTCAGGGGCTGTTGCGCGCTGACACAGGCGGCCGCGAAATCGTCCGGATGCAGTTGCTCATCCAGAAACGGATCGGCCAGCCCCTGGTCGATCAGAATGCCGTCGGGGTAGGGGCAGCGGGATTGCCTCATCAGTTGCGACGCGTCGTAACCCGCCCAGACATCGGGGTCGTCGCCAAGGTACCCCGCGAATGCCTTTCTTCCCCACGGGCAGCGCGACGGCGCGGCGATGGGCGAGAACGCCGAAACGGATCGATACTGGTCGCGATGGCGCTGCGCCAGCACCAGGGCGCCATGGCCGCCCATGGAATGGCCAAAGATGCCCGCGCGCCCCGCATCGCCGGGCAATTGCGTGGTAACGATATCGAAGAGCTCGCGGGCAACGTAACTTTCCATGCGGTAGTGGCTGCGCCACGGCGGCTGCGTCGCATCGACATAAAAGCCCGCGCCAACGCCAAAATCCCAGTCGTCGTCCTCGCCGGGAATCACCGCGCCGCGGGGGCTGGTATCGGCGGCCACCAGCATCAGCCCGTACTGCGCCGCCATGCGCTGGGCGCCCGCCTTTACCATGAACGTTTCCTCGGTGCATGTCAGCCCCGCCAGAAAAAACAGAACTGGCACGCGATCGGCCGCCGCCCGCGGCGGCAGGAACGCGGAAAAACGCATCGGCAGGCCAATCGCCGCGGAATCGTGCGAGTAGAAACGCTGCACGCCACCGAAGCAGCGGTGTTCATCGAGCAGCTTCAAAGAACCCGTCATGTCACCCCTTCGTCAACCCACAGCCACCATGGCCACCGGCTTGTCATTTGGCGCCACCGTCGTCCCCGCGCTCCGCCCCGCCGGCGACGGCCTGGCGCACGATCAATACACTACGACCGCGCGTATGGATTCGCCGCGATGCATCAAGTCGAATCCGTCGTTGATCCGTTCCAGCGGAAGCGTGTGCGTGATCAGGTCATCGATGTTCAAACGCCCGTTCATGTACCAGTCGACGATGGTGGGAACATCGGTGCGCCCGCGCGCGCCCCCGAACGCGGTGCCCTTCCACTGGCGCCCCGTGACCAGCTGGAACGGGCGCGTGGCGATCTCGGCGCCCGCTTCGGCCACGCCGATGATGATGGCCTGGCCCCAGCCCTTGTGGCAGCACTCCAGCGCCTGCCGCATCACCTTCACGTTGCCGATGCACTCGAACGAATAGTCGGCGCCGCCGTCGGTCAGCGACACGATATGGTCGACCAGGTTATCGACATCCTTGGGGTTGACGAAATGCGTCATGCCAAACTGACGCGCCAGCGCCTCGCGGCGCGGGTTGAGATCGACGCCAATGATCATTCCGGCCCCCACCATCCTGGCGCCCTGGATCACGTTCAAGCCGATGCCGCCCAGGCCGAACACGACCACGGTGGCGCCCGGCTCGACCTTGGCGGTGAAAATTACGGCACCGACGCCGGTGGTCACGCCGCAGCCCACGTAGCACACCTTGTCGAATGGCGCATCGTCGCGAATCTTCGCGACCGCGATTTCAGGCACCACGATATGGTTTGAAAACGTGGACGTGCCCATATAGTGATGAATGGGCTTGCCACGAACCGCGAAGCGGCTGGTGCCATCCGGCATGACCCCCTTGCCCTGCGTGGCGCGTATCGCCTGGCACAGGTTGGTCTTGCGCGACAGGCAAAACTTGCACTGCCGACATTCTGGCGTGTAGAGCGGTATGACGTGGTCGCCCGGCTTGACGGAACCGACGCCCGCCCCCACCTCGAGCACCACACCGGCGCCCTCATGCCCGAGTATGGCCGGGAAAAGCCCTTCCGGATCGGCGCCCGACAGGGTGTAGTAATCGGTGTGGCAAATGCCCGATGCCTTGACCTCTATGAGCACCTCACCCGCCCTGGGCCCCTCGAGTTCGACCTCTTCGATCGTCAGCGGCGCACCCGCCTTCCACGCAACAGCTGCCCTGGTTTTCATGGGGGACCTCTTTTTCGTGACGGCCACGGTTGCGGCAACTTCCGGCCCATCATAGCCGACCCGCCGCGAAGATTGAAGGTACGGCGCGATCCACGGTAAATTAGGGGACCCCCGAACAGGCGATGCGACGGACGCCGATCCAATCGCGCGCAACATACAAGGTCCAGCCGTGAATTCCACATCCAATCTCGTCACACTTTCCTTCGACAACGGCCCCGATCCCGAGGTCACGCCGCAAGTCCTGCGTGTGCTGCGTGAGCATGGCGTCAAAACCACGTTTTTCGTCATTGGCGAACGCCTGCGCGATCCGGCCCGCCGCGCAATCTGCGAAGGCGCTCACGCCGAAGGACACTGGATCGGCAACCATACCTACAACCACCTCACGCCGCTCGGCCTGAGCCAGGACCCGAACATCGCGCAGCGCGAGATCGCCGCGGCACAGACACTGATCGGCCCGCTCTCCAGACCCGAGCCACTGTTTCGCCCGGGCGGATCGCTCGGAGCGCTCAATCAGAGTCTGCTGAACCAGGGTGCGGCCAACTACCTTCAGGCGAACCATTACACTTGCGTGCTCTGGAACGCCATCCCGCGCGACTGGGACGACCCGGACGGATGGGTGGAAACCGCGCTGGCGCAGTGCGAGCGCGAACCGTGGCCGCTGCTCGTACTGCATGATATCCAGACGGGCGCGATGAAGCGGCTCGACCAATTCCTGAGCGCGCTGCGGCAGCGCGGGAAGGACATCGTCCAACCGTTTCCGCCAGACTGCCTGCCCATCGTCGGCGGCCGCGTGGTGCGCCCCATCGACGCCTACGTCGCCTGACCGGCGACGCAGCACGCCATCCCGGGAAGCGCCGGGCACGCCCGATCGACCACGGCCACCCTGGACCGGATCACCGGGTCGATGGCCCCTCGAAGGCTCTCTGATCAGGTCGGCTGTATTGGGGCCGGCTCACAGGGCCCCAGCCGCTGGCTCAGGAATTCCAGGAACGCCCGCGCATTCGGCGGCACGATGCGCCGATGCGGAATGATGGCCCGGATGGTGCCGATATCGGCGCGGTAGTCGGCCAACAGCTCGACCAGGCGCCCCTGCGCGATGTCCTCGTCGACATGGAAAGCGTACAGTCCCGCGATACCCAGCCCGGCCAAACAACAGGCGCGCAGCATGTCGCCCACATTGGACGTGAAAATGCGATTGACCGCCACGCGCTTGACATGCTTGCCCACGAGAAACGGCCAGCGGTCGTGGTATTGCGAACCAATGCCGCACAGGCAGCGGTGCCTGGCCAAGTCATCTGGCACCTTGGGCCTGCCGTGCCGTTCGATATAAGCGGGCGACGCGCATACCCGCACCCGGTTCGGACCAATGACGATCGACGGAATCTTGCCACTGCGCTGATTGTCCATCACGATGGCCATGTCCATCCCCTCTTTCACCAGGTCGACCTCCACCGAGCTGACGGTGATCTCCACTGCCACGCGCGGATGGCGCGTCATGAACGACACGAGATGTGGCGTGAGGACGTGCGCCGTGAACGAGGGGGGTGCCACGATTCTCAGGCTGCCCGACAATTCATGCCCGACGCCGGTCAATGCGGCGGACGCGCCGTCCACACTTTCCAGTGCGGCCTTGCAGTGGCGGTAAAAAAGCGTGCCGGCCTCGGTGACATGGAGTTTTCGGGTGCTGCGAAGAATCAGTACGTTCCCGAGACCACGCTCCAGCAGCTCGACGTGTTTGCTGACCGTCGATGGCGCCAGCTGCAACTGGCGCGCGGCGGCCGAAAAGCTCTGGCATTCGTACACCGTGACGAAAATCCGCAGCGCGGAAAGGCTGATGGTATCCAGCGGCTGCGCGGGGCCTTCGCGTTTTTTCACGGCCACCCCCTTCGTTTGGCCAGCCGGCCCGCGCGCGCCGCGATCCATTACTCGCTCACGTTGGCATTCCAGTGCGCCGCGCGCCTGGCAAGCTGCTTGACGATCACATCGAACGCAATGGCGATGAACAGCACGAACAGGATGGCCGCAAACACGTGCGCGGAATCCAGCACGGTTCGATAGCTGGTGATCAGGTAGCCCAGGCCGGCCGAAGAAACCAGCATTTCGGCAACGACCACTCCGACGATCGTCAGCGCGCCGCCGATGCGGATCGCCGACAGGATGGAAGGGATCGCCGCCGGGATGATGACGTGGACGATGCGCTGCGCAAGGGTCGCCCCCATGCTGCGCGCCGTCACCGACAGCTTGGGATCGATGCTCTGGATGCCGGCGGCGCTGGCCAGTATGGCCGGCACGATGCCGTACAGGCTGGCGAATGCAATCTTGGATTCCGGGCCGATTCCCAGCCAGGCCGACATCAAGGGGTACAAAATCACGAGCGGTATGGCATAGAAACTGGAAAAGAGGGAAGTCAGCGGCCGCCGCAGGACGGAGACGCTGCCGACGATCGCCCCCAGCGCGACGCCCCCGCCACAGCAAATGATCAGGGTGATGCCCACTTCGCCCAACGTCACCATGAGGTTGGACAAGTAGACCAGCCGGTCGGCGTAAGCAGCGGAAAGAACACTGCTGAGCGGCGGCAGGAACAGGCTGGGAACCAGCCCCAGACGCGGCGCCAGTTCCCAGAACACCAACAGGAGCACGACCAGGGCGCGGCGGGCAACAGGGGGCGAGACGGCGCGCATGGACTCAGGAACTCCGGATGAGCTGCCAGATACGCGAGCGCAGCCGGCCGAATTCCTCGGTGTCCATCATCTCCATGGTGCGAGGGCGCGGCAGTGGAACGGCAATGATCTCCATGAGGCGGCCCGGCCGGGCCGACATGACGGCCACTTCGTCGGCCAGGTAGACGGCTTCCGTCAGACTGTGCGTGACGAACACGATGGTCTGCCGCGTGCGCTCCCAGATGTGCAGCAGCTCGTCCCCCATCGTCAGGCGTGTCTGCTCGTCCAGGGCGGCGAAGGGTTCATCCATGAGCAGCACGGAGGGCCGCTGAACCAGGCCGCGGGCGATTGACACCCGTTGCTTCATCCCGCCCGAGAGTTGATGCGGAAAATGCTGTGTGAAGCCGCCCAGCTCGACCAGTTCGAGCGCTTCGACCGCCAGGCGATGCCGCTCCGCCACCGGAACTTTCTTCAGCATGAGCGGAAACTCGACATTCTTCTGAGCCGTGAGCCACGGATAGAGATTGGCTTCCTGGAACACCACGCCCGCGCGGTCGGGGTCGGGGTTGTCGACGGGCTTGCCGCGGCAAAGAATCTGCCCGCTGGAGGGAAGCTGCAGGCCGGCCATCATCATCAGCAGCGACGATTTTCCGCAGCCGCTGGGACCGACCAGCACGAAAAACTTCCCCGCGTCGATGGAAAACGACACGGAGTCCACCGCCACCACATCCCGGCCATCGCCGGGATAGACGAGACTGACGTTGCTCAGGTCGATCCCCGCGGCGGCCACCGCGTTCACGTGGTCGGTCATTGCCCCTGCCTCCAGTGGCCATACTTGTTTTCGAAGGCACGCACGAACTCATTGAACATGATTGCCGCACATGAAACGATGAACACCCCCGCCAACAGCTGCGGCAGCTTGTAGTCCTGGCCCCAACTGCCGATCAGATGGCCAATCCCTACGCGTGAAACATACATCTCGGCAAGAATGATTCCGGTGAAATTGAAAATCATCGCAAGACGCAGTGTCTCGAGGATTGCCGGCAACATGCTTGGAAGGTAGACATGGGTGGCAATCTGCTTTCGCGTTGCGCCGTAACAGCGCGCCGTTACTTTGAACCCGTCACTGACGCTTTGAACCGCGGTTGAAATATTGATGACGACGATGAAAATCGTGGAAAATATTCCGAACGAAACCTTCTGCGTGAAGCCGATACCCATGGCCAGAATGAACAGCGGCAGAAAGATCGATTTCGGTATGCTGAACAGAAAATAAAAAAAGGGTTTGAAAACGGCGCCCCAATAGCGCGCTTCCGCCAGGAACAGGCCGATGGCCGTGCCGATGGGCACGGCCACGATGAAGCTCACCAGCGTCTCACCTGCCGTGATGCCGATTGCGTGCCAGATTTCCTGGCGTTGCAACAGGTCGACCAGCGTCGCGACAACTTTCGATACCGGTGGCAGCAGGATGGGATTGACCCATTGCATCCGCGCCACCAGCTCCCAGACCAGCAGCAAGAGCAGCAATAGCGCCAGCGGGTGCAACAAAAGCCTTAGCGCGCCGCGTCGTTTCATGTTTTGCGCGTTATGGCGTGGCGGGCACGGCCTTGAACGTCGTCACATAGGTGTCGGCCGCTGGCGCAAGTTTCGTCAGACCCCCCATTTTTCCCAGGGCAATGGAATTCTCGACCGCCTTGGGCGACACCTCGCCGGTTTTCGACGCTCCCATGATGGAATGCTCGTATTCCAGCGTGGCAACTTTTTGCGGCAGATCATTCAGTTCGGCAATGAGCTTGACCGCATAGGCCTCATGCGTCTGAAGATACTGAACCGCGCCAAAGATGGCGTTCAGCGTGCCTTGCACCGCCTTGGGGTTCGACTTGATCATGGCATCCGTGGCGATCCAGGCCGCATTCGCGTCGGGAGGCACCTCCTTGCCGAAATTGATCAGGCTGCGCGCCGACCCATCGCTCAACAACTGGAAACTGATGGGGCTGTACACAACCGCGGCGTCGATGTTGCCGGTCGTCAGATTGGGGATCAGACCACCACCCCCTACCGGGATCCGGGTGAACTTCACGTTGTATTTATGCGCCGTCCACAGGGCGAGGAAATCGGTGATCGACCCGTTGGCCGTGATGCCTATTTTCTTGCCCGCGAGCTCAGCCACGTTCTTCACGGTGGAATTCTTCGGAACGACGAGATACCAGCCGCCATAAACCGTGCTGCCGGTTGCCACGATCTTCGATTCGATGCCCTTGCCGCGCCCGAGCGCAACCAGATACGCGGGATTGATCGTCATGTCCGCCGCTTTTGCCGCCAGCGCTTCGAACGCCGGGCCGCCGCCTTTGTAGACCGTGATTTCCGCGTCGACCCCTTCTTTCTGGAAGAGCTTGAGCTTGCTTGCCGCCGTAACGACCGTGGTCGGCCACCAGGATTGAGTCGGCATGGCCAGCCGAACCTTTTCGGCGGCATGAGCGGCATTGGCGGCCACCATGGCCGACACCATCACGCAAGCCCCCAGGGTTGCCCCCAAAGCCTTCGCAACCCCCCTGCTTCTCTTCAAGAACTGATGTTTCATTGAAAACCTCCTCTCTTGTGGATAATGCGCCGTCAATGGGTGATGTGGCTCAGTACCTCGTCGATGCCCATGACGTCGCCATATTTGGTTTCGATATCGGTCAGGGCCTGTCGGTGCGCCTCGGGCGAGCGGTCGCAGACCGCCTCGCGCACGACGATCGGCCGGAACCCCATCTGGCACGCATCGACAACCGTCGCACGCACGCAGCCGCTGGTGGAGGTACCGGCAACCACCAACGTGTCGATATCGCGCTGCCACAACTGCGCCGACAAATCCGTTCCGAAAAAACTGCTGGCATAACGCTTGACGATCAGTGTGTCATCCGCCCCCATGTGGAGCCGTGGATCCTGCTCGACCGCCACTGAGCCCAGGACGAGCGTGTCGAGACTGGCAATTTTTCGCCGCCACAGGCCGGCATCCGACAAGGTGCTGTCCTCGTACTGGATGGCGGTGAAAAAAACCGCCATTCCAGCGCCATGCGCCGCATCGATCAAACGATTGGTCTGCGCGATCTCCGCATCCGATACCGACCCTAGCGGCAGCGCGGGATCAGTGAACCCAACGGTGAAATCGACGACTATCAGCGCCGGCTTCTTGCCGAACCCCATTTTTCCGCCGAAGCCGCGATCATGGAAATATTCCGGTGCCAGGGTGTTTGTTCCCGTCATGACGCAAAAGCCGTCCCACTCAGTATTCCGATCAATGAGAGCCCGCGCGCAA
>SCQX01000305.1 GCA_004298545.1 Candidimonas sp. | reverse complement strand
AATTTTCCCCAGAGTTATCCACAGTGTGTATCGTCAACCACAAAGTCGATTTGCCACCAAGCAGTTAACGCCGATAGTGAGAAACTACATTAAGTTCTGATGCCGTTTGCCGATGCCCGAGATTGCCGCCACCACCGCCGTTACCGCAACGCAAAATATGTTTTGGCTGCGTGTCGCATTGGACGTGCCGCTGAATGATCTGTTCGATTATTGCTCCCTGGCGCCAGTTCCCATCGGCCAGCGTGTCATTGTGCCTTTCGGGCGCCGAAAGCTGGTTGGCGTGGTAGTGGCGCATCCGTCGTCGCCCGCGCTGGCGCCGCACCTCATCAAGGCGGTGGAACAGGTGCTGGATGATCTGCCGCCGCTGCCGGCCGACTGGATGCGATTGGGCCGGTTCGCCGCACGGTATTACCAACGCCCGCTGGGTGAAGTTATGCTGCCGGCGCTGCCGGTTGCCTTGCGCAGGGTGTCGGACTATCGGGGAAAGCGCTCCGCGGGCGGCCCGGTGTGCCGCATCGATCGGCGTGGTGCGCCCGTCGCCCCGGCGATCGCGGCCGATGAGCCGCCGCAGCTCAATGCCGATCAGGTGCGGGCGGTTGAAATGATAGCGGCGGTGCGGGGGCACGCGACCATTCTGCTGTACGGTGTCACGGGTAGCGGCAAGACTGAAGTGTATCTGCATGCGGCGCAAACGGTGTTGAAGCAGGGACGACAGGTTTTGTTCATGGTTCCCGAAATCAATCTGACACCACAGTTGGAACGTTCCCTGCGAAGCCGGTTCGCGCCACTGGCCGGCGGGTCGGATGCCCTGGTGGTGCTCAACAGCGGCCTGTCGGAGGGCGAGCGTCTGCGCGCGTGGCTTGCCGCGTTGCGTGGGCGGGCGCGCATTCTGCTGGGCACGCGGCTGGCAATTTTCGCGCCCATGCCCGATTTGGGCCTGATCATCGTCGACGAAGAGCACGACGGTTCGTACAAGCAGCAGGAAGGGCTGCGCTACTCGGCCAGGGATCTTGCCGTCTGGCGAGGCAGCGATATTGGCATCCCCGTCGTTCTGGGCTCTGCCACCCCTGCGCTCGAGTCCTGGCATCACGCGCGGCGCGGCCATTATCTGTTGGCGGTGCTGCCGCATCGCGCCCGTCCCGTCGAGCCGCCAACGGTGCGGCTGGTCGACACGCGCCGCCTCGTGCTCGATCGAGGGTTCTCGGGCCCGCTCGTCGAGGCGCTGGCCCAGCGCCTCGGTGCCGGGCAGCAATCACTGATCTTTCTGAACCGGCGTGGGTACGCCCCGGTGCTCAACTGTCAGTCGTGCGGCTGGACAAGCCAGTGCCCGCGTTGTACGGCCTACGCCGTTCTGCATCGCCGCGATTCGCGCCGCCACTACCTGCAATGTCACCACTGCGGCTACCAGGCGCCGGCGCCGCGCGCGTGCCCCGACTGCGGCGATCCCGATCTACGCCCCATCGGCCGCGGCACGCAGCGCGTCGAGGAGAATCTGCGCAGTCTGTTTCCGTCCGCCCGCGTGGTGCGCATAGACGCCGACAGCACCCGCAAGAAGGGCAGTGCGGAACAATTGTTTGCGCAGGTTCATGCGGGATGCGTGGACATCATGGTTGGAACGCAAATGGTATCTAAAGGACATGACTTCACCCGGCTTGGCCTGGTGGGCGTCCTCAATGCCGATGCAACGCTGTTCGCGTCGGATTTCCGCGCTCCAGAGCGCCTTTTTGCGCAGCTCATGCAGGTGGCCGGGCGCGCGGGACGACGCGCGCAGGGTGCGGAGGTCATCATACAAACCGGTTATCCCGAGCAGGCGGTGTACCAGGCGCTGGTGCGCCACGACTACGCAGGGTTCGCCAGTCATAGCCTGGCCGAGCGCGAAGCGGTTGGCCTTCCGCCGTATGCGCATCAGGCCCTGCTGACGGCGGAAGCCGCCCGACTGGCGGCGGCACTGGACTTTCTTGGGCAGTCCAAGGCATTGTCGGAGGCATTGCGCGGCGCGGCCGCCGATAATGGCGCCGTCGTCTTGTATGAGCCCATCCCCTTGCGCGTCGTGCGAGTCGCCAACGTCGAGCGGGCCCAGTTGCTGATCGAAAGCCGCAGCCGTCCGGCGCTGCAGAACTTCCTGGGCGACTGGTCGCGCGAGCTGCCCGCGCTGGCGTCCGCGGCGCACGTGCGCTATCGGCTTGAAGTCGATCCGCTCGAGATCTGATGGCGATGGCATTCGATCTTCACCCCGGGTATACGGTACCGGCCGATCTCAACGCCTGTCAGCGCGAGGCGGTCACCTATCTCGACGGCCCGTGTCTGGTTCTGGCGGGAGCCGGCAGCGGCAAGACGCGTGTCATCACGCAGAAAATCGCTTATCTGTTGCGCGAGTGCGGCTATCGCGGCGGCGACGTGGTGGCGTTGACGTTCACCAACAAGGCGGCCCGAGAGATGCGCGAGCGCGTTGACAGGCTGGTCGACGGGCGCATCGGCCAGGGGCTCACCGTGGGAACCTTTCATTCGCTGGGGCTGCGTTTCCTGCGCGAAGAGGCGCGCCACGTGGGGTTCAAATCACAGTTTTCCATTCTGGATGCGCACGATGCGCTGGGCATCATTCAGGAACTGCTGGCCACCACCGACAAGGCGCGCCTGCGGGCGGTGCAGCAGGCGATCTCACTCTGGAAAAACGCGCTGGTGGACCCCGACGGCGCCGCACGGGTGGCGGCAACGCCCAGCGAAGCCGAAGCGGCGCGGATTTATCGCAGTTATGGGGCGACATTGACAGCTTACCAGGCGGTTGACTTCGACGACCTGATTCGCCTGCCCGCCACGCTGCTCTCGGAAAACGCCGACGTCCGCGCGCGCTGGCAACGGCGCGTGAAGTACTTGCTGATCGATGAGTATCAGGACACCAATCTCTGCCAGTATCGCCTGATGTGTTCGCTGGCCGGGATGCGGTCGCTGTTCACCGCGGTTGGGGACGACGACCAGGCGATCTATGCCTGGCGTGGTGCGACGGTCGAAAATCTGGCGAAGCTTGCGGCCGATTATCCCGCGTTGAAAATCGTGAAGCTCGAGCAGAATTACCGGTCGGTACAGCGCATCCTTGCGGCGGCCAATTGCCTGATCAGCCGAAACTCGAACGTTTTCGGCAAGAAATTGTGGTCGACGCTGGGGCAGGGAGAGCCCGTAGAAGTCGTGCCGATGGATGACGATATCGCGGAAGCGGAATCCGTCGCCATCCGCATTTCGGCGGCACGGTTCGAACGGCGGGCGCAATGGAAGGATTTTGCCGTGTTGTACCGCGGCAACCAGCAGGCGCGTGTGCTGGAGCAGGCGCTGCGCAACTTGCGCATTCCCTATACCGTGTCGGGTGGGCAAAGCTTCTTCGAAAAGCCCGAAATTCGCGACATTCTCGCCTACTTGCGCCTGATTGTGAATGATGACGATGATCCGGCGTTCATCCGCGCCGCGACCACGCCGCGCCGCGGTATCGGCCAGGCCACGCTGCAGGCGCTCGGCCAGTGGGCGTCTCGAACACACGTTTCGCTGTTCGCTGCGCTGTTCGACGCCGAGAATGCGCAGGTACCGGCGCGCCAATTGGCGCCCTTGCGCGCGTTCGGTGACTTGATCCTCGACTTCCAGGGCCGCGCGGGTCGGGCCCCGGGCGGCCCGATGGCGGCGGGCGTGCCGGCCGGGGATCTACCGAGCGCCGTATCCGGTTCGGCCGGCCGGGCGGTACCGCGCCAGGCGCCGCGGCAACCGCTGGCGAATCAGCAGGCGCGGGCGAAGCAGCCGGCACCGGCCCTGCTCGATGACCTGCTCGGTGCGATCGGGTATGAACGCTATTTGTTCGATTCTCTGGATGAACGCATCGCGCGGGGTCGGTGGCAGAACGTCCTGGAACTCATGGATTGGCTGAAACGCAAGGCGCGGGAGGACAACCTCGACCTGATCGAGTTGACGCAGCATGTTGCCCTGGTGGCGCTGCTGCAACGCAACGACGAGGAAGAGCCCGATGCCGTGAAACTATCGACCCTTCATGCTTCGAAGGGCCTCGAATTTGCCCACGTCTACCTGGTCGGTGTGGAGGAAGGTTTGCTGCCTCACACGGGGCGTGATGAGCAGGACGGCGACTCCGATCGCGCGGCCGAATTATTGGCGCAGCGCATTCAGGAAGAGCGCCGGTTGATGTACGTGGGGATCACGCGCGCGAAGCGCAGCCTGCATCTCAGCTGGTGCAGGAAGCGGCGGCGCGCGCGCGACGATGTCGCGCGTGAAGTGTCGCGCTTCATTGGCGAAATGGGTCTGGCTGAGTCAGGCGCATCGGGTGAGCCCGATTCCGCAGCTGTCAGCCCCGGTGAGCGTCTGCGCATGCTGAGGCAGTTGCTCGATGCGCCGCCGCCTGGCAATGCGCCCGCTCGGAAATGAGGTCGGACAACGACGGCGGGAAATAGAAGAAGTGGTGTGGGGAATCAGCGGTGTGCGCCGCGAAGTTGGCCCCGGTGCGTGTTGCCGAAAAAGTGTGCGGCCTGCCGCAGAAGGCGCTCGGCCGCTTGTCTCAAATGACCCTGGCCCCGCACTGCTCCATTTTCGAAATCCACGGCCGCCGCCGATTTGCCGCAACTAAGCGCCTCGCGCGTCAGGACGCGCTGAACGCTGTCGCTGAATGCCACGCGCTGGCCGTAATCGTTGATCAACATATCCAATACTCTTAATAAGGTCTCTTCGTTGAGCCATATTATAGGGTAAACCCTTAGTATTGACCAGGTTGCTCAACCGGAATCGAATGAACCGGTGCGGCGACGCAACAGCGTCGCGGCGCGTGAACCTTATTTGGCGTGTGCGACCATATATTCGACCGCCGCGCGCATTTGCGCGTCGGTGGCCTGCGACCCGCCACGTGGTGGCATGGCGCCTATACCGTGGATGGCATGTTCCACCATGGTGTTGAGGCCGGTTTTGATGAACGGTGCCCACTTTTCCATGCTGCCGAAGGTGGGCGCGCCCAGGACACCCGCCGCATGGCACGCGAAACACACGGTCTTGTAGAGCTTCTCGCCCTCTGGGTTGGTGGCCGCATCGGCTGGTAGCCCCGGAATTGCCGCAACCGTTGCTGGCGCGGCATTGGCTGGCGCCGCTTTCTTGCTGGGTTGGGCCGGCGCGGCGGCCGGGGCCGGGGTGGCCGGAACCGAGGCGGCCGGAACCGAGGCGGCCGGCGCCGGCGCGGCGGCTGCTACGGTGGCTGTCTGTGCACTGGCCGCAGCCGCAGTGCCTGGTTCGACCAGTTTCAGGGTAGCGACGGGCTTGATGCGCGAGAGTATGGATGCGGGTGAACTGGCGTCGGAGCCCACGTTCAGGTGGAACGATGCGGCGACCATGTGCGTCAGCATGATGATGATGACGATGGGAACGAGGAAGGCCAGCACGACCACGGTGATCAACTGACGCGGAGTCTTGATGAAAGACTGATGGGTTTCGGTATCGTTATGTTCTTCCGTGCTACTCATAGTCGAGTCCTGCGTTGATGATCGTGATGTGGCGCCTGCGGTGCGGCGCGCAATGCCCGCCGGTCAGGTCGTCTCGTGTCTTTTGGTTCTCTTTAGTCGGCAATTATAGCCAGAGTCCCGGGGCGGTGCAGCGACCGGCATGCGCGTTGTGCGCGCCGCGTCGCCCGTGCGGGTCGCTTCGCGGTCGCGGCGCACGATCGACAGAGCTTGGCCTCCCGTTCGTCGCGCGCTTGGTGGAAGACCCGGGTGGACGATGCTGGCCGGCTCTGCTTTCAGCCAGAGGGCCGCGGCAAACACGCTACAATGGCGAGCTTGGCGCCCGTAGTTCAATGGATAGAATAAGAGCCTCCGAAGCTTTAGATACAGGTTCGATTCCTGTCGGGCGCGCCATGTGCGTATGAGTCTGGGCGCCTGTTGCCGCCCCTCAGGTGGCCGGTTCCGCCAGCAGGCCCTGCTCGACCATCGCCACGAGCCGCTCGGCCAGCGCCTGGCACCTGGGTTCCCCTTGATCCCGCAGGGGGCCGTTGAGTATCAGGAACGCCATGCCGTGAACCGCCGACCACGCCATCCATTCCGCCCCGGCGCGATGGTCGGGGGGCATCAGGCCGGCATCGACCATGCCGTCGAGCGCATCGCCCAGCAGCTGGAAGGGGTTCGCGTCGCTGACGCCGCGCATCGAGTCGTGGTCGTCGCGAGGCTCGTTCACGTCGAACGGCCGCGCCGCGAATGCGGTGCGAAACAAGCCGGGCTCGCGCCGCGCAAAGCGCAGATAACCTAGACCCACACCGCGAAATGTCGCGCGGGCGCGCAAACGTGCATCGCCCAGGGATCGTGCCGGCTCGATCTCGGCTTCGATGGCGTGCGCCAACCGCGACAGGGCGACTCCGCGTACCGCTTCGAACAGGGCCTGGTGGTTTGCGAAGTGGCGATATGCCGCGTTCGGCACCACGCCGGCGCGCCGGGTTACTTCGCGCAGCACCACCGCCTTGGGCCCACCCTCGCGCGCAAGCGCGACGCCCGCGCCAAGCAGGGCGCCGCGCAGATTGCCGTGCCGGTGGGCACGGCGGCCGGGGTGCGAGGCGTCATCCGACATCTGGAAACAATTTTTGTGTGGACAGTGTCCACTTGAATTCCTATATTGGCGACAAGTGTACAGCGTCCTCACTCCTCATCGTTCGCAAACCCCCAGGAGATCCTGATGCAGCTCACCCCCTACCTCAATTTCGACGGCGATTGCGCCGAGGCGTTCGCCTTCTATGCCAAGCTGTTCGGCGGCACCATCGCCTACCAGGGCACCTTTGGCGAGATGCCGCCATCGGCCGGCGCGCCGCCCATCCCTGAATCGGCCAGGCACCGCATCATGCATGTGCATCTGCAAATGGGGGACCAGTCATTGTTCGGTTCCGATGCCATGCCCGGGGCGGATGCCGCCTGTGGCGGCTACCGGCCGCCACAAGGCCTGTGGGTATCGATCCAGGCGGCCGACGTGGCGGAAGGTCGGCGCCTGTTCGACGCGCTGGCGCAAGGCGGCCAGGTGGTGATGCCCTTCGCCGGCACCTTCTGGTCGCCCGGGTTCGGCATGACCAGGGACCGTTTTGGCACGCCGTGGATGATCAACGTCGAGCAAACCGCGTGAAGGGGCGCAGCATGAGGCAGCTGGCAAAAAATACCGTGTGTCTCTGGTTCAACGGCGACGCCGAAGACGCGGCGCGCTTCTATGCCGGGACCTTTCCGAATTCCTCCGTCGATGCGGTCCATCATGCGCCGGGGGACTATCCCGCCGGCAGGCGGGGCGATGTGCTGACGGTCGAGTTCACGGTGATGGGCATCCCTTGCCTGGGGCTCAATGGCGGGCCCGGTTTCGTTCATAGCGGGGCGTTTTCGTTTCAGGTGGCCACCGCCGACCAAGCGGAAACCGATAGCTATTGGGAGGCTATCGTTGGCAATGGCGGCCAGGAAAATCAGTGCGGCTGGTGCCAGGACCGATGGGGCGTGTCGTGGCAGATTACGCCGGTGGCGTTGATCCGGGCCATCACGCATACGGATCAGGTTGCCGCCAAGCGGGCGTTCGATGCCATGATGACCATGGGCAAGATCGACATCGCCGCCGTCGAGGCGGCGTTCAGCGGCTGATCAGAGAGGTTCGGAAACTTCGCGCGCTCAAGCGGCTGCGGGATGCGCGCGTTCCGCGCCGGTCAGTAGCGGATGGTTGGGCGACGCTTGGGGGGGTCGACGACGCCCGCGCGCACCACGAAGTCGCCGAAGTGCTCGTCGGACTCGCGCTCGGCGGCGAAGCGGCCGAACAGTTCGTCGAGCGCAGCAAGAATCGCTTCCTCACCCACGTTTTCTTTGTATAGGGCGTTCAGGCGCTCGCCGATGTGATCGGCGCCGATGCGCAAATCGTATTTGCCGATGGCGCGGCCCACCAGTCCGATCTCGCCCATGTACGAGCGCGAGCAGCTGTTGGGGCAGCCCGATATCCTGAAATGGATAGGTTCGTCACGCAAGCCGTGCTTGTCCAGCAGGGCTTCCAGCTTGTCCAGGATGTGAGGCAGATAGCGTTCCGATTCGGCCATCGCCAAGCCGCAGGTGGGCAGAGCGACGCACGACAGCGCGTGCAGCCGCAGGCCGCTGGCGTGCTTGTAGTCGTCCAGCCCGTATTGTTTGACCAGCGCATCGATCGCGGCGCGGTCTTCCGCCGCCACGTCCGCCAGGATGAGGTTCTGGTCGCACGTCATGCGTATTTCGCCTTTGTGGACGCGCGCGATCGCGCGCATGCCCGTTTGGCGCGGATGGCCGTCTACGTCTCGGATGCGGCCGCTGGGAATTTGCAGCGTCAGGTGCCAGCGGCCGTCGTCGCCCTCGGTCCAGCCGTAGCGGTCGCCGTTGTGTTCGAAATGGTAAGGGCGCGGCGCCTCGATCGGGAAGCTCAGGCGCGACTGCAGCTCGTCGTGGAACCACTGCAGGCCGCGGTCGTCGATGGTGTACTTCAGCCGCGCGTGCTTGCGGTTGCCGCGGTCGCCGAAATCGCGCTGTACGGCTACCGCGTGCCAGCAGGTTTCCAGCAGGTGGTCGGGCGTGACGAAGCCAATGAGATCGGCGAGCGACGGGTAGGTCTTCGGGTCGCCCGCGGTGGCGCCCATGCTGCCGCCGGGCGCAAGGTTGAAGCCCACCAGCCGACTATCGTTTTCCAGGATTGCGATGAGGCCGAAGTCTTGTGCGAACACATCGATGTCGTTGTATGGCGGAATGGCAATGCCGAATTTGAACTTGCGCGGCAGGTACGATTTGCCCAGCAGTGGCTCGTCATCCGTCGCGCCATCGCCCACCGGGCCATCCTCCAGCCACAGCTCGCGATAGGCCGTCGTTCGCGGCTTGACGTGGTTCATGATCTTGAGCGCCCAGGCGTGAACCTCCGCGTGGGCGGACGAGAGCCGCGGATTGACGGAACAGATCACGTTGCGCACGTCGTCGCCACAGGCCGCCAGGGTGGACAGGCCCGTGTCGTTGATGCCGCGGATCATCGCGCGCAGGTTCTCTTTGCGCACGCCATGGAACTGAAAGGTTTGCCGCGTCGTGATGCGCAGGCCGTTGCTGGCGTATGCGGCGGCAAGCTCATCCAGACCCAGCCATTGCGCCGGGGTGAGCACGCCGCCCGGCAGGCGTATGCGTACCATGAAACCGTAATCGGGTTCCAGCTTCTGGCGGCGCCGCTCGTCGCGCACGTCGCGATTGTCCTGCTGGTAGCTGCCGTGGAATTTCAGCAGTTTGGTATCGGCCTCGCTGATGGACCCGGTGGTGGGGTCGGCCAGGCCTGCCGCGATGGTGCCGCGCAGAAAATGGCTGTCTGCCTTGATGTGTTCCAGCGCGGAGAGAGGTGTTGTGGTGGTTGGTTCGGTCATGGAAGTTCGGGTATTCGATGAGTGTCAGTACACGTCGCGTGCGTAGCGGCCTTCGGCCAGCAGGCTTCTGAGCCACACGTGCGCTTCTTCGTGAGATTTGCGGCCGTGCTCGGCCACGATTTCGGCGAGTGCCGCGTCCACATCGGGCGCCATGCGGTTCGCGTCGCCGCATACGTAGATGCTTGCGCCGTTTTCAAGCCATTCCCACACCTGGGCGCCGTGTTTATGCAGCCGGTCCTGCACGTAAACCTTTTCCGGCTGGTCGCGCGAGAAGGCAACGTCGAGTTGCGCCAGCGCCCCATCGCCGCGCGCCTGCAGCCACTCGGTCTGGTAGAGGAAATCGCTACGGCGGTGCGGATTCCCGAAGAACAGCCAGTTGCGGCCCGTCGCCGACGCTGCCTGGCGTTCCTGCAGGAAGGCGCGAAATGGCGCCACGCCGGTGCCGGGGCCTATCATGATGACGTCGCGCGCGGTGTCCCGCGGAAGGCGAAAGCGTTCATTGTGTTCGACGAAGACGCGCACACGCTCGCCTTCGGCGATGTCGCGCAGGTAATGGCTGCCGACGCCCCATCGCGCTTCGCCGTCGCGCTCGAAGCCGACGTGCGCCAGGGTGATGTGCACTTCTTCCTCGGCCTGCGTCTGGCTGCAGGCAATGGAGTACATGCGCGGCGCCAGCGGGCGCAGCGCGCCGACCAGCGCATCGGCATCCCATGCAGTGGGGTATCGGCGCAGAACATCGATCAGTTGCCGTTCGCGAAGCAAACGGGCGAATTCGGCGCCAGCCTGTGGCCGCAGCAGCGCTTCGAGTTCCGGATGATGGCCACGCTTGGCATGAGCAGTGACGAATGGACGCGTCAGTACCGTCAGTTCGCGGCGTTCGCGCAGCCATTGGGCCAGCGGCAGGCACTCCCCATCCAGGGTGGTGTCGGTGGTTCCGTCCAGGCCCAGTGTCTCCAGGATGCGTTCGACGAGTTCCGGCGCCTGGATGGGCCATACGCCCAGCGCGTCGCCGGGCTGGTAGCGCAGGCCGCTGCCCTCGAGCGACAGCTCGATGTGGCGCACGTCTTTCTCGCTGTCGCTCGCGACGATGCGCTGGTTCGCCAGCACTTCGGCGGGGAACGGATGTTCACGCGTCCATTGCGCGTGCGTCGGGCGCAGCGGCGTCACGATGCCGGTGGCGGCGGACGCGGGCCGGTGCCCGGCGTCGGGCTGCGACAGGCGTTGCCTGGCGTGTTCCAGCGCCGTTTTTTCCCATGGGCCGGCGATCTGCTCGATGTCGACATCGGCGTCGGCGCGCGCGAACAGCCGCGTGGCGCCAAGTTCCGCCAGGCGCTCGTCGATGCTGCGCCCGATGCCGCAGAAGTCCACGTAGCTCGAGTCGCCCAGTGCAAGCACGGCATAGGACAGTTCGGGCAACTCCGGCGCGCGCCGGCCGGTCAGGAATTCGAAGAACCCACGCGTATCGTCTGGCGGTTCGGCCGTATCGCCTTCGCTGTGCGTGCTGACGATGATGTAGAGCGTGCGTTCTTTCTTGAGTTCGTTGGTGTGGTAGCCGTCGGCGCGTATCAGCCGCACCCGCAGGCCGGCCGCCTGCAGCTGGCCGGCGAATCGCTCGGCAAGGCGCTTGGCGTTGCCGGTCTGGCTGCCGTAGAGGACGGTGATCTGCTGTTTGGCGTCCGCCGGGTTCGCCGCGGCGATCGCCGCCGCGGCGGGTACCTGCGGCGCGGGGCGTAGAAGGCGGGCGGCTGCGCCCGCCATGTAGCCGGACAGCCACTCGAGCGCGTAGCCGTCCAGCCCCTGAACAAGTTCGGCGGCGGCTTGCGCTTTCTCGGAAGAAATGGGCAACACCGCAAGCGTCGCTTCGGTGGCTGGTGTCATGTGAAACTCCGTATGATCAATGGAAGGGGGGCGTCAGGCAACGGAGACCGCCATGCGGTCCGCCGCTGGCGCTTGCGCCGCGGATTGGGGTGGGGTGGCCTCGGACAGGCGCCGCCGCAGGCTGACGACCTCGCCGATGATGACGAGGCTCGGCCCGTCGATGTCGGCAAGGGCAGCTTGTCGCGGCAGCGTTGCCAGTGTGCCTTCGAGCACGCGCTGGTCGGAGCGCGTGCCGTTTTCGATGACGGCGGCCGGGCACTGCGTGGGCAGGCCCGCGTCGATCAGGCGCTGGCACAGGTGGGGCAGGCTGCGCAGCGCCATGTAGATCACGATCGTCTGGTCGCGCCGTGCAAGGCTGGGCCAGGGCAGGTCGAGTTCGCCAGTCGCGCTGGTGTGGCCGGTGATGAAGACGCAGCTGCTCGCATGGTCGCGATGCGTGAGCGGAATGTTTGCATACGCGGCGCAGCCGTTGGCGGCGGTGATGCCGGGCACGACCTGGAACGGGATGCCGTGCGCCGCCAGCTCCTCGGCTTCCTCGCCGCCGCGCCCGAATATGAAGGGGTCGCCCGCCTTGAGCCGCGCCACGCGCTGCCCGGCGCGTGCGCGCCGCACGAGTTCAGCGTTGATCGCGGCTTGCGGCATGCCTTTTTGTCCGCAACGCTTGCCGACGCAGATTTGCTCCGCGTCGCCTCGGGCAAGGGTCAGTATGGCCGGATCGAGCAGTCGGTCGTAGAGAATCGCGTCGGCCTGCTGCATGAGACGCAGGGCGCGCAGGGTCAGCAAGTCGGGGTCGCCCGGACCGGCGCCGATGAGGTACACCTCGCCGCGCAGGGATACGCCCGCCGCCGCCAGCGCCAGCGCGGCCGAGGCCCGCGCGCCGTCGCCGCGCAGCGCGGCGTCGCGCCCGGCGCCGTCGAGGAAGCGTTCCCACAACATGCGCCGCGAGTGCGGGGGCAGTTGCGGGTTAAGCCGGGGGCGAGCCGCGCCCATGAAGCGTGCGAGGGCGCCCAGTCGTGCCGGCAACGCTTGTTCGATGCGCTCGCGCAGGCGGCGTGCGAGAACGGGAGCCAGCCCGCTGGTGGAGATGCTGACCGTGACGGGGGCCCGATCGACGATGGCCGGTGAAATGGCGCTCGACAGCTCCGCGTCGTCCACGACGTTCACGAAGATGCCCCGGCGCGTGGCGGCGTCCGCCACGGCGGCGTTCAGGGCGCGGTCGTCCGTAGCGGCCACGGCGTAGCGGCAACCGTCGAGCCGCGCCGGCGTGAAGTCTGCCGATACGTGGGTGATGGCCCCAGCGAGCGCCAGTTCGCGCAGTTCGCCGATCAGGCTGGGGGCGATCACTGCCACGCGTGCGTCGCTGCGCAGCAATCGGCGAACTTTGCGCAGGGCGACGGCACCGCCGCCGACCACGAGCGCGCGATGCCCCGCAAGCCGCAAAAAGACGGGAAAATCGGCGGGATGGTGAACGGATTCGTCAGCCGGCGTGGTGAGACTCCCACCGGGTTTCAGCGTTGTCATGGATGAGGTTGATACGGTTGTGAGCGTCCATGGTAGCGATCGCGTGGGCGATCGCGAACGAATATGTCCTCATAAGATAAGGAATCGGGCGTATAAGAGAAGTTCGGCGGGTGTCAACCAACAGAGAGAGTCTTGTATGACGCGACAACAGATCTTGTTTCTGGAAGATCTTGCGGTGGGCGACGAGTTCCACAGTGCTGAGCAGCGGCTGGATGAAGCGCAGATGATCGACTTCGCACGCCAGTTCGATCCCCAGCCTTTTCACACGGATAGCGTGGCGGCGAAGGATACTTTTTTTCATGGGCTTGCCGCGAGCGGGTGGTATACGGCGGCCGTCACCATGAAGCTGCTGGCGGGCAGCATGCCGCTGGGCGGCGGGCTGATTGGCGCAGGCTGTGAACTTCAATGGCCGCGGCCGACTCGCCCTGGCGACATCCTTCAGGTGGTAAGCACGATTCTGAAGATCGTGCCGTCACGCTCCAGGCCAGACCGCGCCATTGTGACGGTCGAGTGCCTGACGCGGAACCAGCGCGCGGATGTTTGTCAGCGAATGGTGACTCAGCTGGTGGTCATGCGTCGGTCGGCGCACGCCCCCACCACAGGCCCGTCCGTGCCGTGAATGAGCCGTCTTCTTCTATTGCCAGCGCCGTGGTCACGTCGTTCGCGGCCTGCTGCTGCAACGCGCGTATGACGGCAACGCGGTCGGCCGGCGTTCGCATGCGGGTGACCCAACTGTGGAATTCCAGGCGCGTGGGCCAGGATTGGTGCCGCACGCGCGTGAAACCGGCGGCCGCGAGCAGCCGCATCCATTCGCTTGGCGCGCGGTCGCGAACGTGGGAGAGGTCTCGCAGCAGTTCCATCGCCTGCAGATGCGTGTCGACCAGGGGGTCTTCCTCGCCTTCGAGGTCGATGATGAGAACGTAGCCGTCGGGTTTGACCACGCGTTGCATTTCCCCGAGGGCCGCCGGCAGGTTGCGCCAGTGGTGCGCGCTGTAGCGCGTCGCGACCACGTCGAATTCGTGCGCGGCGAATGGCAGTCTTTCCGCCGCCGCGCGGCAGGTGGCGATGTTGCGCAGCCGTCGCGCATTGGCCTCGTTCGTCACGGTCGTGAGCATGTGAGGCGAAGAGTCGAGCGCCACGACCCGTTCAAGCGCCGGTGCCAGCGCGAAGCTGAGATGCCCGGCGCCGCAGCCGATATCCAGCAGCGACCCGCGGTTTTCCGGGATGGCGTGGCTGACGAGCTCGAGCGCGCGCCGCAGATCGGGGCCCGACGCGTGCACCGCGCTTTGCAGGTAGGCGTTTGCCTGAGGATCGAATTGAGAGTGGACGTGATCGCTGTGTGTCTGGGGCATCGTTGATTTTTCGCTTGGGTGTACCGGTGCGCGCCCGGAGCCTTTCCATTGTGTCACAATAGCTGAGGCCCACGATGGAGATTGCCGATGTCCGCTCACAGTGAACTCGTTTCCTCGGCCGTCGGCCAGTATTTGCGCCAGTACGGGTCGCACGAACCGCCCGTGCTCGCCCGCCTGCGCGAGCAAACCGCGAAAATGCCGAACGGCGGCATGCAGATTAGCCCCGAGCAGGGGCAGCTGATGCGCCTGCTCGTTCACCTGATCGGCGCCAGGCGCTGTCTGGAAGTTGGCGTGTTCACCGGTTATTCCAGCCTGTCGGTGGCGCTTGCGCTGCCCGAAGATGGGCATCTCGTGGCCTGTGACATCAGCGAGGAGTACACCGCGGTTGCCAGGCGCCACTGGCAAGAGGCGGGTGTCGCGCACAAGATCGAACTGCGCATCGGCGCCGCATTGGAAACCTTGGATACGCTTCTGGCGGCGGGGCAGGCTGGCCGCTACGATTTCGCATTCATCGATGCCGACAAATCCCCCTATCCGGATTATTTCGATCGCGCGCTGAAACTTGTGCGCGCGGGCGGGCTCATCGCCGTTGATAACACCTTGTGGTCGGGCGAGGTCGCGAACCCGCGCACCACGGATGCAACCGCGCGCACACTGCATGCTTTCAACCAGAAGTTGCACGCCGACGGCCGTGTCGAGGTGGCCATGATACCGATTGGCGACGGTTTCACGCTGGCGTGGAAAAAATCGTAGCCATTTTCGTGCCGCGGCGTTTTACGAATGTGCGCCGCGACGAAATCCGGCCGGTGCTGGTTGCCGCGCTCTTCTTCTTCTGTGTGCTCACGGCGTTGATGATCTTGCGGCCGGCGCGCGAGGCGCTGGGCATGCGGCGCGGCATCGAGACGATACGCTGGTTGTTCGTGGGTACGGTCGTCATCACGCTACTGGTCAACCCGGTTTTCAGCCTGCTCGTCAGCCGTACGCGGCGCCTTGCGTTCATCAGCGCGACGTATCTGTTCTTTGTCTTCGGCCTGCTGGGCTTCTATGCGCTCCTGGTATTCGCGCCTACCCATATTGGCGAGCGTAGCGGCCAGGTCTTCTACGTGTGGTTCAGTGTTTTCAATCTGTTCGCGACCATGTTGTTCTGGGCGCTCATGGCCGATCGTTTCTCGCTCGAGCAGAGCAAGCGCCTGTTTGGCCTGATTGGCGTGGGCGGTACGCTGGGCGCTATTCTTGGCCCGTGGCTTGCCAGCGAACTTGCGGCGCCCCTCGGAACGGCCGGGTTGCTGCCCGTCGCGGCGGGGTTCCTCGTGCTTGCGCTGGCGGCGGCCTTCTGGCTTGTTCACCTGCCCGCCGATGAGGCCGCCGGCGTTCCACGCGGCGCGCGGCGGCGGGAATATGACGAACACGCGGTGATAGGCGGCAGTGCGTGGGAGGGGTTCCGCGCGGTGGGGAAATCGGGTTATCTCCTTTCGATCTGTGCTTACATCCTGATCATGGCGGTGATGGCGACGTTCATCTATTTCACGCGTCTGCGGATGGTGGCGGCGCTTGGCGGGAACCTCGACATGCGCACGACGGTGTTCGCGCGAATCGATATGGCCACGCAGGTTGCAACGCTGCTGCTGCAGGCGGTCGTGGCGGGGCAGTTGATGAAGCGGCTTGGCACCTCGGTGACGCTGGCGCTGCTGCCGGTCACCGCGGCGCTGGGCTTTCTGGGGCTGGCCTTCGTAGGGTCGATTGCCGCGCTGGTGGCCTTCGAGGCGACGTTTCGCGCCGTGCAGCGTGGGCTCATGCGCCCGGCGCGCGAAACGCTGTTCACCGTGGTGAGCCGCGCCGAGCGCTACAAGGCGAAAGCGTTCACCGATACGTTCGTCTACCGTCTGGGCGATCTGACGGG
>SCQX01000304.1 GCA_004298545.1 Candidimonas sp. | reverse complement strand
CTGCGCTGGCATGCGGCGTCGCACACGCCGTGTCCGCGGGCATTCGCGCTCGAAACCATGGCGCTGTACACGCCGCTGGCCAACCGGCTGGGCATCTGGCAGCTCAAGTGGGAGATGGAAGATCTCGCGTTCCGGTTTCTCGACCCCGAGACATACCGTGCCATCGCCCGCCTGCTGGAAGAGAAGCGAGCCGAGCGCGAGGCGTTCGTCGATGCCGTCGTCGCGCGTTTGCGCAGCGCGCTGAAAGACGCCCGCATCGAGGCTGAGGTATCCGGGCGGCCCAAGCATATCTACAGCATCTGGAACAAGATGCGCAACAAGCGTCTTGAATTCGAGCAGTTGTTCGATCTGCGCGCGCTGCGCGTCATCGTCGCCGACGAACGGGCGTGCTATGCGTCGCTGGCGCTGGTACATGCCCTTTGGGCGCCGGTGCCCGCGGAGTTCGATGATTACATCTCGCGGCCCAAGCCCAACGGCTACCGTTCGCTGCATACGGTCGTGGCCGATGAAAGCGGCAAAACGTTCGAGGTGCAGATTCGCACCCGCGAGATGCATCGCTTCGCGGAATACGGGATGGCCGCCCATTGGCGCTACAAAGAAGCAGGCGCGCATGGCGGCGAAGTCGCGGCGGCAAGCGACTACGACCGCAAGATCGCGTGGATGAGGCAGTTGCTCGCGTGGGACGGCGTTGCGGGCGAAGGCCCCGCTGCCGTGACTGCGCGGGCGGATGACGCGGGATCCGGTGGCGGCCGGCCCGGTGATGCGGAGCCGCGCGATGCGCGGATAGGCGTGCCGCCATCCGCTGCGGCGGCGCCCGCGCCACGCCGCGCCGACGATTACATCTATGTGATGACGCCGCAGGCGCGAGTCATCGAGCTGCCGGCTGGGTCCACGCCCGTGGATTTTGCCTATGCCCTGCACACCGATCTCGGCCATCGCTGTCGCGGGGCTCGCGTCGACGGGCAGATCGTGCCGCTGCTGACTCGTCTGGCCACCGGCCAGACGGTCGAGATCATCGCCGCCAAATCGGGTGGGCCGTCGCGCGACTGGCTCAATCCGCAGGTCGGCTTTCTGGCAAGCGCCCGTTCGCGGGCGAAGGTGCGCGCCTGGTTCAACGCGGTGGAACTGCAGGCCCGCATCGCCCAGGGGCAGGCCCTCGTCGAGAAAGAGCTGCAGCGCCTGGGCAAGACCGCCGTCAATCTCGAGCAGCTTGCCCAGTTGCTGGGTTTCGCGCGGCCCGACGATCTGTACGTGGCGGTCGCCAAGGAAGAGTTCAGTCTGCGCCAGATCGACCACGTCCTGAACGAGCCGCGCGCGGCGGAGCCGGAGCCGCCGGCGCCATCGTCGGTGGTAGCCCCATCGGCCGCCGCAAGCGTGGTCCGCACAGGCCGCAGCGGTGTGCTGGTCGTCGGCGTCGATGCGCTGATGACGCAGCTGGCGCGCTGCTGCCGTCCGGCGCCGCCCGATCGCATTGCCGGTTTCGTTACGCGCGGCCGCGGTGTGTCCATTCATCGCGGCGATTGTGCGTCCTATGCGGCGCTGATCGCCCGGCATCCCGAGCGCGCCATTGAAGTCAGCTGGGGGGATACGAAGGATGCGGTTTATCCGGTGGATGTCAGCATCAATGCGCAGGATCGCCCGAGTCTGTTGCGCGATTTGTCCGAGGTGTTCGCACGCCTGCGGATCAAGGTCGTCGGCATCAACACGCACAGCCGGCGCTCGCTTGCCCACATGGTATTCACGATCGAGGTACGCGATGGCGGCGAAACGGCGCGCGCGCTGGCGGCGCTCAACGACATCCCGGGCGTGGCGGCGAGCCGCTAGGAGCCCGTCGGGCTTCGGGGGTTCGAAGCCCGACAGGCTCTTGGGTGGGCTGTTAAAATGCCCCCTTGTACGCCGCGGTTGGAGGGGTTCGGGCGGCGCGCACGCAACCAGAGAGAGTGCCTCCCTTGAAAACTTATGCTTTGCCTGACGCGAGCGGGCATTTCGGCCCGTATGGCGGTTCGTTCGTTGCCGAGACCCTGGTGCATGCCCTTGACGAGTTGCGTGCCGCCTACGACAAATACCGCGACGAACCGGAATTCCTGCAAGAGTTTGCCGGTGAGCTCAAGCATTTCGTGGGGCGGCCGACACCCGTCTACCACGCGAAGCGCTGGTCCGAGCGCCTGGGAGGCGCGCAGATCTGGTTCAAGCGGGAAGACCTCAACCATACGGGCGCGCACAAAATCAACAATTGCATAGGCCAGGTGCTGTTGGCCCGCCGCATGGGCAAGCCGCGCATCATTGCCGAGACCGGCGCCGGCCAGCACGGCGTGGCCAGCGCCACGGTGGCGGCGCGCTATGGCCTGGAATGCGTCGTGTACATGGGCAGCGAAGACGTGCGTCGCCAGGCGTCGAATGTGTATCGCATGAAGCTGCTGGGGGCCACGGTGGTTCCGGTCGAGTCGGGCTCGCGCACGCTCAAGGATGCGCTCAATGAAGCCATGCGCGACTGGGTCGCGAATGTGGAAAATACCTTTTATATCATCGGCACCGTGGCGGGCCCGCATCCCTACCCCATGATGGTGCGCAATTTCCAGTCGATCATCGGCAAGGAATGCCGGGTGCAGATGCCCGAGGCCGCGGGCCGGCAGCCTGATGTCATCGTCGCGTCGGTCGGTGGCGGCTCGAATGCCATGGGCATTTTTTACCCCTATATCGAGGATGCCGGGGTGGAGCTGATCGGTGTCGAGGCGGCGGGAGACGGCCTGGAAACGGGGCGCCATGCGGCGTCGCTGAACGCCGGGTCGGTGGGCGTGCTGCACGGCAACCGCACCTATATCCTGCAGGACGACAACGGCCAGATCGTCGAAACGCATTCCATTTCGGCGGGGCTCGACTATCCGGGGGTCGGACCGGAACATGCGTGGCTGAAGGATAGTGGCCGCGCGCATTATGAAACCATTACCGATCGCGAGGCGCTGGCCGCGTTCCATGAATGCTGCCGTACCGAAGGCATCATGCCGGCGCTTGAATCGGCGCACGCCATTGCCTACGCGACACGGCTTGCGCCAACGCGCCCCAAGGACGAGATCATTCTCGTCAATCTGTCGGGGCGCGGCGACAAAGACATGCAGACCGTGGCCGACCTCAGCGGCATCCGGCTATGACGGCATCGAAGCTCATGCAAACATCCACCTCCCGGCTGAATTCCGCTTTTCGGCGCGCGGCGGGGCGCGCCGTGCTCATTCCCTACGTGACGGCCGGCGATCCGTCGGTTTCCGCTACAGTTCCCTTGCTGCACGCGCTGGTGGCGGCGGGGGCCGGCGTGCTGGAACTGGGCGTGCCGTTCTCCGATCCCATGGCCGACGGCCCCGTCATCCAGCGCGCTTCGCAGCGCGCGATCGACCGCGGCGTGGGCTTGCGGCAGGTGCTGTCCATGGTCGCGGAATTCCGGCGCGGCGACGCCGATACGCCGGTCGTGCTGATGGGCTACGCCAATCCCATTGAACACATGGGGCGGGCCGCGTTCGTGCCGGCGGCCGCGGACGCCGGCGTCGACGGGGTGCTGGTGGTCGACTACCCGCCCGAAGAGGCGACCGATTTCATGGGGCTTCTGGAAGCAAGGGGAATCGCGCCCATCTTTCTGCTGGCGCCAACCTCCACCGAGCGGCGTATCGAACAGGTGGCCCGCATCGCCTGCGGGTACGTCTATTACGTGGCACTCAAAGGGGTAACCGGCGCCGGCTATCTCGATACGTCCGACGTGCAACGACACGTGGCCGCGCTGCGCAGGCACGTGTCCGTGCCCATTGCCGTCGGCTTCGGCATCCATGATGCGGATGGCGCGCGCGGTGTTGCCCGCTTTGCCGATGCCGTCGTTATCGGCAGCCGCCTCATAGAAACCATGGAAAGCGCAGTGGGAGCGGCCGGCGGGTCGTCTGGAGACGCCAGGGCCATCACGGCCGCGTCGTCATGGCTGGCGGGTATCCGCGCGGCCTTGGACGCCAAGGAATCGGCACGATGAGCTGGATCGAAAAGATTCTTCCGCCGCGCATCAATCGCGGTCACGATACGGGCAACCGGCGCGTGCCCGAGGGGCTGTGGGTCAAGTGCCCCGGCTGTGAGGCTGTGCTCTACAAGGAAGACCTGTCGGCGACGCTGAATGTGTGCCCCAAGTGTGGCTACCACATGCGTATCGGTGCCCGCGGGCGCATTGATTCCTTGCTCGATGGCGAAGGGCGCGTCGAACTGGGGGCGGCCATACGTCCGATGGATCCGCTGAAATTCAGGGATTCCCGCAAATATCCCGAACGTGTCGCCGAGGCCGTGAAGCACACGGGTGAGTCCGAGGCCATGGTGGTGATGGCCGGCACCATCCTGTCGGTACCGGCGGTGCTGGCGTGTTTCGAATTTGCGTTCATGGGCGGTTCCATGGGGTCGGTCGTTGGCGAGCGCTTCGCGCGTGGTGTGCAACACGCCATCCAGAACCGCATGCCGTTCATTTGCGTCTCGGCGTCGGGCGGCGCCCGCATGCAGGAAAGCCTTTTCTCGCTGTTGCAGATGGCCAAGACGAATGCCCTGCTGACGCGGCTTGCCGCCGAGAAGCTGCCGTTCATCAGCATTCTGAGCGATCCCACGATGGGTGGCGTATCTGCAAGCTTCGCGTTCATGGGCGATGTGGTCATCGCCGAGCCCAAGGCGCTCATTGGTTTTGCGGGTCCGCGTGTGATTCAGCAGACGGTGCGCGAGACACTGCCGGAGGGCTTTCAACGCGCCGAGTTTCTCCTGGACAAGGGCGCTATTGACATGGTGATCGATCGCCGTCAGCTGCGCAACGAGGTGGCGCATCTGCTGGCGCTATTGATGCGCCAGCCCGACGATGTCGTCGCCAAAGCGGTCTGACCGGCCATTTTTTGCGTCGGGTGATTGTGGTTTCGTGCGAGGGTGTCGTCAGTTAAGACGCCACGGGGTGGAGGAGTGTCGCGGGCCGGCCCCACCCCCTTCCCCGCCAGACGGCGCCTTCAAATCCCCACGGCGCCCCAAGAACCTACAGCGCCTTCAAACACCAACAGTGTCGAATTCGATTCTGTTGGTGTTTGAATGAAAAATGCGCTACTGCTGGTGGGGGTGCGTTTCAACTTGTTCCAGCGGGGCGGCCGCGGCCGCGGCTCGCGGCTTGCGAGCGCGCCCCAAATGGGGGGTCGCGGCGGGCGCGGCCGGCGATTCCACATGCGCCTTGGTTTCGATCCACTGCAACCCCGTCGCGGCGACCGCTTCCTCGAGTGACTCCGCGGGCATGGCGGGTTTGCCCGCGGGCGCCGCGGCCCTCTCGCTCGGCTTGTTCGCCGATGTCGCGGTCTCGCCGCGATTGATGTCGTCCCTGCGTTCTGCCTCCCGATGGGGCGCGGCTTCGCTGGGAGACTCGTGCGCGGCAGCGGCGGGGTTGGCCGGTACGGGCGCACTGTCGGCCGTTTTCGTCTCAGCCTTGGGTGGAGTCGGTGAGTGGTCGACACTCGTCGCCCCGCTGTCGGCGGGTTGCGCGGCGAGCGGTATTTCCCGTTCCACTGACTCGGGCTCTTGCACCCTGGGTGCCTCGGGTACTCCGGGTGCCTTGGCCGCCTCCGTGGGAGCCTCCGATTCGGGTGGCGCCACCGTGTAAGTTCCGTTCTCAGCCGTCTCACCGCCGTGGCGGCCGCGACGGCCGCGACGGCGACGCCGCCGGCGCTCTGGATCGGCGCGGCCATCTTCCGCGGTATTCCCCGATCCCACATCCGTCGGCTCCGCGCCTGGTTCGACAGAGGTGTCTAACGGTGTGATCCAGGCATTCGGCGCGGCGGCTATACCCGATGCGTCGGGTGACGTTGCGGCCATCGGCGATTGCGGTGCCCCGTTCTTTTCCACAGCCGCTGTACCCACAGCCGCTGTATGCGCCGCTACCGTGTCCACGACCGCCGTACCCGCCGCTACTGTGCCGTTCGTTGTGATGGCCGTGGCCGCGACATCGGCTTCCGTGGCTGCGCCGGTTGACGCTTCTTCGCGTCGACCGTGGGCGCGCCCGCGGCGGCCGCGGCCATTGCGCGTTCCGCTGGATTCCGCGTCGGCGCGGCGCCGCGTGCTGCCGCCGTCGCGTGGTGGCTCCGCCGTGCGGTGCGTGGCATGGTCCGCCTGGCCGGTGCTCGTGGTGTCGATGTCGGTGTCGGGCGAGCGCGGTTCACCGCGCCGCCGCCGATGCCGTTCGGTTGACAGGTGTTCGCGTCGTTCCGGTGCGCCATGCGGCCGGGTCGAAGTGGCGCGGGGTGGTTGCGCGGGGAGAGGGCTCTGCGTGGGTTCGGCCGGGGGCGTGGCGCCACTCAGCCAGTTCATGAAGCGCTTGAATGCCCCGGGCTGCGCGGGCGTGGCCGGCGCCACGGAAGTGGGGGCGGCGGGCGCTTGTGTCACCGGTGCGGGACGGGAAGGGGTGATGCCCTTGACCAGCGCTTCCGGCCGCGGCTTGTCTTCCCGGTTCTTGCTGGGTGGCCATGCAATCTCTTCTTCGGGCGCGCTGGCAAGCTCGAAGCTGGGCTTCGTTTCCTCCAGACGGGGGTCGTCATGTCGTACGCGCTCGATATTGTGGTGCGGGGTCTCGAGTGTCTTGCTGGGAATGACGACCAGGTTGACCTTGAGGCGCGCCTCCATCTTCGCGATGTCGGTGCGTTTCTCGTTCAGCAGGAAGGTGGCGACGTCCACCGGCACCTGCGCATAGAGCGCGGCGGTGTTTTCCTTCATGGCCTCTTCCTGCATCAGTCGCAGTACCTGCAAGGCGCTGGATTCGGTGTCGCGAATAACGCCCGTGCCATTGCAGCGCGGGCAGGTGACGTGCGACCCCTCGTTGAGCGCCGGGCGCAGGCGCTGGCGCGACAGCTCCATGAGCCCGAAACGGGATATCCGGCCCATTTGAACGCGTGCGCGGTCGAAATGCAGCGCATCGCGCAAGCGCTGTTCGATGGCTCGCTGGTTCTTGCCATCCTCCATGTCGATGAAGTCGATGACGATGAGGCCGCCCAGGTCGCGCAGGCGCAACTGACGCGCCACTTCGTCGGCCGCCTCGAGGTTGGTGCGCGTTGCCGTTTCTTCGATGTCGGCCCCGCGCGTGGAACGCGCGGAGTTGACGTCGACGGCTACCAGCGCTTCCGTATGGTCGATGACGACCGACCCGCCGGACGGCAGTTCCACAGTGCGGGAGTAGGCGGTTTCGATCTGGTGTTCGATCTGGAAGCGTGAAAACAGCGGAATGTCGTCGCGGTAGCGCTTCACCCGCTGCACGTTGTCCGGCATGACCACGCTCATGAACGAGGTGGCCTGCTCGGTGATGTCGTCGGTATCGATGAGGATTTCACCGATTTCCGGTGAAAAGTAGTCGCGAATCGCGCGAATGACCAGACTGGATTCCAGGTAGATGAGAATGGGTGCCGTGTTTTCGCGCGCCGCGCTGTCGATGGCTGTCCAGAGTTGCAGCAGGTAGGCGAGGTCCCACTGCAGGTCGTCCACATTGCGGCCGATGCCGGCCGTGCGGGCGATGATGCTCATGCCCGCCGGCAGATCGAGCTTGTCCATGGTTTCGCGCAGTTCCTGGCGATCTTCGCCTTCGACCCGGCGCGATACGCCGCCGCCGCGCGGGTTGTTCGGCATCAGGACGAGATAGCGCCCCGCCAGTGAAATGAACGTCGTCAGTGCCGCCCCTTTGTTGCCACGCTCCTCTTTTTCGACTTGGATGATGAGTTCCTGGCCTTCGCTGACCGCGTCCTGGACGCGGGCGGTACGCACGTCGACCCCTTCCTTGAAGTAGCCGCGCGCAATTTCCTTGAATGGCAGGAACCCGTGGCGTTCTTCGCCATAGTTGACGAAGCAGGCTTCCAGCGCGGGTTCGATGCGGGTGATGACTCCTTTGTAGATGTTCCCCTTGCGCTGCTCGCGCCCAGCCGTTTCGATGTCGAGGTCGATGAGTTTCTGGCCATCGACGATCGCGACGCGTAATTCTTCTTGGTGCGTCGCATTGAACAACATGCGTTTCATGAGTGCTTTTCTCCGTAGTCGTGGCGCGCCGTTTTTCGGCGCGCGACCGCGGGTCACTCGGTGTGCCGCGAGGCTGGTTTCTGCGGCAGGATGGCGCGGACCGGCGTGTTGGAAGGCGCCGGCCCGGGTATCAGAGAGGCACGGCGCGCCCACGCGAGCGCGGTTCGGTCAGCAGGGGAGTCAGATTCACGATGAAAGCAGTGGTTGACGAAATTGTGCTGTTAACGGCAGACGCGCAGGGTTGCGCGCCTGGTGCAAAACGATACGATGACCTGCAATGCAAGAATATCAGCGTCGCGAGCGATGGACATTCGATTCGAACCGCCGGCAGGTGTGCATGACACCGTGCCGTCGCGCGAACCCTGTCCTGGCGACCACCTTGTGGCCCGGAAGCTGAAACGCAGGCGGTACAATGGGCAAAAGGCCTTTTGCGTGCAGGCGGAGACGCTTCAAGTGGCATCTCTACGCCGCAGGCGTTTTTTCAGCTTCTATAGGCTGACGCGATTATAGCTGTTTTTTTTATGCACAAGCCCAATCCCACAGTGGCGCCCGCCGTGCGCTTGTTCCAGATCGACGCCGGGCAGGCGGGCCAGCGGGTCGACAATTTCCTGCTGCGCGTGTGCAAGGGTGTTCCGAAAAGTCATTTGTACAAGGCCATCCGGCGCGGAGAAGTGCGCGTCAACAAGGGGCGCGTCGGCGCAGATCGTCGCCTCGATGCCGGCGATCTCGTTCGGGTGCCGCCGCTGCGGTTACCCAGCCCCGGCGAACCGCGCAAGGTGCCGCCGGCGGTTTTCCCCGTGGTTTTCGAAGACGATGCGCTGATGGTGGTCGACAAGCCGGCAGGGGTGGCGGTGCATGGCGGCAGCGGCGTGTCCTTCGGGGTGATCGAACAGCTGCGCGCCGCCTATCCGCAAGCCCCTTTTCTGGAGCTTGCCCACCGGCTCGACCGCGAGACCTCGGGGCTGCTGATCGTCGCGAAGAAACGCAAGGCGCTGCTGGCATTGCATGCCATGATGCGCGAGGGGCTGGGGCGCAAGTATTATCTGGCCCTCGTGGTCGGCGATTGGGTCAACGGGCGGCAGCACTTGCGCCAGCCGCTGGCCCGCTGGCTCACTGCGTCGGGCGAACGCCGCGTCCGGGTCGATCGGGTGGAAGGCAAGCCTGCACACACGATCGTCACCCTGGAAAAGCGCTATGGCGATTACAGCCTTCTGGGTGCGGAGCTGCGCACCGGACGCACGCATCAGATACGCGTGCATCTGGCGGCCAGCGGCTTTCCAGTCGTGGGTGACGAAAAATACGGCCCGGAGGCGGTCCGGATACAATTTTCGAATCAGGGATTCAAACGCATGTTCCTGCACGCGCATCGACTCGAGTTCGCCCACCCGACCACCGGCCAGCCGCTTGCGCTGCGCGCCGAACTGCCGCCTGCGTGTGTCCGCGTCCTCGACTGGCTGGGGGCGCCGTCGGCGACGGCGTTGCCGCGATGAAGCGCTACAGCGCCGTCGTTTTCGACTGGGACGGCACGGTCATGGATTCCACCCATGCCATCGTCGCGGCGATTCAGGCGGCGTGCGCCGATCTGGCGCTGCCAATTCCCGATGCCTCGCGTGCCAGCTGGGTCATTGGTCTGTCGCTCGAAGCGGCGCTCTACCACACCGCCCCCACGCTGGATCCCGATCGCCTGCCGCTGTTTCTCGATCGCTACCGGGCGCATTTCCGCGGTTTGAATGACGCCGTGACGCTGTTCGACGGCATCCGCGGCCTGTTCGACGATCTCGCGCGGCGCGGTGTGCTGCTGGCGGTTGCAACCGGGAAGTCGCGCGCCGGTCTCGATCGTGTGCTGACGGCGTCGCGCCTCGAACAGGCGTTCGCCTGCACACGCTGCGCGGATGAAGCGCCCGGAAAGCCCGACCCCACGATGCTGCGGGAAATTCTCGATCGGCTGACGCTGGCGCCCGATCAGGTGGTGATGGTGGGTGACACCGCTCACGATGTGGAGATGGCCGCTGGCGCTGGAATCGACAGTGTGGCGGTGACGTATGGCGCGCACGACAGGCAGACGCTGCTGCGATCCGAGCCCACCGCCATGGTGTCGAGCGTTGCCGAACTGACGCAGTGGCTCGGCGAGCGCACTTAGGGCGCCCGTTCAATCGCCACCCGAACGCATGGGGCGCCCGCTTGACCACCCTCCAAACGCGTGGAGGGCCGAGCGGTTGCCCGGGCGCGGCGCGGCGGTGCTTGCGCGCGGATTGCCATTCAAGGCATCGCTTTCAGAATTGCCAGCGTCCGGGCATCGGGAACGCCGTCGTGGCGTTGGGGGCGGTAGTGCATCTGAAATGCGGCAATCACCTTTTTCGTGGCGGCGTCCAGTACACCGGTTCCGGGGCACGCGTACCCCGCGCGCGTCAGCTGCCTCTGGATCCATGCCGCGCCGGGTAATCCGTTACGTTCGAACTCCCGCTGATAGCGCGCGGCGTCGTTCGTGTCGTACCAGCGGCCGATTCCCTCCCGCGCCAACCGTTCCCAGGGGAATGCCGGGCCGGGGTCGCTCTTGCGCTGGGGCGCGATGTCGCTGTGGCCCACGACGTCGGCCGGTTTGATGTGGTGGCGCGCGATGATTTCTTTCAGCAGCGCCGCGACGACCTCGATCTGAGCGGGTGGATACGGTGCCCACGTGCCGTCGGGTTCACGGCCGGCATTGACGATTTCCACACCGATGGAACTGGCGTTCAGGTAGGTGCGGCCGTACCACTGGCTGGCGCCGGCGTGCCATGCGCGCCGGTTCTCGCTCACCAGCTGGTAGATGCGCGGCCGAGGCCCGTCGGTGATCAGGTAGTGGCTGCTGACGCCACTCCGCGAAAGTAGTCTGAGGGACTCTTCGTCATCGGCCGCCGTATAGTGCAGAACCACGAATTGCACGCGGCTGTCCTGGCTGATTGCTTCAATGGTGTGATCGATTGCAAGCGCCGGCGGGCCGCCCGGCGTTTGGTTGCCCTCTTGCACCGTTTTGCCGTGCCCGGCGGCGCGGTTCACGCTGTTTGTCGCGCACGCGGCAAGCATGCCCGCCACCAGCGCCGTGACCAGCCAGCGCGCCCATCGCGCCGACTGGCGATTCCCCCCCGGGTGGGTAGCCGCGCTCGGCGCGGCGCGGCGCGGCGGTCGTCGCGTTGCTTCGCCGTGCCGACGCTGCAATGGATTCTGCACGATCAGGGTGCTGTCGGAAAAAGGAAGATGATCAGGGCCTCGCCTGGAAAAGAAAGATGGTCGGCCTTTTGTGCAATTCCGGCGGTGGCCGCGTTTTCCATTCCGCGACGCCGGCCGTGCGTATCCATTCCTCCTGGGTTGTCAGGCTGCGCGCGACGCACAAACGGGTGGTGGCCGCGAGTGTTTGCAACAGTGTGTGGAACACGGCGGTGTTGCGATAGGGCGTCTCGATGAACAGCTGGGTTTGATCGTGACAACGCGATGCCGTCTCCCACGTCTTGATCGTCGCCGCGCGCGCACCTGGCGCCACCGGCGCGTAACCGTGGAATGCGAAGCGCTGGCCTTCGAGCCCGCTGGCCATCAGGGCGAGCAGAATGGACGATGGACCCACCCACGGGACGACGCGCAGGCCCATGCGGTGTGCCGCGGCCGCCACGCGCGCGCCGGGATCGGCGACGGCGGGGCAGCCCGCCTCGGATACAAGGCCGATTTCGCCGCCGCGCCGCAGCGGCGCCAGCCAGTCTTCGATCTGTGCCGCACGGGTCGTTGCGTTCAGGGTGTGGATCGTGATCTCGGAGACAGGCACCGCGGTGCCGATCCGCTTGAGGAAGGAGCGGGCCGTTTTTGCGTTCTCGGCTATGAAGACCGTAAGCCGTGACACCAGTGCCTGGGCGTCGGTCGGCAGCCAGAGCGATGGAGGCGCTTCGCCCAGGCCGACGGGAATGAGGTGCAGCGTGCCGACCGTGTTCATCGCAAGGGGTCCATCCCGAAAGACCGCAACAGACGGCAGAGCGCGATGAGCGGCAGGCCGATGATCGCGGTCGGGTCGTCCGATGTCATCGCGTCCATCAGCGCAATGCCCAGTCCCTCCGCCTTGGCGCTGCCGGCCGTATCGAAGGGTTGCTCTCGTTCGAGATAAGTGTCGATGTCGCTTGCGCTGAGTGCGCGAAAGCGGCACGCGGTCTTCACGCAGGCCAGTTCCTGCCGTTTGCCGTCGGTGACGCACAAACCGCTGTGGAAGTCGACGCGATGGCCTGCCAGGCGGCGCAGTTGATCGCGCGCGCGATCGAGATCCCCTGGTTTCCCCACCGGTTCGCCGTCCAGCGATGCCACCTGGTCTGCGCCGACGATCAGGCTGCCCGGGCGCCGCGCCGCCACGGCCATCGCTTTCGCGCGCGCCAGCCGCCGCGCGATGTGCCGGGGGCGCTCGCCGGCCAGGGGCGTTTCGTCGACTTCCGGTGGCTGGCAGGCGAAGGGCAAGCCCAGCCGCGCCATCATGTCGCGCCGGTAGCGGGAGGTTGAAGCAAGGATGAGGCGCATGGGAGTCCTGTCGTTCGAGCGGTGACATTATCGCCCATGCAGCGTGCATCGCGCCGTTTCGTTTGACCGATTACTGCCTGCACAGTTAACATTGACGGATTTTCACAAATGGCCGTGGCCGGGTCGCGGTACGACAGTGTGGCGCGGATGATGGGCGCGTGGAAATCGGGTCGCTATGGTACGGTACATCGACACGGTTGAACTGAGCCGGTCGGCGACGGCGGGCGTGGTGGCTGCCGGCAGCGCGCCGCTGCGGGCGTTTCGCCGGCTGTGCGAGGGCCTGCCCGAACAGGGCGACCACCCGGTCGACTGGTCGGTGGGAATTGGCCGCGGCGCGGCCGGTGAGCTTCTCATGACGGTCACCGTGGCGACGATCGTCACGCTGGTCTGTCAGCGTTGCCTGGATCCGTTCCCCGTGGCCATCGACTTCACGACGCGGCTGCGGGTGGTCGCCGCGGCCGACTTCAATGACGCGTCACGCGACCACGAGGAGGACTGGACCGCCATCGAATGCATTGCCGCGTCACGCCGGCTGGATGTGCTTGAATTGGTGGAAGACGAAATCATCCTGAGCCTCCCGGTTGCGCCAAGGCACGATGTCTGTCCGGCGCGGCCGGCGGATGCTGCATTGCGGGAACATGGTCCGTCGGCGTTTGCGGTATTGAGCAGGCTCAAGCATTGAGGGTTTGAATTCAACATTGCGGGGCGATCGCGTACAATGGCGTCCCGTTACCAGGAGTCATCATGGCTGTTCAGCAGAACAAAAAGAGCCCGTCCAAGCGGGGCATGCACCGTTCTCACGATTCTCTCGGCATGCCGGCAACCGCGGTGGAACCCACGACGGGCGAGCTTCACCTGCGCCATCACATCAGTCCCAACGGCGTCTACCGTGGGCGTAAAGTGCTGCAAACCAAGAACGACGACTGAGCGGGCCGAACCAAGGTGTCGCTCTACGGTCAATCATTCGGGCAGGCGCGCAGTAGGGGCTTCGCCAACCCTTCGATCGGGTGGCGTGCCCATTGATGCCCACGCCACGAATCCGAATCGCCGTCGATTGCATGGGCGGCGACGTGGGCCTGCCCGTCACGGTTCCCGCGGCACACAAATTCGCGCAGGAGCATCCGGATACGCGTTTCCTGCTGGTGGGAGATGCCCGCGCGATCCAGGCAGGTATCCATAGGCTCGATTCGCGTCCTGGCGATTGGTACGAGATACTGCCCGCCAGCGAAGTCGTCACCATGGACGACTCGGTTGAAGTCGCGCTGCGGCGCAAGAAAGATTCGTCCATGCGGGTGGCGGTCCAGGCGGTCAAGGATGGAGCCGCCGACGCGTGCGTCTCGGCGGGCAACACCGGCGCGTGGATGGCCATCTCCCGCTATGTGCTCAAGACGCTGGATGGTATCGACCGTCCGGCCATTGCCACATCCATCCCCAACCAGAAGGGTGGTGCGACCACCGTGCTCGACCTGGGCGCCAATGTCGATTGCAGCGCCGAGCATCTGTTGCAGTTCGCCATCATGGGGGTGGCGCTGGTCGAGACGGTCGACAAGCGCGAGAACCCCACGGTTGGGCTGCTCAATATTGGCGAAGAGATCATCAAGGGCAACGATGTCGTCAAGCACGCGGCCGAACTCTTGCGTGCCAGCGGATTGAATTTCCACGGTAACGTCGAGGGCGATGATATCTGCAAGGGTACGGTCGATGTCGTGGTGTGTGATGGCTTCGTCGGCAATGTGGTGCTCAAATCCATCGAAGGTGTGGCGAAGATGGTTGCAAACATGCTGCGCGAGGAATTTAACCGCGACGCCTTGTCGCTGACCGCGGGCCTGCTGTCCCGGCCTGTTCTCAACCGTTTGCGCGACCGCGTCGACAACCGGCGCTACAATGGCGCCGCCCTGCTGGGGCTGCGGGGCATCGTCATCAAGAGCCACGGTTCGGCCGACGCGTACGCCTTCGGTTATGCGCTGCAGCGCGCACGTGAGTCGGTGCATAACGGCTTGCTTGGCGGCACCACCAGCGCCATCGATCATCTTCGCCAGCGTCTGCAAGACGCCGCAGCCCGGCAGGCGAAGCCCACCAACGACTTGTCAAGCCCAGTGTCCTGACGAGATGCCTGACGGATGTCTGTCATGCCTTATGCGAAGATAATAGGGTCGGGGGGATATTTGCCGCCCCGCATCGTGTCCAACGATGAGTTGGCCGCCGAACTCGCGGCAAGGCAAATCGAGACCTCGGATACCTGGATCACCGAGCGCACCGGCATTCGTCAGCGCCATATTGCCGCGCCCGGCGTCAAAACCAGTTCACTGGCCATCAACGCGGCCCGCGCCGCACTGGATCACGCGGCGGTGGACGCCGCCGACATCGACCTCATCATCGTTGCCACGTCGACGCCCGATTTCATCTTCCCCAGCACGGCTTGCCTGGTACAGGCGGGTTTGGGCATCCGTGGCGGCGCGGCGTTCGACATCCAGGCGGTTTGCAGCGGTTTTGTCTATGCCCTGGCGACGGCCGACGCCTTCATTCGGGTGGGCCGCGCCGCGACGGCGCTGGTGATCGGCGCCGAGGTGTTTTCCGGAATTCTCGACTGGAGCGACCGCGGCACCTGTGTGCTGTTCGGGGACGGTGCCGGCGCGGTGGTGCTGCGCGCCGCCGATACGCCCGGCATCACCGGCGTCGAACTCAATGCCGACGGTGGCCAGGCCAAGATCCTGTGTACGGCGGGCGGCATTTCCCAGGGCAAGATCGTGGGTGATCCCTTCCTGCGGATGGACGGGCAGGCGGTGTTCAAGCTTGCCGTGACGGTGTTGGCGCAGTCGGCGAGAGATGTTTGCGCGCAGGCCGGAATGACGCCGGCCGATGTGGACTGGATGATCCCGCACCAGGCGAACGTGCGTATTCTCAACCTGCTCGGGCGCAAGTTGGGCATTCCCGCGGAGAAGATCGTGGTCACGCTGGATCGGCACGCGAACACGTCGGCCGCGAGTGTGCCGCTGGCGTTCGATGTCGCGTTTCGCGATGGGCGGATCCGTGCTGGCGATCAGGTCCTGATGCAGGGGGTTGGCGGCGGCTTCACCTGGGGTTCTGTGCTGGTTCGCATTTGAGAGCACCGCGCGAGTTCGTCACGGCCGTGTCGCGCGGGCGCCTGATGCACGCGGACCGACCGACCGAGCGGCCAAGTCAGTGGGTTTATCATGAAAATTGCATTCGTTTTTCCTGGTCAAGGGTCACAGTCGGTTGGCATGCTGGATGTGTGGCATGGCAATGCGGCGGTGGCGAACACGCTCGCCCGTGCGTCAACGGCGCTGGACCAGGATCTGGCGGCGCTCATCGCGCATGGGCCCGAAGAGCGGTTGAATCTCACCACCAACACCCAGCCGGCGATGCTTGCGGCGGCGGTGGCCGTGTACGGCGCGTGGCGCGCGGCCGGCGGCCCCGAACCCAGCGTCGTGGCGGGGCATAGCCTGGGTGAATATTCTGCGCTGACGGTTGCCGGGGCGTTTTCGCTGGAGGACGCCGTGCGGGTGGTGCGCGTGCGCGCCGATGCCATGCAGACGGCCGTTCCGGTCGGCACGGGCACGATAGCTGCCATTCTGGGGCTCGACGATGCGGCCGTGCGCGATGTATGCGCGCGCGCGGCTCGGGGCGAAGTTGTCGAGGCGGCCAATTTCAACGCGCCGTCTCAGGTGGTGATCGCGGGAAATGCCGATGCGGTTTTGCGCGCCTGCCAGCTCGCCAAGGAAGCGGGCGCCAAGCGGGCGCTGCCGCTCTCCGTTTCCGCGCCGTTTCATTCGCGCCTGCTCGAGCCCGCGGCGGCGGTGCTGGCGCGGGCGCTGGCGCGCATTCCCATGGTGTCGCCGCGCATCGATTTGATCAACAATGTCGATGTGGCCAGTCCGTCCGATCCGGCTGCCATTCGCGCCGCCCTGGTACGCCAGGCCTGGCATCCCGTGCGTTGGGTGGAGACGATACACGCCTTGAAGGCGCGTGGCGTCACGCACGTGATCGAATGCGGCCCGGGGAAGGTCTTGGCGGGGTTGACGCGCCGTATCGACAAGACGCTGAACAGTTTGAACGTTGCCGATCCCGCTTCCCTCGATGCGGCGCTGGCCGCCGTCCAGGAGTAACTGTCATGCAAGAACGCGATCTCGAAGGAAAAACTGCCCTGGTGACGGGGGCGACCCGCGGTATCGGCCAGGCGGTTGCGCACGAGTTCGCCGCGCGCGGCGCGCGCGTGGTTGGAACCGCCACCTCGGAAAACGGCGCCCGGGCCATCGATGCCGCGCTGAGCGGAACGGGCGGTCGTGGCGCCGTACTCGATGTGACGGTGCCTGCCGCCTGCGATGCGCTCGTTGCCGAACTGGCCAAAGATGGCGGGCCGCATATACTGGTCAACAATGCTGGCATCACGCGCGACAATCTTGCCATGCGTCTGAAAGACGATGACTGGGACGCGGTCATCGAAACCAACCTTACCGCCGTGTTTCGCCTGTCGCGCGCGGTCATGCGCGGCATGATGAAGGCGCGCTGGGGGCGCATCATCAATATCACCTCGGTCATCGGGTTCAGCGGCAACCTGGGGCAAGCCAACTATGCGGCCGCCAAGGCCGGCGTGACCGGCCTGACGCGTTCGCTCGCGCTTGAACTGGGTAGCCGCAATGTCACGGTCAACTGCGTGGCGCCGGGCGTCATCGACACCGACATGACGCGGGCGCTGGGCGAGGATCGGCGGGCCGCCATCCTCAAGCAGGTGCCTCTGGGCCGCCTGGGGCTGGCCGCCGACGTTGCCAACGCCGTTGCCTTTCTGGCGTCGCCGCGGGCTGACTACATCACAGGCGCGACCGTGCATGTGAACGGTGGTCTATATATGTAGTAGGTGGCACGCATGTGTGGCCGGGGGGATCAGGGTAAAATCGGTCCTTCCGGGAGGTATCTCGTCGGGCAATTCGCGCATTCCACGCACCAGAAACCGATGTCCGACGATGCCATTTCTTTGTCATAGCCTGTCTCTTTGAATCGTTTCGTTTGGCTATATAATTCGCGGGAATTTTCCCCACTTGGAGAACTGCATGGAAAGCATCGAACAGCGCGTCAAGAAGATCGTCGCTGAGCAGCTTGGCGTCAATGACGCCGAGATCAAAAACGAATCCTCATTCCTTGACGACCTCGGTGCCGATTCGCTCGATATGGTCGAGCTCGTAATGGCTCTCGAGGACGAGTTCGAAACCGAAATCCCGGACGAAGAGGCCGAGAAAATCACGACAGTCCAGCAGGCGGTTGACTACATCACGTCGCACAGCAAACAGTAGCGACGGCTTCAGGAATCAAGATGGCTCGTCGGGCGGTGTCGGTCGGCGACGCGGTGGTTACCCGGCGCCGGTGCGGCGCGGGTACTGGCAGGGTATTTTCCCAATCGCGCCGCGCCGGTTCCACGCGGTGCCCGGGCGCTGTCTTGCATGCCGTTTCGTGCGCTGGCGCGCGCTGGCAGCCTTGTCCCCGGTGTTCGTTTGCCTGGCTTGCCGGAACTGATCAATCGGGACACCAGCCGCAGCATGCGGGATTGCGCAAGGCCATCAATCTTTAAAGGAGTCCTCTGTGAAGCGACGTGTCGTCATTACCGGATTGGGCATCATTTCACCCATCGGCAACGATGTCGGCACCGCCTGGGACAATCTGATCAATGGGCGCTCGGGTATTGGGCGCATTACACGTTTCGACGCCTCCGCGCTCAATTCGCAAATCGCGGGGGAAGTCAAGGGTTTCGACGTCACCCAGTACATGTCGGCCAAGGAAGCGCGTCAGATGGACACGTTCATCCACTATGGCGTCGCCGCCGGTGTTCAGGCATGGCGCGACTCGGGGGTCGAACTGGACGATGCCGCCGCCGAGCGTGTGGGCGTAATCATTGGTTCCGGCATCGGTGGCCTGCCGCGCATCGAAGAAACTCAAATTGAAACGCTGCGGCGCGGCGCGCGTCGCATCTCGCCTTATTTCGTGCCCGCATCGCTGATCAATCTCATATCGGGGCAGCTCAGCATCATGCTGGGGCTCAAGGGGCCCAGCTACGCCGTCGTGTCGGCCTGCACGACCGGGCTGCATTCCATTGGCGATGCGGCCCGCCTGATCGAATACGGCGATGCCGAGATCATGCTGGCGGGGGGGGCCGAATCCACCGTGTCGCCGCTTGGCGTCGGCGGGTTCGCGGCGATGCGTGCCCTGTCCATGCGCAACGATGACCCTGCTACCGCCTCCCGGCCGTTCGACCGCGACCGCGACGGCTTCGTGCTGGGCGAGGGCGCCGGCGCCCTGGTGCTTGAAGAATATGAACACGCCCGCAAGCGCGGGGCGCGCATCTACGGAGAGTTCGCGGGCTACGGCATGAGTTCCGACGCTTACCACATTACATCCCCCAACCGCGACGGGCCGCGGCGTGGCGTGCTCAATGCGCTGCGCAACGGCGGCGTCAATCCCGACGAGGTCGATTACATCAATGCGCACGGCACCTCGACCCCTCTGGGTGATGCCAATGAGACGGAAGCGCTGAAGCTGGCATTTGGCGACCATGCGAAAAAGCTTGTCGTCAACTCGACGAAGTCGATGACCGGCCACCTGCTGGGCGCCGCGGGCGGCATCGAGGCGGTATTCACGACGCTTGCGGTCTATCGCCAGGTGTCACCGCCCACGATAAATATTTTCAACCAGGATCCGCAATGCGATCTCGACTACTGCGCGAATCAGGCGCGCGACATGAAGATCGATGTCGCCCTGTCCAATTCGTTCGGATTCGGCGGCACCAACGGGTCGATGATCGTGCGGCGCCTCTAGTGTCCCGTTCGGTTAATCCTGATGTTTAAATTCGGCGCCTACACCACCCATACTGCGTTGCTCATCCTCGTGATAGCCCTTGCTATCACTGCGGTTCGCGCCTTGTCTGGATGGCG
>SCQX01000303.1 GCA_004298545.1 Candidimonas sp. | reverse complement strand
AGTCAACAACGCATCGACCCCACGCTCGCAAGCATAGGCCCCCACCTCGCCATGCAGCGCGGGGCTGTCGGTTCCAACCTCGGCCATGTCGCCCAGCACCAGTATCCGTTTGCCGGGCAAGGCCGCGAGGACGTCCACGGCCGCGCGCACGGAATCGGGGTTGGCATTATAGGTGTCATCGATCAACTGCAGCCCGTCATCGAGCAGTCGCGGCATCATCCGACCGTGCACAGGAGTGAAACCCGCCAGCCCCCTCGTCATCGCTTCCAGCGGCGCGCCCACCATGCCCGCGCACGCCGCCGCCGCCAGCGCGTTGCGCAGGTTGTGCAGCCCGGGCACGGCCAGCGACAGCGCGGTATCGCCCCAAGGCGTGACCAGCCGGCACGACGTGCCCGACGCGCCGACGTGAATCGCCTCCGCGTGAACCTCGCAGGCGGCGGCCAAGCCGAACCGCGCCACGGCACGCTCCCCCGCCAGGCCACGCCACAGTGAGGCGTAAATGTCGTCGCCAGGAAAAACCGCAATGCCCGACGCCGGCAGCGCGCTGATGACACTGCCATTCTCGCGCGCCACCGCCTCCACCGTATGCATGAACTCCTGGTGCTCGCGCTGGGCGTTGTTGACCAGCGCCACCGTCGGCCGCGCCATGCCGGCCAACACCTCGATTTCCCCGGGATGGTTCATCCCCAGTTCAAACACGGCGGCGCGATGCCCGTTGGCAAGGCGCAACAACATCAACGGCACACCGATATCGTTGTTCATGTTGCCCTGCGTGGCCAGAACCGCCGGCGCGCCAAGCCAGGCACGCAGTATTGCGGCAATCATCTCCTTGGTGGTGGTTTTGCCGTTGCTGCCCGTAACCGCTATCACCGGCAAGTCGTGGCACCCGCGCCACGCGGCGCCAATCCTTGCCAAGGCGACACGCGTGTCCCCCAAAACGAATTGCGGAATCGCCACCGCCGGGTCGGCGCGCGCCACGACCGCCGCGCAGGCCCCCGCCGAGGCCACTTGCGCAAGATAGTCATGCCCATCGAACTTTTCTCCCGCGAGTGCGATGAACCACTGACCGGGCTGAATACTGCGCGAGTCCACGGACACGCCACGCCCACCGTACCGCCACGTGAGCGCGAAGCCGGCCCATTGGCGATCGTCGAAGGGAACACGACCACCGCGGAACTCCTGATAAGTCTCGTGGCCCTTGCCGGCAAGCAGCACGACGTCTTCGTCGGCCACCCCCCAGAGGGTTGCCAGGATAGCTGCCGCCCGGTCGGGTTCGATGGTCGGCGGCAGGCTCATTCCCGCGGCAATCTGTTCGATGATGGCACGGGGTTCCTCGCTGCGCGGATTGTCGTCCGTGAGGACGACCCGATCGGCCAGCCGACCGGCAATCTGTCCCATGATGGGGCGCTTGCCGGCGTCGCGGTCACCGCCACAACCAAACACGCAGATCAGGCGACCACGCCGCGCCACCGCAACCTCGCGCATCGCGACCAGCGCCCGATCGAGCGCATCGGGCGTATGCGCGTAGTCCACCACGACCAGCACCGCGCCGCGCGACCGGACCGCGCGTGGTGCGATGGTCTCGAGGCGGCCCGGCACAGGCGGCAGCGCCGCCAACGCGCCCGCGATGCGCGCGAGATCCCAACCCAGATGGTGCAAGACCCCCGCGACCAGCAAGAAATTCGAGACGTTGTGCAGCCCGTGCTGACGCGTCACGACCTGCGCGGTCGCACCGCGCAGCATCAGATTGAAGATCACCCCGTACGCACCGGTTTCGATATCGACGGCGCGAATGTCGCACTCGCGACCGCGATCCATCGAATAACGCAACACCCGCAAGGCGGGGAACCGCACCAGCAGGTCGCGCCCCGCCGCGTCGTCCACGTTGACCACCGCAATCCGCAGCTCGGGGCGCGCAAACAAAGAAAACTTCGCATCGCGGTACTTCTCGATGGTTCCGTGGTAATCCAGATGATCGCGCGTCAGATTGGTGAACCCCGCGACGGCAATGCGCACACCATCGAGCCGCCCCTGATCGAGTCCGATGGAAGATGCCTCCACGGCAACCGCCACCGCACCGCCGACGAGCAGCGCCGCCAGCGACCGGTGCACGGACAAGACATCGGGGGTGGTCAGCACACCCGCCAGCGTCGCGCCATCGACCTGCGTCACACCCAGCGTACCGATCACACCACAGGGAACCGCGTGGGCATTGAGAGCCGCCGCCAGCCATTGCACCGTCGATGTCTTGCCATTCGTTCCGGTGACGGCAATCACGAGCAAGTGAGCGGATGGCTGGCCGTACCACGCGTCGGCAATTTCCCCCAACAGGCTTGTGAGCCCGACCACCGCCAGCACCGGTACCGCGCTCGGCGCCCCCCCACTCCAGCCATCGAGCATCACGATGGCCGCGGCGCCACGATCGACGGCGTCGTTCAGATAGCGCCGTCCATCTGTCGCGTGCCCCGGGCAGGCAACGAACACATCGCCCGGGGTCACGCCGCGTGAATCCAGACACAGATGCCGCGTGCGATCGACACGCTCACTGAGCCAGGCGACGATTGCATCGGCATTCATCGCGACACCTTGCCGGTTCCAAGGGCCATCATCGAGTCGACGGGCGCATCGGGCTGGACGCCCATGCGCCGCAGACAACTGGTGACGATACGGGAGAACGCCGGCGCGGCCACACGGCTGCCGTAGTACCCATTCACCGTCGGCTGATCCACGGTGACGGCAACCACGATGCGCGGATGGGAAACGGGCGCGAATCCGACGAAAGAGCCGCGGTACAACGACTTGCTGTACCGGCCGTCGACGATCTGGCGCGCGGTGCCGGTCTTGCCAGCGACACGATAGCCCTGTACCTGCGCCTGCTTGGCGCCGTCCGGACCGGCCGCCGCCTCGAGCATGGCACGGATCAGACCAGCCACCCGCGGGGAATACTCCTGCTCAGTAGTCGGTCTGCCGTGCCGCTTGAGCAAGGTCAGCGACACCATGTCGCCATTGCGCGCGAACGTCGTATAGGCATGGGCAATCTGCAACAACGACACCGACAGGCCATAGCCATAGGCCATGGTGGCTCTTTCGATGGGACGCCAACGCGCCCAGGGGCGCAGACGCCCTGACGCCACGCCGGGGAAATGCAGCCGCGGCGCCTGACCGAATCCCAGCTGCGTGAATTTGGTCCACATTTCCTTCGAGCTCAGCACCTGGGAAATCATCGTCATGCCAATATTGCTGGACCGCCGCAAGACACCGGCCACGTCCAGGTTGCCATTGGACTCGACGTCGTGAATGGTCGCCCCCTGATAGCGGTACACCCCATTGCCGGTGTGGAACACGGTGCTCGTCGTAATGCGGCCAAGATCCAGGGCAAGGGCGGCCGTGAACGGCTTCATGATGGAGCCCGGCTCGAACGTGTCGACCACCGCCCTGTTGCGCAAGGCGGGGCCTTTGCGGGCATCGACATCATTGGGGTCATATGAGGGGAGACTGACCATGGCCAGGATCTCGCCCGTCTGGACGTCGACCACAACGGCCGCCGCCGACTTGGCCTTGTGGTCCTCCAGAGCCTGCTTGAGCGCGGCATAAGTATCGAACTGAATTCCCGCGTCGATGGACAGGCTCAGATCGCGTCCATCGACCGGAGGCACGACCGCCCGCACGTCCTCGACGATGCGTCCCAGGCGATCGCGAATGACCCGGCGCGAACCGGGCTTGCCTTCGAGTTCGTCATTGTAGGCCAGTTCCACGCCCTCCAGCCCCTTGCCCTCGATGTTCGTGAATCCCAGGACGTGCGCGGTTATATCACCTTCCGGATACATGCGGCGCGTCTCGGACAACTCGTGAATTCCCGGAACTTTCAACTGCTTGACCTGCTCGGCGATGGCGATCGGAACCTGGCGTTTCAGATAGACGAAACTCCTGTCCTCACCCGATATCCGGCCCTGAATGTCCTGCGCCGTCATGTCGAGCAGCTTTCCAAGCCGCGCCAGCTGCCCGGGCGTCGCCTCCTTGGCGTCGTCCGGTATGGCCCAAATGGCTTTGGCGGGTACGCTGGTCGCCAGCACGACATTGCCAGTGCGATCAAAAATTTTCCCCCGGGTCGCGGGAAGCACGAGTGTCCGCTCGAAACGCTGCTCGCCCTGCTGCTGCAAAAATTGAGTCGATATACCCTGCAGATACAGGGCTTTGGCACTCAAGGCGACGAAGCCGAGCATGATCAGAATCAGCACCAGGCGCGATCGCCACAAGGGCATCTGAACGTTCAGAACCGGACTGTCATGGAACCGGACGCGTTTCACGGCCGCCCCCCTGCCCGGGATTTGGCGGCGGCTGGCGCCCCGCCATCGATGTAAATCGTCTTGCCCGGCAGTACCGACACCATGCCCAGATCGGCGCGCGCTATCCGATCGATGCGCGCGTTGCGCGCCAGTTCCGCGCGCGCAAGCTGCAGGCGGCGCCAGTCATTGTCGAGCTCCTGCGCGCGGGTCGACAAACGGTCCCGCACGATGAACAGTTCGCGCGACTGAAACCGCGCGGTCACGAGCGACATTGCCGAAACCATCAGCAATAATGCGCAGAGGGCGCATAGGCGGCCGATCATCGACGTCCCCGGCGCGCCACGCGACGGGCGGGCGGGCGGGCTGCCCGCACGAACGACGCGCCGCCATCGGCCGGCAGAGCCACGACGGTGCGCTCGGCAACACGCAACACGGCCGATCGGGCGCGCACATTCGCAAGAATCTCCTGCGCACCGGGCAGTACCCTGCCCAGCGATTTCAGCACGGGCCGCGGCAGATCTTTCTCGGCGATGGGCAGGCGCGCGCAGGCCGCCGCGGGCCGTGCCGCCGCCGCGATGCAGCGCTTCACCATCCGGTCCTCGAGCGAATGAAAGCTGATCACCGCAAGCCGTCCCCCGGTTGCCAGAAGTTTCAGAACTGCCTGGAGGGCGTTCGCGAGCTCCTCGAGTTCCTGATTGAGGTGAATCCGTAGAGCCTGAAAGGTGCGAGTGGCCGGGTGTTGACCTTTTTCGCGCGTGCGGACGACACCGGCGACGAGCTCGGCGAGGTCGAGCGTTGTGCGCAGCGGGCAGGATTCGCGGCGATCAACAACCGCCTTTGCAATCCGGAAAGCAAACCGTTCTTCGCCATAATTTTCTATGACCTCCTGTATCTCGGCCACACTTGCCGTGGCCAGCCACTGCGCGGCCGTCGGGCCATCGCTCGTGTCCATCCGCATGTCCAGCGGGCCATCCCGCATGAACGAAAACCCTCGCCGGGCATCGTCGACCTGTGGTGAGGAAACCCCCAGATCGAGCATTACGCCGTCGACATGATCGATTCCAAGCCCTGCCAGGGTGCTCAGCATCGACGAAAACTTGCCATGCACGACTTCCACGCGCGAATCCGCGCGTTGCAGTTCGCGCGCCGACTCCACGGCTGCGGGGTCCCGGTCGAACACGACCAGGCGCGCATCGCCGGCCAGCCGCGACAAAAGCAGCCGGCTGTGTCCGCCGCGACCGTACGTACCGTCCACGAAAATCCCATGGGAACGATCCAGGCGCGAGATCGTCACATTTCGGTCGACAGGCTGGCGTCCCGCTTTCACACCGAAGAGAGGATCGAGCAGGGCGTCGACCGTAGGCTCGAGCAATACGGATCTGTGCGCAAACGCCATGGTCGTCGTCAGAATGAAAATTGATTCAGCGCTTCGGTTATGCCTTTCGCCAAGTCCTCGGCTTCACGACGCGCCCATTCGGCCGCGTCCCACAGCTCGAAATGACTCCCCATTCCCAACAGCATGACGTCGCGCGTCATGCCCGCGGCATTGCGTAGCTCAGGCGACACCAGAATCCGGCCGGAGCCGTCCATGTCCACATCCTGGGCACTACCCAGCAGCAAGCGCTGCAACGGCCGCGCCGACATCGGGAACGCCGCGATCTGCTCGCGCTTCTTTTCCCAAACCGACCGGGGATAAACCAGCAGGCATCCATCAGGATGGCGAGTCAACGTCAAACGCCCCTCCACCTGGGATATCAGCGCGTCACGATGCCGGGTCGGAATGGAAATCCGCCCCTTGACATCCAATGTGAGTGCACTGCTACCCTGGAACACCACCGTCACCCCACTTTCTTGCACAAAATTTCACTTTTCGCCACTCTACGGGAAGGGAACAACCAGGTCAAGCCCATAGTTGCGTTTTTCCAGGCGCAACAAGCACTTACACCGGCGAAGGCAAGCGTTTCAAAGGGGGTTCAAAGTGAAAATAGTCAGGCAAATCAAGAAATTGGCCGACTAACCAGAAGGGGAATATTCAGATCGCAAAAATTGCAAACGGGCGTATCGAACCGCACCGCCACCATCCCGGCCGGCAAAGAAACTGAGGCGAGCCTGTAGGCCGGATTCTGTACGCCGGGCGCACCCGGCGGGCAATCATTCATCTGGGCGAACTCTTGCGAGTACGCTCTAGCCACCTACCCATATGCTCGAGCGAGCCACTCTTCGGGCGCGAACGCCCACGCATATCTATTTGGTGTTGCTCCCGGTAGAGGTTGCCGCGTTTCACCCTGCGATGCCGCGCCCCCCACTGGAGGGCGCGCGGCACGGAAGTCGCCGTGCCGGTGCGTGCCAGGCACGCCCGCGCCGCAGACTCGTCTCTGTGGCCCTGTTCCTCGGCTTGGCGACGACCACGCGCCGCAACGCCGGACGGCCGTTGGCCGCTACCGCGCTCTGTGGAGTCCGGACCTTCCTCGATGCCTGCAAGCACCGCGATTGCCCGGCCCGCCCCAGCGCGCATTGTACCGAATCGGCGATCGAGTGGCGCGCGTGGCGCCGGACCTGCGACAATGAGACCCCACCCCACTTCACCGTACTGCGCTTTCCCGTCATGCCCGCAACGACTCTCATCACCCTGGCCAACGTGCGGCTGGCCTACGGCTACCACGCGCTACTCGACGGCGCCGACCTCACCGTGAACAGCGGCGAGCGAATCGGGCTGATCGGCCGCAACGGCGCTGGCAAATCATCCCTCCTCGGGGTGCTCGACGGCCGCGTCGTACCCGACGACGGCGAGGTCATGCGCCTGGGCGGCCTCAAAGTGGCAACCGTCGAGCAGGAACCAACCCTCGACGAACAATCGTCGATCCATGCCGTGCTGTGTAGCGACTTCGAGGCGCAGGAAGACTGGAGCCGCTCCGCCCGCGCCCGGAAGCTCGCCGACCAGCTCGGACTCGACGGGCAGGCCCGCATCGCGACATTGTCGGGCGGCCTGCGCAAGCGCGTTGCCCTTGCCCGCGCACTGATCGGCGAACCCGATCTGCTTCTGCTGGACGAACCGACCAATCACCTTGATTTCATCGGTATCGTCTGGCTGGAAAAGCTGCTTGCCTCGACGCGCCGCGGCATCGTGGTCGTGACGCACGACCGCCGCTTCCTCGACGCCGTCGCCACCCGCATCGTCGAGCTCGACCGCGGGCGGCTCTTCAGCTTCCCCGGGAACTACTCAGCGTGGCACGCACGCAAAATCGAATCGCTCAACGCCGAAGCGGAGCAGCGTCAAAAGTTCGACAAGACGCTCGCTCAGGAAGAAGCCTGGATACGCAAGGGTGTGGAAGCGCGCCGCACCCGCAACGAAGGGCGCGTGCGTCGGCTCGAACAATTACGACGCCAACGGGCGGCGCGGCGGGAACGCCTGGGTAACGCGAAAATGTCGCTGGACGAAGGCCAGCGATCGGGCCGCCTGGTGGCGGAACTCGACGACGTGGGCTACGCCTACGGCGCGCACGCTATCGTGCGTCATCTGAGCACCACCATCCAGCGTGGTGACCGCATCGGCATCGTCGGCGCCAACGGTGCGGGAAAAACGACCCTGCTGCGCGTCATTCTCGGCGAGCTGCCACCACAAGCCGGGCGGGTGCGTCTCGGCACCAACCTGACGGTTGGCTACTTCGATCAGATGCGCTCGACGCTGGACGACGACGCCACGCTGATCGACACGATCAGCCCCGGCAGTGAATGGGTGGAAATCGGCCGGCAACGCCGGCATATCATGAGCTATCTGGAAGATTTCCTGTTTCCGACGGCGCGCGCGCAGGCGCCGGTCGGCAGCCTGTCGGGCGGCGAACGCGCACGCCTCGTTCTGGCCAGATTGTTCGCGCGGCCCACGAATCTGCTCGTCATGGACGAGCCCACCAACGATCTCGACATCGAAACGCTCGAACTCCTGGAAACCCTACTGCAGGACTATGCCGGTACGGTGCTGCTGGTCAGCCACGATCGGACCTTCCTGAACAACGTCGTGACGCAGATCCTGGCCGCCGAAGGCAACGGCCACTGGGGTGAGACCGTCGGCGGCTACGACGACTGGCAGGCACAAGGCGGCGCCATGGCCACCGCCGAGGCAACGCCAGGCGCCAACCGCCCCGCGAACGCCGAATCGGGTCAATCCGGGCGGGCCGAAACGTCACGCGCCACACGCGCGCCATCGGCACAACCGAAAAAGATCACCGCCTGGGAGCAACGCGAGCTGAACGACTTGCCAGAGGCCATCGCCACGCTGGAATCGCGGCAGGCGGAATTGACCGCGCGGCTTGCCGACCCCAACCTGTACCGCGAAGGTCCCGACGAAATTGCTGGAATCAAGCGACAGTTGCACGAGTTCGAAACAGAGCTCGACGCGCTGTACAAGCGTTGGGAAGCTCTGGAAGACAAACAGGTCAGCGGACGACGCCGCTAACCCCGCGCACGAGCGCGGCATGGCGAGCCCAGGCGCCGAAGTCAAGTATTCGAATCAGTCAGGCGGGACACTAGTGTCCCGTTCGGTTAGTTTGTGTACTTAAATTCGGATGCATGCGCCATCCAGACAAGGCGCGAACCGCAGTGATAGCAAGGGCTATCACGAGGATGAGCAACGCAGTATGGGTGG
>SCQX01000302.1 GCA_004298545.1 Candidimonas sp. | reverse complement strand
GCGTGAATGCTTGATGTCTGGTGCCGGTTAGAGGAGTCGAACCTCCGACCTTCGCTTTACAAGAGCGCTGCTCTACCAACTGAGCTAAACCGGCGAGCGTGCTATTTTACTGGAACGGGCGGATCCGTTCTGGATGATCACTGGTTTTTTCGCCGGCGACGTCCGTGCGCCACGGATGATTGCAGCGGCCCGCCAGTGCCCCGCCCCGCTGCCTTACTTCACGATGGTGAGGTGCGGGCGCTTGGGGTCGTCGCCGGGCGCTGGCTCGGTGGCCGCGGGCTTGCCGGGGTCCGACTCGGACACGCATTTCACCGGGCTGGCCGCCCGCGCGGCGCCTTCCGATTCGCTGCCCGGGTAGGGTTGCGATTCCGCCACCTCGAAGCCCATGCCGGCGCCCGTTTCGCGAGCGTAGATGGCCGACACGGCGGAGACCGGCACATAGATTTGTTCGGTTATGCCGCCAAAGCGCGCCTGGAACTCGATGTAGTCATTGCCGAGCACGAGGCGGCTGGTGGCCAGCGTACCGATGTTCAGCGTGATCTGGCCGTCGTGGATGTGAACCCGCGGCACGACCGTATTGGCGTCGACCGTGACGACGATGTGCGGGGTATAGCCGTTGTCGGTACACCATTCATGCAGTGCGCGGATGAGGTACGGTTTGGTGGAGGACTCTGGCATCGGTTCAGCGTCGCATGACTTTTTCGGACGGCGTCAGCGCTTCGATATAGGCTGGGCGCGAAAAGATGCGCTCGGCGTACTTCTGCAGCGGCGCGGCGCTTTTCGGCAGCTCTATGCCGTAGTGGTCGAGGCGCCACAACAGCGGTGCGATTGCGACATCGAGCATCGAGAATTCGTCGCCCAGCATGTACTTGTTCTTGATCAGCATGGGAGCAAGCTGGGACAGGCGGTCCCGGATGTTCTGGCGGGCCTGGTCTTGCGCGCCTGCGTCGGGGCTGGCACGGTTCTCGAGTGTCGAGACGTGTACGAACAATTCCTTCTCGAAGTTATACAGGAACAGGCGCGTGCGCGCCCGCATGACCGGATCGGCCGGCATCAGCTGCGGGTGCGGGAAGCGTTCGTCGATGTATTCGTTGATGATGCTCGATTCGTACAGGATCAGGTCGCGTTCCACCAGAATGGGCACCTGGCCGTACGGGTTCATCACCGCGATGTCTTCGGGCTTGTTGTAGAGGTCGATGTCACGGATCTCGAAATCCATGCCCTTTTCGAAAAGCACGAATCGGCAGCGTTGTGAAAACGGGCACGTCGTCCCGGAATAAAGCACCATCATGTCGCGGATTCCAATCTAGTGGAGTGAAAGCCGGGCCACGCAACGCAGCCCCAGAAATGGGAACTAGGCGTATCACGTTACGCCTAGTTCTTGAACGACAGCTTAAATCGGCCTGCCGACGGGACCGGCACGCGCCGCCAGGCGCTCGGGGCCTGCCGCTACTTGACGTCCTTCCAGTAGGCGGCATTCAGTCGCCACGCCAGAACCAGCAGCACCAGCAGGAACAGTACCACCCAGGCACCCATCTCTTTGCGGAATTGTTGGTCGGGTTCGGACATCCATTGCAGGAAGTTGGCGATGTCGGCCGCGTCGTTGTCGAAGGCCGCGCGCTGCGCGTTGCTTACCCCGGAAAATGTGACCTGGTCGACCGCGGCGCCCTGGTAATCCTTCAGCACCTCGGTGTTGATGGTGGAATAACCCTGGTTGTCGTAGTTGGCCGTGGTGCGCACCCATTGTTCCTTGCCGGCCGGCGTTTTGCTTTCCGCCACGGTGACGCGGCGCATGGCCCGCGGGCCTTCCAGCTGCCACAGCGGGTTGGGCATGGCAACTTTCGGGAAGACGAGGTTGTTCCATCCCGTGCTCTGGGCCGTGTCGCGGTAGAACGAACGCAGGTAGGTGTAGATGTAGTCGATGCCTTTGGCGCGCGCGATGACGGAGAGGTCGGGGGGTTCCGTGCCGAACCATGCCTTGGCGTCTTCGGGCTGCATGGCGGTGGTCATCAGGTCGCCCACCTTGGTGCCGGTGAACAGCAGGTTCTTCTTGATTTCGTCGTCGGTCAGGCCAAGGTCGGTCAGCTTGTTGTAGCGCATCAGGCTGGCGCTATGGCAGTTCAGGCAGTCGTTGACGAACAACTTCGCCCCGGTTTGCAGCGCGGCCATGTCGTTGAGGCGGTTGGGCGCGTTGTCGAGCGGGAATGCGCCCTCTGCGACCGCGACCGTGCAGGTCAGCGACAACGCCAGGGCACCGAGCAGCTTTTTAATCATGATCATTCCAGAATGGGAGCCTCGATAGGGACGGAACCGGCCTCAATGGTGACGGAACGTAATTCGTTCCGGAACCGGTTTGAACTTACCGAGCCGGCTCCAGACGGGCATCAGAAGGAAGAAGCCCAGGTATATCACCGCGCCGATCTGACTGATCAGGTTCAGCGTGGGAGTAGGCTCTTGCGTGCCGATGGCGCCCAGTATCAGGAAGTCGACGATGAAAATGCCGTAAAGGAATTTATGCCAGGTGGGACGGTAGCGGATGGATTTGACGGGCGAGTGGTCGAGCCACGGCAGGAAGAACAGAATGACCACCGAGCCGCCCATGGTCATGACGCCCCAGAACTTCGCCTCCATTGTCTTCATGAGAATGGCGATGATGATGAGGATGACGGGGGTGATCACGCGCCACATACCCGACAGCTTGCCCTTGAAGAACAGCGCCACGGCCGCAATGAGCGCGCCGGCGGAGAGTACCCAGGTGAAGTCGCTGGTGGTGGCGCGCAGCAGGGTGTAGAACGGCGTGAAATACCAGACCGGCGCGATGTGCGGCGGCGTCTGCAGCGGGTTCGCCGGAATGAAGTTGTTGGCTTCGAGGAAGTAGCCGCCCATTTCCGGGGCGAAGAAAATGATGGCCGCGAACACCACCAGGAACCCCGCCACGCCCATGATGTCGTGCACGGTGTAGTACGGGTGGAAGGGGATGCCGTCGAGGGGGTGGCCGTTGGCGTCTTTCGGGCCCTGCTTGATTTCGATGCCGTCGGGGTTGTTGGAACCCACTTCGTGCAGTGCCACGATGTGCGCGACCACCAGGCCGATCAGCACCAGCGGTATGGCGATGACGTGGAAGGCGAAGAAGCGGTTCAGCGTCGCGTCGGAGACGACGAAATCGCCGCGAATCCAGAGCGAGAGGTCGGGGCCGATGAACGGAATCGTGGAGAACAGGTTGACGATGACCTGGGCGCCCCAGTACGACATCTGGCCCCAGGGCAGCAGGTAGCCGAAGAAGGCTTCGCCCATCAGGCTTAGGAAGATGGCCACGCCGAAGATCCAGACCAGCTCGCGCGGTTTGCGATAGGAGCCGTAGAACAGCCCGCGCAGCAGATGCAGGTAGACGACGATGAAGAACATCGAGGCGCCCGTGGAGTGCATGTAGCGAATCAGCCAGCCCCACTTGACCTCGCGCATGATGTATTCGACCGACGCGAAGGCCAGCTTGGCGTCTGGCTTGTAGTTCATGGCCAGAAAGATGCCGGTGATGATCTGAATTGCCAGCACCAGCAGGGCCAGGGAACCGAAGAAGTACCAGAAATTGAAATTCTTGGGTGCGTAATATTCGGCCAGATGCTTCTTGTAGGTGGACGTCAGCGGAAAGCGCTGATCTATCCACCCGATAAGCCCTGTCGTTTCGACGGATTTCTCTCCAGCCATGAGAACGGCTCCTTTCTTTGCTGTCTTACTGTTCTTGCTGTGACACCACGGCGCACGATCGACCCGGCGCCGTGCAGCGCCATGCGCCGCCGTACGCCGTTCAACGAAGCGAAACACTCTTTACCATTCTTTTCACGCGGTTGCCTGCGCGAGCCGCTTATTATACCGTCAGCTGTTCATCGGCGAATTTCTAAGGAGAACGAAGTGGGAGCGACCAAGCGCTTTTTCGCGGAATTTCGTGAATTCGCAGTCAAGGGAAACATGATGGATCTGGCCATCGGCGTGATCATCGGCGCTGCTTTCGGCAAGATCATCGATTCGCTGGTCAAGGACGTCATCATGCCGATCGTCAGCGTCATCCTGGGAGGCAGAGTCGACTTCTCCAATATGTTCTGGGTGCTGAAGGCGCCGGCCGACTATGGCGGGCCGCGCACCTATGCCGACATGACCAAGGCTGGCGCGGTGCTGCTGGGGTGGGGGAACTTCATCACCATATTCGTCAACTTCGTCTTGCTGGCGCTGGTGGTGTTCTGCCTGGTGAAGGCGGCCAACGTTGCGCGTCAGCGCATCATCAAGGAAGAAGCGGCCGCGCCGGCGGCGCCGCCACCCACCCCCGATGACGTGCTGGTGCTGCGCGAAATCCGCGACCTGCTCAAGAGCGATCGGCGGCCTTGACGCTCAGATGGGGTTATCGAGGTCCACGAAGTCGACGCGGATGCCGAATCGTTCGGCAACGGCTTCGCCCAGCGCCGCGACACCGTAGCGCTCGGTGGCGTGGTGGCCGGCCGCGATGAAGGCAGTGCCGGTTTCTTGCGCCAGGTGGAAGGTCGGCTCCGAGGCCTCGCCCGTAAGGTACAGTTGCGCGCCGGCTTGCACCGCGTCGGCCATCATGCTTTGCGCGCCGCCGGTGCACCAGGCGATGCGTTCGATCTCCCGGTGGGGGTCGCCCACGACCAGGGGAGCGCGGCACAGGGCGTCGCCGATTGCGCGCCCGAGCTCGGCAAGGCGCTGGGGAGGGTTGCGCCGGCCCAGCCACACCAGGCCTTCCGGCCCGCACGTGCGCGGTTGGCCATCGGCGCCGCGCTCGACGACGAAGCCCAGCCGCCTGGCCAATTGGGCGTTGTTCCCCAGTACCGGATGCGCGTCCAGCGGCAGATGGTAGGCGAACAAATTCAGGTCGTGCCGCAGCGCCAGCGCCAGGCGTGCGCGCTTGGGCCCGCGTACGCGGGCCTCTTCATGCTTCCAGAACCACCCGTGGTGCACGAGGACGGCGTCGGCGCCGCGCGCGACGGCGACCTCGAGCAGCGCCAACGAAGCGGTCACTCCGGCGATAATATGGGAAATGGCGGTTTTGCCTTCAACTTGCAACCCGTTTGGGCAGTAATCCTGGAAGCGTTCGGGGTGCAGCGTCTGGTCCAGCCAGTTCGCCAGTTCGGTGGTAGAGACCTGATTCATCACTGACCTCGCGCGGGTTTTATGGATGAGCAAAGCATATGCGTCGATTGTGGTTGCTGTTTGCCCAAACGGTAACGATTTGCCTGGGCGTCTTGTTCGTCGTGGCAACGCTGCGTCCGGAATGGTTGCGTGGCGCGCCCCGAACCGCGCCGCGCGCACCGTTGTCGGCGCCCGCGGTCGAGCCGGCCCCGCGCGCCGCGCCGATTTCGTATGCCGGCGCGGTTGCGCTGGCCGCACCGGCCGTCGTCAACGTTTATACCAGCAAACGCGTCCGTGAACCCATCGTGCCGCTGCCCGACGACCCCGATCTGGCGCGCCTGTTCCGCAACCTGCCCGGCTTCACGCGCAGCCAGAAGACCACGGCGCTGGGCTCGGGCGTGATCGTCAGCAAGAGTGGCTACATTCTCACCAATGACCACGTCATCGAATCGGCCGACACCATACGGGTTTCGCTGAACGACGGGCGCCAGGCCGAGGCGCGCGTGGTGGGCGCGGACCGCGAGAGCGATCTGGCCGTGCTGAAAATCGATCTGCCCGATCTGGCGGTCATCACGTTCAATAGCCGCCATCAGGTGCGCGTGGGCGATGTGGTGCTGGCGATCGGCAACCCATTTGGCGTGGGCCAGACGACCACCATGGGCATTGTATCGGCACTTGGACGCAACCGGCTGGGCCTGGATATCGATGAAAATTTCATTCAGACGGACGCGGCCATCAACCCGGGGAATTCGGGCGGCGCGCTCATCGACACGTCCGGCCAGCTGGTGGGCATCAACACGGCCATCTATTCGGGGTCCAGTGGCGGCTCGCTGGGCATCGGGTTCGCCATCCCGGCGCCCGCCGCGCACCAGATCATGGAGCAGATCATCAAGACGGGCCATGTCACACGTGGCTGGCTGGGCATCGAACCGCAGGACATCACGCCCGATCTGGCGCATGCCTTCCATCTGAGCCGTGACGACGGCATCATCGTTGCCAGCGTGCAGCGGCGCAGCCCGGCGTGGGACGCGGGGGTGCACGTTGGTGACATCGTGCGCAAGATCGACGGCCACCTGGTCTACGATACCGTCGGGTTCCTGAGCCAGATCGCGCCCATAGCGCCCGGCCGGGAAGTCACCCTGACCATTCTGCGCGATGGCCGTACCCACGAGGTGCGGGTCAAGGTCGGCGCCCGGCCGCCCGGCCCCACACGTTGATCACGTGTCGTCGGTATCGGCCACTTCGCGCGTGCCTTCCTCGCCTTCCTTGGGCTTTTTTTGCATGCGGCTGGCCGCGAAGACGCCAATCTCGAACAGCAGGCACAGCGGAAAAGCCAGCATGAACTGACTGAGCGCGTCGGGGGGGGTGATCACCGCCGCCACGATGAATGCGCCCACGATCACGTAGCCGCGAATCGAGCGCAGTTTCTCGACGGTGACCACACCCGTCTTGACCAGCAGGATGACGAAGATGGGCACCTCGAACGCCACGCCGAAGGCGATGAACATCGTCATCACGAAGTTCAGGTAGGCCTCGATGTCAGGCGCGGGGGTGATCGAGTGCGGGGCGAAATGCGCAATGAAGTGGAATACGGTGCGGAACACGACGAAGTAGCAGAACGCCATGCCCAGCAGAAAGAGAAAAGTGCTGGAAACGATGAGCGGCAGCGCCATGCGCCGCTCGTGTTTGTACAGGCCGGGCGCGACGAATGCCCAGGCCTGGTACAGGACGAAGGGCAGTGCCAGGACGAACGCCGCGAGCAGGGTGACCTTGATGGGCACCATGAATGGTGTGATCACGCCCGTGGCGATCATGCGGGTGCCCGTGGGCAGCGACGCCAGCATCGGCGCGGCCAGTGCGTCGTAGATGCGTGATGCGCCGGGGTAGATGAAGAGCACCGCGAAGATGATGATGACCGACGCCACGGCGCGGATCAGGCGCGTGCGCAGTTCGATCAGGTGCGAAATGAACGTTTCCTGCGTGGAATCCACGGTGGAATCGTCGTCGGTCTTGCTCACTTGCGCGTCTCGGCCGGGGTGGCTTGCTTCGGTTCCGCCACTGGCGGTGGTGGCGGCTCGTGCGCCGTGTCCGCCGGCGACTCCGCGGGTCCCGGGTTCACCGCGGCCGATGCCGGTGTGGCCGACACTGGAACGGCTGACACTGGGGCGGTCGCCACTGGATCGGTCGCCACTGGATCGGTCGGCGTTGAAGCGGCCGGCGTTGAAGCGGTTGGCACGGGAATGGCCGGAGCGGCTGGCGCCGCGTCAGCGATTTGCGCCACCGGGGCTTCGGCCGCTGCCGCCCCGCTGGCGGGTGCCGCGATCTGCTTCACGCCGTCAGCGGCTTCCTTGACCGAGGTCTTCGCCTCTGCCAGCAGGCTGTTGACGGAGTTCGACGCGTCCTTGAAGGCATCCTGCGTTTCCTGGATGGGCTTGCGCAGTTCTTCCGTGGCGGTTTCCAGCGACGCTTTCATGCTGTTGGCCGCGTCGCTGATCTGATCCTTCAGGTTGGTGATCTCGCTCAAGTCGACTTCCCGCTGGATGTCGGCCTTCACCTCGTTCACGTAGCGTTGCGCGCGCCCGACCAGGTGGCCGATGGTGCGCGCAACACCCGGCAGGCGCTCGGGACCGATGACGATCAGCGCGATGATGCCGATGAGGAGTAGTTCCGTGAAGCTGACGTCGAACATGAGTCAATGCCGCCTATCGCGCGGCGGAGTCGGTTTTCTCGGTTGCCTGGACGTCGATGGTGTCCTTGTTTTCCACGCGCTGCGGGTTCGCGGCCGGCGCGTTGGCCGCGTCTTCCTGCTCGGCCTCGCGCATGCCTTTCTTGAAGCCCTTCACCGCGCTGCCCAGGTCTTCGCCGAAGCCGCGCAGTTTCTTGGTGCCGAAAATGAGCGCCACGATTACCAGAACGATGAGCCAGTGCCAGATACTCAAGCCACCCATGATGTGTCTCCGTTAAGCGGCGATTGCCGCGCTGCGTGTCTCGGGGCGGAGCCCCGCGGATGTGGAAATCGATGTCACCATTCTACCCAACTGGAGGGCGCCGGTTCGGCCGCCTGGGCGTCATACCGGCGCGGGCCGGAACCTTCGAATGCACGAACCGGCGCTCGAACCAGCCAAACGGCGCGCCACGCTGCGATATGCCGCTTTGTGCGTGGCGACAAATGGCCGCGGGCAGGCGGATTTATATCATGAAATGAGAAACCGGCTGCCGCTGGCGGCGCGTGAGCGTGTTTCCCTAGGAACCAGCCAACCGGGGCGTCAGTGTGTAGGAAAGACAACTTTCACGCGCGACAGTTCCAGTATGCTACAAGTTTTGTCACCGCAGGGGGGCGAACTGCCGATTTTGTTTGCGGGGGGCGTGCGAACTCATGGATGCCGGCCGGCTTTCTCGACCAGGCCCGACGTGCCTTCGCGGCGTTCGAGTTCGCGCGCCACGTCTTCGGGGCGCAAACCGTAGTGGGTCAACGCCACCAGGCAGTGGAACCAGAGGTCGGCCGCCTCGCTGACGATGCGTTCGGGCCGTTCGTCCTTCGCGGCCATGACCAGCTCGGTGGCTTCCTCGCCAATTTTTTTGAGGAAGGCGTCGGGTCCGCGCGCCAGCAATTGCGCGGTATAGGATGTGGCGGGGTCGCCGCCGTTGCGCGGCAGGCGCGATTCCAGCGTATCGGCCAGGCGCGCCAGCACGTCGCCCGCGGCGGGTGCATCGGTTGTGTGGTGTCCGCCGCTGGCGCCGTCGGCGGGTGCGCCCGTCGAAGGGTGTGCCGTGGCGGAATGGGGCTGCGTGCCCGCCGCAGGATGTTCCGCTACAGATTGGGAATGCGCGCCCGCCGCCGGGCCGTAGATGTCTTCCGGACGTTTGAGCACCGGGTCGGTGATCGTCCACGCGGCCAGCGGTGGGCGGCCGTCGAGGCGCCGGAAAAAACATCGGTTGCGGCCCGTGTGGCAGGCAATGCCGCCGTGCTGTTCGACCTGCAGAAGCAGCACGTCGCCGTCGCAGTCGAGCCGAATCTCGCGCACGACTTGCACGTGGCCCGATTCCTCGCCCTTGCGCCACAGGCGCTTGCGCGAGCGCGACCAGTACACGGCGCGGCCCGTCGCGGCGGTTTCGCTCGCGGCCTCGGCGTTCATCCACGCCACCATCAGCACTTTGCCGGTGATGGCGTCTTGCGCGATGGCGGGCACCAGCCCGTGTTCGTCGAAGTGAACTTCGCCCAGCCAGTTTGCGTCGTCGCTCATGATGTCAGTCGTACCTCGATGCCGTGGCGGGCCATGAATTCTTTGGCTTCCCGTATGGTATAGCGCCCGTAGTGGAAGATGCTGGCGGCAAGCACCGCGCTGGCGTGCCCTTCAATGATACCGTCGACCAGATGCTGCAGCTCGCCGACGCCGCCCGAGGCGATGACCGGTACCGCGACCGCGTCCGCCACGGCGCGCGTCAGTTCCAGGTCGAACCCCGCCCGGGTGCCGTCGCGGTCCATGCTGGTCAGCAGGATTTCGCCGGCGCCGTAATCCACCATTTTTCGCGCCCAGGCGACGGCGTCGATCCCCGTCGCGCGGCGCCCGCCATGCGTGTGGACTTCCCATCCGCCGGCGGCGCGGCGGCGCGCATCGATGGCGACCACGATGCACTGCGAGCCGTGATAGTCGGCCGCGTCGCGCACCAGTTCGGGGTTGGCCACGGCGGCGCTGTTGACGGATATTTTATCGGCGCCGGCATTGAGCAGGCGTTGGATGTCGGCCACTTTGCGCACGCCGCCGCCGACGGTCAGGGGGATGAACACCTGCGAGGCCACGGCCTCGATGATGGGCAGTATCAGGTCGCGTTCGTCGCTGGTGGCGGTGATGTCGAGGAATGTCAGCTCGTCCGCGCCCTGTTCATCGTAGCGGCGCGCGATTTCCACCGGATCGCCGGCGTCGGCCAGGCCAACGAAGTTGACGCCCTTGACGACGCGTCCGCCCTTCACGTCCAGACACGGAATGATGCGTCGGGTGAGCGCCGTCGCGGCGTTTGCGCTGGGGCGAGCGGTCATTCCGCGCCGAGCTCGTCGGCGAGATCCTGGGCGGCGCCGAAGTCTAGCGTGCCTTCGTACAGACTGCGCCCCAGAATGGCGCCTTCCACCCCTTCGTCTTCCACGCGACACAGGGCACGGATATCGTCCAGGCTGGCGACGCCGCCCGACGCGTAGATGGGAATGTTCACTTGCCGCGCCAGCGCGACGGTGGCGTCGATGTTGACACCGCTGAGCATGCCGTCGCGGCCGATGTCGGTGTAGATGATGGCTTCGCAGCCGTAATCGACGAATTTGCGGGCGAGGTCGGAGACGTCGTGGCGCGTCAGCTTGCTCCACCCGTCGGTGGCCACTTTACCGTCGCGCGCGTCGAGCCCCACGATGATGCTGCCCGGGAACGCGCTGCAGGCGTCGCGCAGGAACCCCGGGTCTTTCACGGCGGCGGTGCCGATAATGACGTACGAGATGCCGTTGTCGAGGTAGTGTTCGATGGTATCCATGGTGCGGATGCCGCCGCCGATCTGCACCGGAACGCCGTCGCCCACGACGCTGACGATGGCCTTGATCGCCGCCTGGTTTTTCGGCTTGCCGGCGGCGGCGCCGTTGAGGTCCACCAGGTGCAGACGGCGGGCGCCCTGCTCGAGCCATTGGTCGGCCATGGCGCCGGGGTCATCGGAGAATATGGTTGCATTGGTCGGGTCGCCCTGGCGAAGGCGCACGCAGCGTCCGTCTTGCAGGTCGATGGCGGGGATCAGAAGCATATCGGTCAGTGACGATCAGTGGTGTGGAAAAGGCTGGGTTGGCACCGTCAGGGGTTCCAATCGATGAAGTTTCGGTACAGCTGCAGGCCGTGCGCGGCGCTTTTTTCGGGGTGGAACTGTACCGCGAAAATATTAGCGTCTGCCACGGCGCTGGTAAAGCGCAAACCATACTGGGTTTCTCCAACCGTAGTGGCCGGATCGAGCGGCGCGGCGTAGTAGCTGTGCACGAAATAGAAATAGGTGTCGTCGGGAATGCCGCGCCACAGGGCATGCGGCCGTGCCTGGTGCACACGGTTCCAGCCCATGTGCGGCACCTTCAGGCGTTCGCGGCCGTCGCCGGGCGCGTGGTTGTCGGCGTAGGCGGGGCCACTGAAGCGGCGCACGTGCCCCGGAAAAATGTCCAGGCAGGGCGTGTTGCCCTCGTCGCTTGCGGAAAACAGCATTTGCTCGCCGATGCAGACGCCCAGCAGCGGCCGCGACCGCGCTGCGCGCAGAACCGCCTCGCGCAGGCCCGATTCGTTCAGGATGCGCATGCAGTCGGGCATGGCGCCCTGGCCGGGAAAGACCACCCGCGAGGCGCGGTCGATGGCGGCCGCGTCGCGGCATACCGCAATGGCGGCATCGGGCGCCACCGCCCGCAGCGCGCGCGCGACGGAATGGAAATTGCCCATTCCGTAGTCGACGATGGCAATGGTGTTCACGGTGCGGAGATGTGGGTCGACGGGTGCGCGATACAGTGTTCTGACGCTAGAGTACACCCTTGGTGGAGGGTATGGCGCCAGCGCCGCGGGGATCGCGTTCCACCGCCATGCGCAGCGCCCTGCCAAACGCCTTGAATACGGTTTCGCACTGGTGGTGCGCGTTGTCGCCGCGCAGGTTGTCCACGTGCAAAGTGACCAGCGCGTGATTGACGAACCCCTGGAAGAATTCGTGCGCCAGGTCGACGTCGAACCGACCAATGCGCGGGCGCGTGAACGGTACGTGATAGTAGAGGCCGGGCCGGCCCGAGAAATCGACCACCACGCGCGACAGGGCTTCGTCCAGCGGCACGTAGGCATGACCGTAGCGGCGCAGGCCCGCCTTGTCGCCCGCGGCGCGGGCGAACGCCTGCCCCAGCACGATGCCCGTGTCTTCCACGGTGTGATGATCGTCGATGTGGGTGTCGCCCTGGCCGTGGACGGTCAGGTCGATGAGGCCGTGGCGCGCGACCTGTTCGAGCATGTGGTTCAGGAACGGCACGCCGGTGTCGATGTCGTGGCGGCCCGTTCCGTCGAGATCGATGGACGCGCTGATGCGTGTCTCGTTGGTGTTGCGGGTGATGTCGGCGGTGCGCATGGTCAGGTCTTGGAGTTGCGGTCTAGCCGGTATTCGGCGCTTGCGGCGTGAGACTGCAAACCCTCGCCGCGCGCCATCCGCGCGGCAATGTGTCCGAGTGTCTGCGCCCCCGCCCGGGAAATTTCAATCAAGCTGGTGCGTTTCTGGAAATCATACACCCCGAGTGGCGAGGAGAAACGCGCGGTGCGTGAAGTGGGCAGCACGTGGTTGGGCCCGGCGCAGTAATCGCCCAGCGCCTCGGAGCTGTAGCGGCCCAGGAAAATGGCGCCGGCATGGCGAATTTTGTTGACCAGCCGGTGCGGATTCTCGACGGAGAGTTCCAGGTGTTCGGGGGCGATGTCGTTGGCGATGGCGCAGGCCTCGTCGAGGTCGCGCGTGTGGATCAGCGCGCCGCGCGCCGCCAGGCTGGCGGCGATGATGGCGGCGCGCGGCATGGCCGCCAGCTGGCGCGTCATGGATACCGCCACCTGGTCGAGGAAGGCGGCGTCGGGGCACAGCAGGATGGCTTGCGCGAGTTCGTCGTGCTCGGCCTGCGAGAACAGATCCATGGCGATCCAGTCGGCCGGCGTGCCGCCGTCGCAGATGATCAGGATTTCGCTCGGGCCGGCCACCATATCGATGCCCACCGCGCCGAACACGTGGCGTTTGGCCGCCGCCACGTAGGCATTGCCGGGGCCGACGACTTTGTCCACCGGCGCAATGGTCTCGGTGCCGTAGGCTAGCGCGGCCACGGCCTGGGCGCCGCCCACTGCCCAGATACGGTCGACGCCGGCCAGCGCGGCCGCCGCCAGCACGATGGGATTGCGCGTGCCGTCCGGCGTGGGCGTGGCCATGACCACTTCGCCGACGCCCGCCACTTTCGCGGGCACGGTGTTCATGATGACCGACGAGGGGTACGCGGCTTTGCCGCCGGGCACGTACAGGCCGACGCGGTCGAGCGCAGTGATCTTCTGGCCGAGCACCGTGCCGTCCGCTTCGGTATAGCGCCAGGTTTGCGCGACCTGGTGTTCATGATAGGTTTTCACGCGCCGCACCGAGGTTTCCAGCGCGGCACGCAAGTCGGCGGGCAGCGCGGCAAGCGCCGTTGTCCATTCCTGGCGTGGAATCTCGAGCGCGGCCACCGTGGCGGCCGCCACCCGGTCGAAGCGCCGCGTGTAGTTCAGCACGGCGGCGTCGCCGCGCGCGCGCACCTGCCGCACGATATCCGTCACGGCGCGCTCGATGGCGGCGTTCTGAGTGGCATCGAGTGTCAGCAGGCTGCGCAGCGCCGTCGGGAAGTCGGGGGAAGTGGTGGCGAGACGGGTAATCTTGAGCATGATGGTGAATCCGGGCAAGCGCCTGCGTCAGGCGACGGAGGCGCGGGCGAAGGCGTCGAGCAGCGGGCGCAGCTCGGCCGAGCGGGTCTTGAGCGCCGCCTGGTTGACGATCAGGCGCGAAGAGATGTCGACGATGTGTTCCACCGCCACCAGGTGATTGGCTCTGAGCGTGTTGCCGCTGGAGACCAGATCGACGATGGCGTCGGCCAGGCCAACCAGGGGGGCCAGCTCCATCGAGCCGTATAGTTTGATCAGGTCGACGTATACGCCCTTGGCGGCAAAGTGTTCGCGCGCCGCGCGCACGTATTTGGTGGCCACGCGCAGGCGCGACCCCTGCCGTACCGCGGCCTGGTAGTCGAAGCCCTGAGGCACCGCCACGCACAGCCGGCAGCGCGCGATATTCAGGTCGATGGGCTGGTAGAGGCCGCCCGTGTCGTGCGCCTCGTGCTCGTAGAGCACATCTTTGCCAGCGATGCCGAAATCGGCCGCGCCGTACTGAACGTAGGTGGGCACGTCGGATGCGCGCACGATCAGCAGCCGCAGGCCCGCCGAGCTGGTTGGCAGGATCAGCTTGCGCGATGTCTCGGGGTCTTCGGCGACATGCACGCCGGCCGCCTCCAGCAGGGGCAGCGTTTCCTCGAAGATGCGCCCTTTCGACAGGGCCAGGGTAAGCGGGGGGGTCGGGCTGACGGGGCTCATGCTTTGCTCTTGATGCGTTCGATGCGGGCGCCCAGGCTGTGCAGCTTGGCCTCCATGCGTTCGTACCCACGGTCGAGGTGGTAGATGCGTTCCACCGTCGTCTCGCCGCGGGCGGCCAGGCCGGCGATCACCAGGCTGGCCGATGCGCGCAGGTCGGTCGCCATCACCCTGGCGCCCGACAGCGCCGGCATGCCGGTTACCACGGCGGTGTGGCCGTCGATGTCGATCTGGGCGCCCATGCGGCTCAGTTCCTGGACGTGCATGTAGCGGTTCTCAAAGATGGTTTCGACGATGACACTGGTGCCGTCGGCGATGGTGTTCAACGCCATGAGCTGCGCCTGCATGTCGGTGGCGAACCCGGGGTATTCCAGGGTGCGGAAACCGACGGCGCTTGGGCGCCGGTTCATGGTGGCGTGTATCCAGTCGCCGCCGGCGTCGACGGCCAGCCCGGCTTCGCGCAGCTTGTCGAGCGTGGCGCCCATGGTGGCGGGCGCGGCGTCGCGCAGCACGATGTCGCCGCCAGTGGCTGCCACGGCGCACAGGAAGGTGCCGGCTTCGATGCGGTCGGCCACGACCCGGTGCGTGGCGCCGTGCAGGCGTTCGACACCGTCGATGGCAATGTGGTCGGTGCCATGGCCCTCGATGTGGGCGCCCATTTTGATGAGCAATTCGGCCAGGTCGACGACTTCCGGCTCGCGCGCGGCGTTTTGCAGCACGGTGCGTCCGTCGGCCAGCACAGCCGCCATCATCAGGTTTTCCGTGCCGGTGACGGTGATCATGTCGGTGCGCACCGACGCGCCCTTCAGCCGTTTCGCACGGGCGACGACGTAGCCGTGCTCGATGCGGATTTCCGCGCCCAGCGCCGCCAGACCCTTGATGTGCTGGTCCACGGGGCGCTGCCCGATGGCGCAGCCGCCCGGAAGGCTGACGTGCGCCTCGCCGAAACGCGCCAGCAGCGGTCCCAGCACGAGAATGGACGCGCGCATGGTCTTGACCAGGTCGTAAGGCGCTTCGACGCTTGCAACCTGGTTGGCCCGCAGTTCGACCGTGTCGTCGGCCGCGCGCCGCGCCCGCACCCCGAGGCGTTCGAGCAGCCGCAGCGTGGTGTCGACGTCGTTGAGCGCGGGCACGTTGCCGACCGCCAGGGCATCGGCCGTGAGCAGGCTGGCGCACAGAATGGGAAGCGCGGCGTTTTTCGCACCCGACACCCGTATTTCGCCATTCAGGCGCGCCCCGCCGGTGATGTGCAGCTTATCCATGCGATTGCGCCTGATACTCGGCGGGTGTCAGGGTGCGCATGGACAACGCGTGGATTTCCGCCTTCATGCGTTCGCCCAGGGCGGCGTAGACCCGCTGGTGGCGGGCAATGAGGCGCAACCCCTCGAATTCGCGGCTGACGATGAGCGCCTGGAAGTGCGCACCGTCGCCGGCCACCTGGAGGTGCTCGCACGGCAGGTCGCGGGCAATGGTTTCACGAATCAGGTCTGGAGTGGGCAGCATGACGATCAGGTTCGCAGTTTGTAGCCGCGGGCAAGCAGGTGTAGCGTCCACAGGCACAGTACGACAAATACCGCGCTCACCACACTCAGACTTTCCCACGGCGAGACGTCGGAGACCGCGAAGAAGCCATAGCGGAAACCGTCGATGGTGTAGAACAATGGGTTCCAGCGCGACACCGTCTGCCAGAACGGCGGCAAGCTGTGAATGGAGTAGAACACACCCGAGAGGAAAGTGGCAGGCACGATCAGGAAATTCTGGAAAGCGGCGAGCTGGTCGAACTTCTCGGACCACAGGCCGGCGATGATGCCCAGGTTGGCCATGATGCCACAAGACAGCAGGGCGAAGGCCAGTATCCACAGCGCGTTCGAGGGCGGCAGGGGGATGAAGAACAGCGCCACGAGCCAGATGAAGACGCCCACGCACAGGCCGCGCGCGATGGAAGCCAGCAGGTAGGCGCCAAAAATTTCGCGATGCGACAAGGGGGGCAGCAGAATGAATACCAGGTTTCCGGTGATGCGGCTTTGAATCAGCGAGGACGAGGGGTTGGCGAATGAATTCTGCAGCATGCTCATCATCATCAGTCCGGGGATCAGGAACGAGGTGTATGGCACGCTGCCATACACGTGTACCCGGCCCGAGAGGACGTGCGCGAAGATGAGCAGGTACAGCAGTGCCGTGACGACGGGCGCCGCCACCGTCTGGAAACCAACCTTGAGGAAGCGGCTGAGCTCCTTGTGCAGCAGGGTGGGAAAGCCCGAACTGCCGCCGGCCGCGTCAAGCGCGGGAGGCCTCATGCCGCTGCCGGCCGCATTGATCGCGGGAGACTCCATGCCGCCGCCGGCCGCATCCATCGCGGAGGATTTCATGCCACCGCCTTCTCGTAATGGTCGTCGTGCATGATGCGCACGAATACATCTTCCAGGTCGCTGCCGCCCACGCGCGCCAGCAGCGCCTGCGTGGTGTCCAGCGCCACGACGCGCCCGTGCTTGAGCATGGCGATGCGCCCGCACAACGCCTCGGCCTCCTCCAGGTAGTGCGTGGTCAGCATGATGGTGTGGCCCGCCTTGTTCAGGCGCGAGATGAAATCCCACAGCGTGCGGCGCAAATCGACGTCGACCCCCGCGGTGGGTTCGTCGAGCACGATGACCGGCGGGCGGTGCACCAGCGCCTGCGCCACCAGAACGCGCCGCTTCATGCCGCCCGACAGCGCGCGCATGTTGGTGTCGGCCTTGTCGGCAAGGCCCAGGTTGCTCAGGATTTCGTCGATCCAGTCGTCGTTGTGGCGCAGGCCGAAGTAGCCCGACTGGATGCGTAGCGTTTCACGCACGGTGAAGAACGGGTCGTAGACGATTTCCTGCGGCACCACCCCCAGGCAACGGCGCGATTGCTTGAAACGTGTGACCACGTCGTAGCCGCACACGCTGGCCCGCCCCGCGCTGGCGCGCGTGATGCCCGCCAGTATGGAGATGAGGGTGGTCTTGCCTGCGCCGTTGGGCCCCAGCAGCCCGAAGAATTCACCATAATCCACCGCCAGGCTGACGCCGTCGAGCGCCTGGAATCCGGCGTTCGACGCCGGGGACCGAAACCATTTTTTCCAACCGGAAACGTGGTGCGGGTAGATTTTTGAGATGTGTTCCAGGCAAAGGGCAGGCATAGTCGATACTGGTCCGACCGAAAAAAGAAGGCCGAACTACCCATTATAGAAGAGTGCGCGACTCTCTTATTGTTGGCGCCTGCTCTGCGCGTTCAAGGCCTGGATGAGGCCGTCGATGCCATTGCGCGAAATTTGTTCGGCAAATTGGTTGCGATAGTTCTGGATGAGCCAGATGCCTTCCACGTTGAGGTCATAGATTTTCCAGCCCTGGGGCGTTTTTTCGAGGCGGTAGTCGATGCCGATCGATGGCGAATCGGTGAGCGTCAGGGTGGACCGCACCGCGACGTCGTCGGACTCAGGGTTGCCGCGAAATGGCAGAAACGTCAGCTTGGAATTCAGATCCACGCGGGTGAACGCCCCGCTGTAAGTGCGTATCAGCGTTCCCTTGAATGCATTCACCAGTTCCGTTTGCTGTTGCGGGGTGGCCTGGCGCCAATAGCGGCCCGCCGACAGGCGCGTGGTTTTCCGCATGTCGACGTAGGGCAGCACGTATTTGTCGACGATCTGATTGATTTTCCCGATTTCCCCGCTGCCGACGTGCGCTTGTTTGATGGCGTTCAGCGCATTGTCGCCCACCGCGCGCACGAAATCGTTGGGCGGGCCGTTCGGGTTGACCGCCAGTTCGGCCTGCGCGCCGCCCGCCAGGCCAAGGCTCAGCGAAACCGCCACGCCAAGGCCCAGCAGGAAGCGGCGCGAATTCATGAACGGCGAAGCAAAGAAAGACACAGGCATGAGTGGCTCCAGGAGTGGCCCCGCCTCAGCGGGCCGCGGACGGCGTGCCGGCTTGTTGCACGCTGACCGGCACGACGCCCGAGTAGCTGGATTGGGCCGAATTGCCGACGTCGCCCGGGTCGGAGTAGTTGGGCAGCGACGGACCGGATGGATTGGTTGGTTTGGGATGGCCGGGTAGCGGCGGACTGGATGAATTGGGTGAGTCGGAGTAGTCGGGCAGCGCGTCTTCGTGACCATTGCGCAGCTTGCTTTGCACCAGCGCGTGGCGGCGCTGCAGGTAGGCGTCGCGGATGAAACTGTATTTGTCCAGCGCGATCTGGTCGAGCAGCTTCTCGGAATCGAGCAGGCTGGCGCGCGCGTCGACCACGTTCAGCACCAGCACGCCGTTGCGCAGCGGAATGTTCCGAATGGCCATGATGGGCGCGAGGGGCGAGAAGAATTTGCTGTCGTTGGAAAACGTGGCGGCGGCGGTCGTGGCCGTGGCGGCGCTGTCGCGCACGGTGCTGGGCCCAAGGATGGGCAGCACGAAATACGGACCCGGGCTCAGACCCCAGACGCCCAGCGTGATGCCGAAATCATTGACGATGCGCCGCCCGCCGATTGCGCTGTTGACGTCGAAGCATCCGCCTATACCCATGGTGGTGTTGAGCAGCACGCGCCCCAGCGTGTTGGCGAAATCTACCCCGCGCCCCTGGATGAAACTGTTGAACGCCGACCAGAGGTCGGCCACGTTGTTGAACATGTTGTGGATGCAGGTGCGCACCGGCTTGGGCGTGACTTTTTCGTAGCCTGTGGCAATGGGTTTGAAGACGACCGCGTCCACCTTCGTGTTGAAGGCGTACATGCCGCGGTTGTAGCTTTCCCACGGGTCGTTGGGGCTGGGGTTCTTCACCGTGGCGCATCCGGCCGCCAGCAGGGTGGCGGCCAGTATTGGCACCAGGCGCGCCAGGCGTCGGGCGGTAACGGGCGGTGCTCGTCGAGCGGTGACGGGGGAGGGCCGAGTCATGGATTTTATGTTTTGCTGTTTCGTTTGGCTGAGTCGAAGGTTCGACTTCAATCCGAACCCGAGTGCGCAGGCTGATTGAACGGAGTACTGGCCGAAACCGCTTCCCGTTCAATCAAAAACAGAACACTGGCCAAAGCTGCTTTCCGTTTTTTTAAAAGTATAACCCCGTGTTTTTGACGCCTCGTCCGGGGGCGGTCACCGTGCCGCGCCGGGCGCGGGAGAGGTGCCGACCCCCGGCGTGCCGCCGGCCGATCCGCCATTCGTTGCCGCGTTGCCCCGCGTTGAACCGCTAGCCGCTGCGCCGCCCGAGGCGCCGCTTTCCGGCGTTCCCTGTTTGCTGGCGGAACTGTACAGGAACTTGCTGATCAGGTCTTCCAGCACGACGGCGCTTTGCGTGTATTTGATGCGGCTGCCCTGCGCCAGCATCTTCTCGCCGCCGCCCGGAGTCAGACCCACATACTGTTCGCCCAGCAGGCCCGACGTCAGGATGGAGGCCGACGTTTCGTCGTCGAACATGTAGGGCTTGCGTATGTCGAGGGTTACCTCGGCCTGGTAGCGCTTGTTGTCGAAGCCAATGCTGGCCACCCGGCCCACCACCACCCCGCTGCTCTTGACCGGCGCGCGCACTTTCAGGCTGCCCACGTTGTCGAAGCGGGCCGTCACCGCGTAGGTGGGCGCGAAGGAAAACGAGCTCAGGTTGCCGGCGCGCAGGGCGAGGAACGCGACGGCGACAATGCCCAGCAACACGAACAGCCCCACCCAGAAATCCGTTCTTTCTCGTGTCATCGTTGCTCTTCCGTCATCAATTTCCGTCGGTTGCGAAACATCCGTCACTCAATATCAGTTGCTGAACATCAGGGCGGTCAGCAGGAAGTCCAGGCCCAGCACCACCAGGGCGCCGTTCACCACCGTGCGCGTCGTGGCGCGCGCCACGCCTTCGGGGGTGGCGCGGGCGGTCCAGCCCTCGTACAGGGCGATGAGCGTGACGGCCACCCCGAAGATGACGCTCTTGACGATACCGTTGCCAATGTCGTCGATGACGTCGACGCCGCCCTGCATCTGCGACCAGAACGTGCCCGGGTCGATGCCGATCAGGACCACGCCGACGAACCAGCCGCCCATGATGCCCACCATGGAGAACACGGCCGCCAGGATGGGCATGGCGATCACCCCGCCCCAGAAGCGCGGCACCAGCACCCGCCGGAACGGGTCGACCGCCATGACCTCCATGGCGGCCAGCTGTTCGCCCGCCTTCATCAGCCCGATCTCGGCCGTCAGCGACGTGCCGGCCCGCCCGGCGAAGAGCAGCGCGGTGATGACCGGCCCCAGTTCACGCACCAGCGACAGCGCCACCAGCAGGCCCAGCGCCTCTTCCGACCCGTAGCGGTTCAAGGTGTAATAGCCCTGCAGCCCCAGCACGAAGCCCACGAAGAGGCCGGATACCGAGATGATGAGCAGCGAATAGTTGCCGATGAAATGGACTTGCTGGCTGACCAGCCCAGGGCGCCGCAGCGCCAGGCCGCTGCGCGCGATGATCGTCAGGAAGAAGCGGGTGAAGGCGCCCAATCCGGCGATGGTCAGGCGCACCAGGCGCCCGACCGAGGCGACGGCTGCCGTTGGCGCGATCATGCGCGGCCCCCCGGTCGCGTGGCCAGCCACTGTTTGAAGCGCGGCGTCTCGGGATAGTTGAAGGCGATGGGGCCGTCGGGCTTGGCGTCGAGAAACTGGCGAACGGTCGGGTCGCTGGACGCCGTCAGTTCAGCGGGCACCCCGCGCGCCAGCAGTTTGCCCCGCCCCACCATGTAGACGTAGTCGGCGATGGCGAACGATTCGGCCACGTCGTGAGTGATGAGCAGGGACGCGCAGTGCAGCCGGTCGGTCATGCCGCGGATGAGCTGAGCGATGATGCTCAGCGAGATGGGGTCCAGCCCGGCGAACGGTTCGTCGTAGAGTATGAATTCCGGCTCCAGCACGATGGCGCGCGCCAGCGCCACCCGGCGCGCCATGCCGCCCGAGACCTCGGAGATGTTCAGATGCGCCGCGGCGCGCAGCCCGACGGCATCGAGCTTGTCGAGCACCTGCCGCGTGACCTCGTCCTCGCCGACCTGACGGTGCTCGCGCAACGGGAAGGCCACGTTCTCGAAAACGTTCAGGTCGGTGAACAGCGCGCCTTGCTGGAACAGCACCCCCATGCGCTGGCGCAACTGTTGCAGGGTGGCAACATCGGCCGTGGCGACGTTGCGCCCGAATGCCTCGACGATGCCCGACAGCGCCTGGATCTGGCCTGTGGCGGCGCGCAGCAGCGTAGTCTTGCCCGAGCCCGACCCCCCCATGACGGCCACCACCTGCCCGGGGGCGATGGCCAGGTCGATGCCGCTGAGCACCGTGACGTCGCCGTAGCCGAGCACCGCGCGTTCAAGGCGCAGCACCGTATCGGCCGGCGTAGCGGGGTGGTTGGTCATTCGAAGTGCTGATACCGCGTAGGGAAAC